>JBFWMN010000010.1:0-42522 GCA_050251555.1 Pseudobdellovibrionaceae bacterium | reverse complement strand
TGCTGAAAACGGATGAAAAGAAACTGTCACCCAATGCTCTCATCACTATGATCCTCAACATGGAGGCGGATCTGATGTGGTTCGGCGGTATCGGGACTTACATCAAGGCCACGACCGAGAGCCATGCGGACGCGGGCGATAAGGGGAATGACGCGCTGCGCATTGATGCAACCGAAGTTCGCGCCAAAGTGATCGGCGAAGGTGCAAACCTTGCTGTGACCCAACGTGCGCGTATTGAATATGCGCAAAATGGCGGTCGCATCAATGCCGACTTTATCGATAACTCGGCGGGCGTGGACTCTTCTGACCATGAAGTGAACATCAAAATTCTCTTAAACAAAATGGTCGATGCCAAAAATTCAGGCATGACATTGAAATCACGCAACACGCTTCTTGAAACAATGACCGAAGAAGTGGCAAGCCTTGTTCTGGCCCATAACTACCAGCAAGCGCAGGCCCTCAGTCTGATGGAATTATGTGCGTCTGCGCATCTGGACAATCATGCCTTCTTCATGCGTGATCTTGAGGCTCGCGGATTACTGGACCGCAAAGTCGAGTTTCTGCCCTCCGATGACGAGATTGAAGCCCGCCGTGAAAAGCATAAAGGTCTGACACGTCCTGAACTTGCCGTTTTATCCTGCTATGCCAAGATCACGCTGCAAAAGGCGATTTTAAAAACCAGTCTGCCTTCGGAAAAACTGGCAGATCGTTGGCTGATCGGTTATTTCCCGCAGCCTTTGCAGAAGAAATTTGAAAAGCAGATTAAGGAACACCGCCTGAAACGCGAGATTTTCGCAACGGTTCTTGCGTCCACAGTGATCAACCGCTTAGGACCGTCTTTTGTCGAGAAGCTGATTTCCGATACAGGCTTCTCGCTGGAAGAGATCATGAACGCTTTCGTCGTTGTCCATGATGTATTTGACCTTTCGAAAATCTGGTCTGACATTGAGGCACTGGATGGTAAAATGCCTGCCATGGCGCAATTGAAAGCCTTGCGTGAGCTGGAAGAAACCGTTGAGCGTCTGATGCTGTGGTTCCTGAATTCCTACCCGAGACGCATCTCGCCTGAGCGTGATATTGCACTCTTCAGCAAGGATATCCAGACAATCAAATCGCATTTGAAAAGTGCGATGCCTGAAGGCCGCCGCCAGCAAATCTCGCAACAGATCGAGGCCCTGAAATCCGACGGATTTACCGAGGAAGTTGCCGAAGAAATCACGCTTCTCTCACCTCTGTCAGCGGCCGGGGACATCGTCTTGATGACGCAGAAGCTGAAACTGCCGATCGCAAGCGTTTCGAAGGTCTATTACAAAATCGGCGAATATTTCTCACTCTACTGGATGCGTAAACAGGCCCGCTACTTAAGCGCTGAAACCGAGTGGGAAGAGCAAGCCATCGCCCTTTTGCGTGAAAAGCTCTACAAGACTCAAGCAGAACTGGCCCGTGCTTATTTAAACGACCACAAGGAAAAGGCTGCATCCATTTCGGATGAAAAGCTGCAAATCTGGTTAGGGTCACAGGAAAGCCGTGAGGCAAGACAGGTCATGAGTTTGGTTGACTCTATGCGCTCATCCGGCAGCATGACCTTGCCGATGCTCAATGTCGCCATTGAAACCTTGCGTGGTCTATACGAGAAAAACTAGGAACGTCTTAAGAGTGGCAGAAGGCCTGAACGTCAACGCCGCGTACTTCTTCGATAATGTCGCGCATGGCGCTGGCACGGTTGTTCAATGCATTTGGCCCGCTTGCACCATGTACGCCGATCATACTGATGGTTGCACGACTGCCGTCATCAATAATAAAGGTGAGCGCCTCGTTGTAATCGCCCCCTAAAGCACCGGTTTTAGCAAAACGAACATTGATTTGCTCGTTATTAATATGTGTCATACCGTTTAAAGCACGGCTGCTGGCCGGCTTAACCCCTGCCAAGCGCCCTGTATCAATACTTCTGTTCCCCAACATCATGCGCATTTCGTCACCCATCTGGTTCTGAAAAGCATGAAACAGAGTGTTCGTATCACGTACAGTCGAGCGATTGCCATAATTTCCTGTCGGATTGGCATAGGTTGTATGTCCCATACCCAAATCATGGGCCGTTGCATTCATCAAGCCAGCAAAACGCGTCAGGATTTCTGCATCACTGCCTTGCCAGCTATAGGCTCGCCCATAAGCAATCGCGAGCGCATTTGTGGAAACGGCTTCTGAACTGGCGCCTGCCGCCTGAGCGAGGATCTTTAATGTATAATGGTCTCCAACCTGCATACGCATAGATCCATTTCCATTTTTGTAAAAAGCAAGACCACGCGCTTGATCAACCGCAGTTTGCGTGATGCGAATTTGGCTATCCGGCTGCAAAACATTCTCGTGAACAGCTCTTGCAACCAGATACAGCGTCATGACTTTCGTCAAAGATGCCGGTACAACCTCCTGATCAGCCTGATAGGCCATGTAGGGCTTGTTTGGACAAGCCGGAAAATTCACGAAAATGGCGGGATCACCATATTGCGGCAATCTGAATTCTTGCGGCACATAATTTTGAGGTGTCGCAATGAAATTGGGATCACGCCCGGAAGCGGTCACAGCTTCGCTTGCAACCGCAGGCTCTGCGGCTGTCGCGTCAGGATCTGTCGCAGGTAAATGTGTGGCGATCGAAAAGGCTGCCAAAAAGCCTGTCGCGCCATTCACCCAACGGGAAAGCTTACGGTAAGAAAATCCCGTATCGCCTTTTTGCGAGGCTGTCGCTGCATAAGGCCCTGTCAATGTTAGTGTCGCCGTTTGTGTCATGGGCGATAAAATGACATAGAACTTATGATTATGTCAATTATTTTTTATGTAAATATATACTTAGGATAAGCTGGTTAGAAATCGACACATTTGCCGTTCATTTCCCAATCCCCGTAACGCACGGGATCAGGGCCGCCGCGCCCGCCGATTTCCTTGGGGATGATTACCGCCTGATCTTGTGAGAGTACGGGCTTGTCGATCTTTTTGTCTGCGGGCTTTTGTTTTGTTTTCATATCTGTAATATAGGCGGTCTAACCCAAAAAATCGAGGATGAAGATGAGCGAGATACTCGCGCCGTTGCGTGAAGAGATTGATGCCCTGGATCAGGAAATCATTGCGCTTTTGGGGAAGCGCATGAAAATCGTCCATCGCGTCGCCACGATCAAACAGCGCGAAAATATTCCCGTTGTTATTCCCGAGCGCATCGAAGCCGTTTTGCGCCAAGCCGAAACATGGGCGACCGCCCATGATTTTGACCCCGCAATCGCCCGACAAATATATGAAATCCTGATTGATCATGCCTGTAAGACCGAAGAAGCCTTCTTGAGCAAGTCAGCCTGAAACACCAGACAGATAAAAAAGTTTAACCACAGTGAACGATACACAAGCACCTTCCCAGACAAACGCAGCCGCTTCTGCCGATAAAGCCGCTGCCGATCCGATGGCGACACGCCGTGCCGCCTTGCAAATTTTAACAACCGTTCTGGATAAGGGGCAGCCGCTGGACCAAGCTTTAGAAAACTCCAACGCCTTCTTAAGCCTGCCAGAAGCACGCGACCGTGCCTTTGTGCGGATGATGGTGACAACCTGCTTACGCCGCATGGGACAGATTGATGACCTGATCAAACGTGCATCAGCACGCCCCGATCAACCGATCTCCCCCCCTCTTCTCCAGCATATCTTGCGCCTCGGCATCACCCAGATTGTCTTCATGGATGTCCCCGATCATGCCGCGGTCAATACGACCGTGACCTTAACCGACGAAAACCGCCTTTCGCGCACCAAAGGTTTTGTGAATGCCATGATGCGGAATATCGCCGGGCAAGGACGCGACTGGACGGCCCGTCAGGATATTCCGCGCCTCAATACCCCCGACTGGATTTTGCAGACTCTGGTCAAAGATTACGACTTGCGCACAGCCATTGATATCCTGCAGTGCCATATTCAGGAAGCGCCGCTTGATATGACGATGCGCCAACCTTCACAAGCACGCGACTTTGCCGAGCATATTGATGGCACAGTGTTACCGAACGGGACGGTGCGCATCGCCCGTGCCCAAGGCCGTATTGAGGATATGGCAGGCTATACCGACGGGCATTGGTGGGTACAAGATGCCGCAGCCAGCCTGCCTGCCAAATTATTCGGGATCGTCAAAGACGCGCTGATCATTGATTTATGTGCTGCCCCCGGCGGTAAAACCGCACAGCTTGCCTCAGCGGGTGCACATGTGATTGCGCTGGATCGTTCGGCCCGCCGACTGGCACGCTTCCGCGAGAATATGAAGCGCCTGAATTTAACCGACCTTGTGACAACCGAAGCCGCCGATGCCAGCGTATGGATGCCCAATGTTCCTGCGGATGGCGTACTTTTGGATGCGCCATGTACGGCTTCAGGTACTTTGCGAAAACGTCCCGATGTCGCATGGCTCAAGACACCTGCCGATTTGGCAACCATGGTGGAACAGCAAAAACGCTTACTTGAAAATGCCGCAAAACTCTTAAAACCGACAGGCTGCCTTGTCTATTCAACCTGCTCGCTTTTCAAAGATGAGGGCGAACGGCAGATTGAAAACTTCCTGAAACATCATAAAGACTTTGCCCGCGATCCGATCAATGCCTCGGAGATCGGAGGCCTTACGGAATGTATTTCGGTTGTCGGCGATATCCGTATCTTGCCTTACCATCTGAAAGACCAAGGCGGCATGGATGGTTTTTACGCGGCAAGGCTCCGACGCAAATAAGGCCATCCCCTCCATTTTTCCCAAAAGACGAATAAAAACATTTACAGCCCCGAATCGGGTTCGCTATGCTTGTCGCATGTGATTTGCAAGGGTTCGTGTCACATCGGCAAAGTCTCTATTCTCCCTTCATCACGTGACATCAGGTCTTTTCTTTCAAGGCCATCCATCTAATTTCAAGACTATCCGGTCAACGCAAGGCGAGCGCCATGAGCATCAAGATTTCACCTTCGATCCTTTCTGCGGATTTTTCCAAACTGGGCGAGGAAGTGCGTGCCATTGATAAGGCGGGTGCCGACTATATCCATATTGATGTGATGGACGGGCACTTCGTCCCCAATATCACCATCGGCCCTGATATTGTCAAAGCCTTACGCCCGCATTCCGATAAGATCTTCGATACGCATTTGATGATTTCCCCTGCAGACCCTTACCTTGAAGCCTTTGCCAAGGCAGGTTCCGACATCATTACCATTCACCCCGAAGCAGGTCCTCACTTGCATCGTTCGCTCCAGACCATTAAGGCTCTGGGCAAAAAGGCAGGGGTGGCCTTGAACCCCGCTACAACAACGGACTGCTTGAAAGAGATAATGGATCTCGTCGATCTGGTTCTTGTCATGACAGTTAATCCGGGCTTTGGCGGGCAAAGATTCATTCCGCTTCTCGACAAGATCAAAGACGTACACCAGATGATCAAAGCCTCAGGTCGTGACATTGATCTGGAAGTTGATGGCGGGATCAATCCAGAAACCTCGAAACTTGTACGCGAGGCAGGCGCCAATGTCCTGGTTGCCGGAACCGCGACTTTCAAGGGTGGGCCGGATATGTACGTGGATAATATTGCCGCAATTAGAGGGTCAAAGTAAAATGACCCAAAATTTGCGTAACATTGCATCAAAAACGATTTTTGAGCCGCTTCATGCGCAATTCGTGCACCTGACGCAAAAAGGTATTTTTCTTCATTTACAAAGAGATAGCAAAAAAGAAACGCCACAGGCCGCTTTGGTTCAGGTCAGCGCAGCCTACCCCTGGCCAGGGACTGCAGAAAACGGGTCATGGCTCTTAAACGGTCTGTTTCAATATCCTGGCGGCATTGAATCCGCCATTGCCGCTTTCTGGGGGCCGACCGATGCCCCCGGACGTCATTGTTTTTCATGGTTGCCCGATTTAAGAGCATTGGGAGGTGATCAGGCACGCCAGACGGCACGCTTTCTGATTGCCAGTTGGATGGATACACATGGTGCCAAACCACAAAAGCCTGTTTGGGATATTGAATGCACAGCCAAGCGCCTTTCTTCACTCATCCTGCTTTATGATTTTCACGGCGCCTCAGCCCATAGCGTCTATCAGGCCTTAACCGCAGAAATCATAGGCCGACACGCAACATACCTTGTTAAAATCGTCCCGACTTTACGTCCTTCACGTGCAGCACTCGAAGCTGCCGCCGCTTTGATCCTCGCCGGATTGGCAACCGACACGTACACCCCTTGGGTGGAAGTCGGCGAAGAAGGGTTATGCAAGAACCTGTCTGCCCAAATCCTGGCTGACGGAGGACATATTTCCAGAAGCCCGCAAGAGTTAGCTGAAACATTGCGCCTTTGCATAGATCTGAAGCGTATGTACATGGAAAGTGGAAAACCAGCCCCGGAACAGATGATTCAAGCCATTGATCGCATGGCTGACGCACTCCAGGTTTTTCGGTTCACTGATCGTAAACTGACCCTATTTCATGGAAGTCAGGAGCAAAGTGACGCGATTCTGGACCTTTTGATATTCCAAGCCGGCGCGTCACGAAACAAACCGCTGCGCTCCTTACCCGATTCCGGCTTTGAACGCATGAGCCTCGGGCGCACCGTCATTCTGTTTGATGTCGGCAAACCCCCTGCCTATCCATTTGATAAAAAAGCATCCTGTGCACCTTTGGCTTTTGAAATGGCCTTTGGCAAAGAACGGATCATCGTCAATTGTGGGACGCACCCTTTTTCCAAAGAATGGATGCAGGCACTGCGCGCTACACCGGCACATTCAAGTGTCACTTTGGCAAATCGGAACGCTTTTGAGGTCAAAAAAGACGGATTTTTAGGCAGAACGGCAAAACGGGTCACGTCACGCCGCGAAGAGCTGGGTCAAGCCGTTTTGGTCGAAGGCGAGCATGATGGCTATGTACCTGTGAATAACTACAAGCATAAACGTCGCCTCTATCTCACCGACCGTGGACAGGATTTTCGTGGCGAAGACACGCTTTATACGGAATCGGAAGCGACACCCGAAACTCCGATCCCGTTTGCTGTACGTTTCCACCTTCACCCCCGCGTCAAAGTCTCGCTCGTACGCGATGGTTCCGAAGCTCTCTTACGTCTTCCCAGCGGTATTGGTTGGCGTTTCCAATTGTCAGGCGGACGCCTATCCCTTGAAGACAGCGTTTATATGGGTGAGGGTTACAGCCCTGTAAAAACCCGTCAGATTGTTGTATCTGGCGAGATTCATGATACTGCACACCAGATACGATGGGCCTTGCAGCGCGAGGGCGCTTAATTGTATAAGAAACATCATGGCTAAATCGCGCACCTCCTATATCTGTCAGGAATGTGGTTCTGTTACCACCAAATGGGCGGGAAAGTGCGAGTCCTGTAATGCCTGGAACTCCATTCAGGAGGAAGTCATCGAGGCGGGACCACCCAAAGGGGCGACCCATGCGTCCGGTGGAAAACTGCGTGGAAAAGTTCTCCCCTTCTCCGATCTCAAAACAAAAACAACTGAAAAACGTGAACGGGTCACGACAGGCATTTCCGAGCTGGATCGTGTCTGCGGCGGGGGGCTCGTTGCAGGAATGGCCCTGCTCATTGGGGGCGATCCGGGTATTGGCAAATCGACCATTTTGCTACAAGCCGTGTGCGCCTTGGCAAAGAAGGGCGTTTCTTGCGCCTATGTATCTGGCGAAGAGGCCGTGGATCAGATCCGTTTGCGTGCAGAGCGCTTAGGTCTGGATGATGCCCCCGTGCAACTGGCGTCGGCAGGCAATATCTCCGACATTCTGGTCACGATGGATCAGGGCGGTATTGATCTTATTGTGATCGACTCCATACAGACCATGTATGTCGATACGATAGATTCTGCGCCCGGTACAGTGACCCAAGTGCGCACCTCCGCGATGGAACTCATTCGCATGGGTAAGAAAAAAGGCATTTGCGTGATGTTGGTCGGTCACGTGACCAAAGAAGGTCAGTTGGCAGGCCCCCGCGTTCTGGAACATATGGTCGATACTGTTCTCTATTTCGAAGGGGAGCGCGGGCATCCGTTCCGTATTTTACGCGCCGTCAAAAACCGTTTCGGTCCAACCGACGAGATCGGCGTTTTTGAAATGGCGGAAGGCGGCTTACGCGAAGTCAAAAACCCTTCAGCCCTTTTTCTGTCACAGCGTCAGGAAAATGTGTCCGGCAGCGCCGTACTGGCAG
Source organism: Pseudobdellovibrionaceae bacterium (assembly GCA_050251555.1). Classification (GTDB taxonomy): domain Bacteria; phylum Pseudomonadota; class Alphaproteobacteria; order Micavibrionales; family Micavibrionaceae; genus UBA2137. Next base: position 34,326 of record JBFWMN010000010.1, on the reverse strand, counting down.
CGATTGAAGGGACACGCCCCGTTCTGGTAGAAGTACAGGCTCTGGTTGCCACGACCAGCTTTGCCGCGCCGCGCCGCGCCGTTGTCGGGTGGGATTCCAACCGCCTGTCGATGATTTTGGCCGTGCTCGAGGCCCGATGCGGCCTGACCTTTTCCGATCAGGATGTATATTTGAATATTGCAGGCGGGCTTCGTATCTCCGAACCCGGTGCGGACTTGGCAGTTGCGGCGGCACTGATTTCCTCTCTGACGGGCGCGATTATTCCTGAAAGCCTCGTTTTTTACGGAGAGGTCGGTCTGGCAGGCGAAATTCGTCCCGTATTGCAAATGGATCTGCGCGCAAAAGAAGCCGCCAAGCTTGGCTTTGAAGAAAGCCTCTGCCCCAAATCGATTTCAAAGGACGAAAAAGGCGCGAAAAGTTTTGGTACGCCGATCACGCATGTGAGCCAGCTCGTCTCACGCCTCCAGATGGAGCGCAAAGAACATCATGCTCCCTTACGACAGGCATAGACTGTAAAATTAACGTTACATGATCTTTTTTCATGCATGCTCGGTTAGTCAAAGAAGGACATGATGAGCATGACAATGAAACATACGATTTTTGCCTGTACTGCTTTTTTGATGGCTTTCTGTCTTCAGGTAAGTGAGCCCGTCAGCGCCGCTCAAGATTTGCAGATTCAAGTTTCGCCTATCTACCATGTACAAGCGCTGCCAAAACCTGATTTTTAAAAACCCTTTTTATGTTCCCAAACAGCATAATGAAAAGCCTGTGGCGGTTAACCACAGGCTTCTTTTTTCATGCTCCATAAAATGGACAGATTAATTTGCGGCAGGTGCCTGCGGTGCGGCCTGTCTGGCGCGGTAAACATCGCCAACACCGGCATCTTCATAATATTGCGCGAGGCAGGTTTGGCGCGCATCAGCAACATCCTGTTTGGCAGCTTCGCGTGCGTCCCAATTTGCGCGGGAGTTATCAGCATAATATGCCGTCGATGCCGTTCTTTCGGCTTCAATCGCCTTACGGACATCGGCATTCACATTGCAGGCAATACCTGCAGAAGTTTGCATGCCTTCAAATTTTTCTTCGGGTGTTCGTGTATCAACTGCCGGTGCGGCAGGTTCCTGAGGGGCTTCATTACAAGCCGAAAGCGGTGCTACAGCTAAAGCTAAAGCGAGAGAAAGTTTACGCATGGTTTTATCCTTTTACGCATAAAGTTAGGGTGCAAAATTATCTATATATGTGCGGCGCATCATGTCAACGCCCATTTTTGGCAGATTTTTCTTGATCTTGGCCCAAAAACCCTTATAACGCGTGACATACCTCGCTCATATCGTCATTTTTCGTATATGGGCTTGGGCTTTTTAAACTTTGTAAAAGCCGTTAACCCAAGAGGAGACATCGATGGCAATTTATGAAACCGTGTTCATGGCACGGCAAGAACTCAACGCCAAACAGGTTGAGGAACTTGCAAACCGCTTTTCAAAAATTCTGACCGACAACGGTGGAAAAATTTTGAAAACAGAAAGCTGGGGCCTTCGCACCCTCGCTTACAAAATCAACAAATCCAAAAAAGCACACTACATGCTGATCGAGTCCGACGCCCCCGGCGCCGCTCTGATCGAAATGGAACGTGTGATGCGCCTTGATGAAGATGTCATGCGTTACATGACACTCAAGCTGGATGCCCCGACAAAAGAAGCATCCATCATCCTGCGCGGCAATGATACAGACGAGAAGGAGGCCGCATAATGGCACAGGCTGAAAGAGAAACATCCGCACCGGTAAAAAAACCGTTCTTCAAACGCAAGAAATCCTGCCCTTTCTCAGGTCCGGAAGCTCCTGCAATTGACTGGAAAGACACACGCACCCTCGGTCGCTTTATCTCCGAGCGTGGCAAGATCATGCCTTCGCGTATTACCAACGTGTCCCAGAAAAAGCAACGCGAACTTGCCAAAGCCATCAAACGCGCTCGCTTCATGGGTCTGCTCCCCTTCGTACAGGTGGAAACAGAGCACCGCGGTCCGCGTCGCTAATTTGGAACAGTCATAAGACAAAAGGATATAGACCATGTCACAACAACAAATCATCCTTCTCGAACGTGTCGAGAACTTAGGTGAAATGGGTGAAGTCGTGAATGTGAAGCCGGGTTACGCACGTAACTTCCTGTTGCCGCAAGGCAAGGCTCTTCGCGCCACGAAAGATAACGTCGCCTATTTCGAAGCTCAGAAAAAAGCCATTCAGGCTGACAGCGAGAACAAGCGTAAAGACGCTGAAGCTCTTGCTAAGAAAATGGAAGGCACGAAAGTGGCTCTCATTCGTCAGGCATCTGAAAGCGGACAGCTTTTCGGCTCCGTTACGGCCCGCGATATCGCCGATGCGATCTCTGGTAAAGGCTTCACAGTGAACAAAACACAAGTCAGCCTGAACCAGAACTTCAAGATGATCGGCCTGTTCCCTGTGAATATCGTGCTGCACCCTGAAGTGAAAACCGTGATTACCCTGAACATCGCCCGCTCGAACGAAGAGGCCGAAATTCAGGAAAACACAGGGAAAGCCCTGATCGCCGGTGCTGAAGAAGACTCAGCTGCTGTGGAAGACCACAAAGAAGAGTTTCTGGAAGACAGCGCTTTAGAAGCCGAAAAAGAAGCTGAAGCCGAAGCCGCACGTCTGGCTGAAGAAGAAGCTGAAAAGGCCCGCAAAAAAGCTGAGAAAAAAGCTGCTGCGAAAGCCGAGGCCGAAGCTGAAGAAGCTGAGGATGCTGCTGAAGACGAAAGCACGGAAGAGACAGACGCTTAATCCCGTCGTTTCCCTATCAATTCAAAAAAGCCGTTTGGGACCTACCCCAAGCGGCTTTTTACTTTGCGGGTGCGAAAAAAAGAGGATATAAAGAATTATGGATATTCTTACCAACTGGTTTCTGCTCATGGCTGTTTTTGCCGTGGCCCTAGCCTCTCCCGGCCCTGATCTGGTTATGGCGATCCGCAATTCCTTGAGCCATGGACGTAATGCCGGTATCTGGACCGCCGTTGGTTTCGGCCTGGGTGTTGCTGTCCATGTCACCTATATCAGCCTTGGTTTTGCAGCGCTTATTGCCAGCTCGATCATGCTGTTCACCCTTTTAAAAATTGGCGGCGCACTTTACCTCTTTTATGTCGGTTTCAAGGCGCTGCGCTCACAAGGCTTTACGAACCATCCGCGCTTTCGCGACATGCATCGCGAAGGTTCGATTTCGCCGCTTAAAGCCATTCGTCAGGGTTTTGTCACGAATGTGCTCAACCCCAAGGCGACATTGTTTTTTATGGCTGTTTTGTCCCAGTTCATCACGCCAAACGCGCCCCTTTGGGTATACGGCTTTTACGGCGCAACCTGTATGCTCATGACAATGGGCTGGTTCTCAATCGTTGCGCTGTTTTTGACCGTCCCCGCGATACGCGCCCGCTTCATGGCGATATCGAAATGGGTTGACCGCACCTGCGGAGCAGTATTTATTGCTCTGGGCGTAAAACTTGCTCTTACCAAAGCGACACCATGACGACATCACCCCAAGACGCATTGCATCTCAGATCTGTTCCCAAGGGTTTGCGTGTCGAACACCTCTCGAAATCCTATAAGAACAAGCCTGTGCTGCGCGATATCTCGCTGCATGTACAACCGCGTGAGGCTGTCGCACTTCTGGGACCCAACGGTGCAGGGAAAACCACAAGCTTTTATATTGTGACGGGCCTCATAAAAGCCGATAGCGGTACAGTCTCGCTGGACGGCGTAGATATGACACGCCTACCGATGTATCAGCGTGCACGCATGGGGATCGGTTATTTGCCGCAGGAAGCTTCGATCTTCAGAGGGTTGAATGTAGAAGACAATATTCGCCTCGTTTTGCAGGCCCAGAATTTGAAACCTGAACGCGCTGAGGCTCTTCTCGAAGAGCTCTTAAGCGAGTTTTCCATTTCTCACCTTCGTAAAACACCCTCTATCGCCCTCTCAGGCGGTGAAAGACGCCGTTGCGAGATTGCCCGCGCACTGGCTGCACGCCCCCGCTACGTTCTTCTCGATGAGCCTCTGGCGGGGATTGACCCGATTGCGGTCAATGATATTCGCACACTCATCGGACAACTCAAAAACCGTGGTATCGGCGTACTGATCACCGATCACAACGTTCGCGACACGCTCGGCATTGTTGACCGCGCCTATATCCTGCATGACGGCGTGGTCCTGATGGAAGGCACCCCTGAAGATATCGTCGATAATGAAGATGTACGCCGCGTTTATTTGGGCGAAGGATTTTCGCTTTAAGGCCGCCGCCCTTCCGTGGTAAAATTTCCTCACCATGGATAAACCCGCCCCGAGACTAGATCTCAGACAATCACAATCGCAACAACTGGTCATGAACCAGCAAATGCAGCAGGCCGTCAAACTGCTGCAGCTTAATAATGTTGAGCTGTCCGAATATCTGGAAGACATTGTTGCCGAAAATCCCTTGTTGGAAATGGAAGACCCGCATGATGCAGGCTCCAGTGACAATGATGAGGGTGACTACGACACACATGAGGATGCACGCGAGGCGCTTGATGATTTCGATGCAGGCGCAGCCATGGCGGGCGACTCTGCGGGTGGGCGCTCTGATTTCGGCAGTTCGGATGAGAGCGATTTTATTGCCAATACGGTTTCAGAAAAACGCTCGCTTCGCGACCATCTGAGCGAACAAATCCGCACCTCTTTTGATGATCCGCGTGATCACATGGTCGCGACCCTGTTGATTGATCATCTTGATCCCGCAGGCTATTTGCGCGAAAGCATTGAGGATTTATCGGAAAGCCTTTCTTGTTCCAAAGAGAGGCTGGAAGGCATTTTACCGATCCTCAAGCATTTCGAGCCGACCGGCATTTTTGCATCCTCGCTCCAAGAATGTCTGGCCTTGCAATTAGAGGAAAAGGGGAAGCTCACACCCGCTTTCACAAAACTTCTCGACAATCTCAATTTGCTCGCCGAACATGATCACAAGAAGCTTGCCGAGATTTGCGGTTGTACGATTGACGATATTGCAATGATGGCAACCACCATCAGAACATTGCAACCCAAACCGGTCAGTGAATATGACCATTTTGTTACGCAAGCCATCGTACCTGATGTTCTGATGAAGAAGCAGCCGCGGGAAGTGGGTGGCGGCTGGCGCGTCGAACTCAATAACGACACATTACCGCGCGTTCTCGTCAATAACGAGTATTACACAACCGTTCTTTCCAAATCAGGTAAGGAAGATAAGAGTTATATTAATGCGCAAATGAACGCCGCAAGCTGGTTGGTCAAAGCTTTGGATCAGCGCGCCCAAACTATATTAAAAGTCGCCGCTGAAATCGTAGAGGAACAAGACGGTTTTTTCCTGTACGGGATTGAGTTTTTGAGGCCTCTGACGCTCAAGCAAATCGCCGAAAAGATCGAAATGCATGAAAGTACGGTCTCGCGTGTCACGACCCATAAATATATCGGGACACCACGTGGCCTTTTTGAGATGAAATATTTCTTTACTTCGTCCGTCGCCTCGGCCTCTGGCGGAGATGTTTCATCAGAAAGTGTAAAGGCCCGCATCAAGGCCTTGATTGACGCCGAAGACTCGAAAAAGATCCTGTCCGACGACACATTGGTTGAAATGCTGGCGGCTGAGGGTATTGAACTGGCACGACGCACAGTGGCCAAATATCGTGATGCCCTCAATATTCCCTCCTCGGTACAACGCAGGCGCATCAAGAAAAACAAGGCCCAGTAACTTGTCGGTAAGCCCCTTCCCTGATAAAAACGTCTTTCATGAAAATCGGATTTTTTGATTCAGGTCTAGGCGGTCTTATGATCCAGCAACAGGCGGCAAAGATGATGCCTGCCTATGACATGATCTATCTGGGTGACACGCTGCATGTGCCTTATGGCGGACGATCTCCCGAAGCAATTTATTCTTATACGACCAATGCCGTCAAAACCTTGTTCGAGGAAGATTGCGCCTTGGTTATTGTCGCATGTAATACGGCAAGCGCGCAGGCGCTTCGTAAACTTCAGCAAGATTGGCTGCCCTCTCAAGCTCCGTCACGCCGCGTTTTGGGGGTGATTGTCCCGACTTTGGAAGCAGCGATTGAAGCCAACCACACCCATATCGGCGTCATTGCGACCGAGGCAACCGTGCGCTCGAAAGTCTACCCGTATGAATTGTCCAAACTCAATCCGAATTTGAAAATCACCGCCAAGGCGTGCCCGCTTCTTGTTCCTATGATCGAAAATGGCGGTCGCAAATGGATCAAACCGATTTTGGACGAGTATCTTGCCCCGATGATTGATGCTGGCATTGAAAGCCTGATTTTGGGTTGCACGCATTATCCGGTCTTGAAAGCCGAACTGGAAGAGGCTTTGCAGGAGACAGGCGTTACCCTGATTTCACAAGATGCCATCATTCCTGAAAAACTGGCAGATTACTTAAGTCGCCATCCCGAAATTGAGGAGCGCTTAAGTAGCAACGGCACACAGACCTATTTCGTGTCGGACCTGACCCCTTCATATGAGGAGGCCGCCAAAGCCATTTGCGGTAATGCCCTGCCTTTGGAAAAAATCACCCTTAAGCACAGCGGAGTTTAAAAAGCATGATTGACCTCACCCCCTTAAAAGGAAAAACCTACGCCGTGATCGGCCTTGGACGTTCAGGTCTTGCAACCTTGGCTGCCATGAAAGCTTGTGCAATTGCCTATAAAGCATGGGATGACAATGCCAAAGCCCGCGAGAAAGCCGAGGAGATGGGCTTTAGAATGACAGCGCCTGCCCAAGGGCTTGTTGACGGGGTCGATGCATTTGTGATGTCCCCCGGTATTCCGCATACATTGCCGGCACCTCATCCAGAAGCAGCACTTGCCAAATCAAAAAATATTCCCCTGACCACCGATATCGCGCTTTTCCGTCAGGCTTGTCCTGACATGCCCTTAGTCGGCATCACGGGAACAAACGGTAAATCGACAACGACGGCTCTCGTCGGGCATCTTCTTGCCAAGGTGCAAAAAACCCAAGTCGGCGGCAATATAGGCACCGCCGTCATGTCTTTAGACAGTAATGCGGATTCCACAGTTTTGGAATTGTCTTCCTATCAGCTTGAGATCACCGACAACCTCAATTGCGACATTGCGATCTGGCTCAATGTCACGCCTGACCACATTGATAGGCATGGCGATCTTATTGGTTACATCAAGGCCAAAGCCCGCATTTTTGAAGGAAATAAAATGGGCAGCGTTGCTATTCTGGCTTGTGATGACCCGCACATGCGCGGTGTTGCCAAGGAATTGGAAGCTCAAGGGAAGTGGAATGTCGTGCCTGTCATTACGACCGAAAAATGGTCAAAAGGCATTACAGTCGAAGACGGCATTTTGTATGAGGACGGCGAGCGCGTCTGTGACCTGCAACAAACGACCGCCCTCAAAGGGGCACACAACCACCAGAATGCGGCTTGCGCCTATGCCGCACTCAGATACGGTTTTCCGAAAATGGAGAAAGAGACGCTCGTTTCAGGCCTTATGGATTTCCCTGGTCTTGAACACCGTCAAAAGCCCGTGCGCACCATCGACAATGTCGTCTTTATCAATGACAGCAAAGCCACCAATGCGGATGCGACATCCAAGGCCTTAAACAGCTTTGAAAATATTTACCTCATTGCGGGTGGAGTTGCCAAAGAGGGCGGTCTGGAAGGCCTTCAGAAATATAAAGATCGCGTGGTGAAAACCTATCTGATCGGGCAAGCCAAAGATGATTTTGCCGCATGGCTGGATAAAAACGGGATGGACTACGTGATTTCCGACACGCTGGACAAGGCAGTTATTGCGGCAGCAAAAGATGCCAGACACGCGGCAAACAAGGATAATGCAGTGGTCTTGCTCTCGCCTGCCTGCGCCTCGTTTGATCAGTACGGATCCTATGAGGAGCGCGGCGCGCATTTCATTCGTCTGGTTGGCGAAATTTAATTGCGTTTTGCCGATTTTGCCTGACTTTCAGGGCAAAACGGACTATAATTAATGTCATGCACACAATTGGAAGCGTTGCCTGCATAGCGGAAGTTTCCGCACCCTTTTCATCCCCTGAATCGGGCGTAGGTTTTCTCGTTTCCACATCACCAGAAAAGAAAAGGAAGATGCTATGGAACTGACAGTTCATGGAAAACATCTGGACGTGGGCGATGCACTTCGCACACATATGAAAGGCAAACTGGAGGACATTAACGAAAAATATTTTAACCGTGCAATTGATGCGACCGTGACCATCGGTCATGAAGGCCACGCCTTCTTTAAAACCCATATTTCCTTACGTGTCGGCAAAGACATTCTGGTACAGGCCAGCGGTCAACATACCGATCCGTACGGTTCTTTTGATACGACAGCCGAAAAAATCGCGAAGCAATTGCGCCGCTATAAAAAGCGTCTGCGTGACCACCATGAGCGTCTGGACGAGACTGCGGTTGCGGCCTCGATCCGTGAGAATGTTCTGGCTTATGAGGATGAGCCTGAAGAAACCAACGACAATGAGCCGCAGGGTACAGAACCCGCAATCATTGCCGAAATGACCCGCCCCATTCAAACCATGACCGTTTCCGAAGCCGTGATGCGTATGGATTTGTCAGGCGAATCAGCCATGCTTTTCAAGAACAGCAAAACAGGCGGCCTGAACATGGTCTATCGACGTGCCGACGGCAATATCGGCTGGGTCGATCCGGAGGTTTCTCTGGCTGCGGTTGCGGAATAGCAAAGACCAACTTACGATCACGGAAAACTGCCGCACTGCGGCAGTTTTTTTTGTGATTTTTTACAATTTAGGGGTGGATTTTCAGGAACCATATCGACTATGTAAGCATTCAAGAGCGACTTCATTAGAAACGGGGGTTTTATGCAGTCTGTTCCTTTTTCCATCGTCCACTTCGATCTTGTCGAGGACCGTATCCGTGTCACTGACACATCCGAGCTTTTTGAAAAGATCGAAAAGCTGGCCGGAAGCCTTCGACCGCTTCACACGCAAGGCGCTCTTTCCCGCGATCTGCAAACCGAATATGAGCGTGGCGGCGTCCCCCTTGGTAATGGGGCGGCCCTGCTTGCCACCCGTACGGATGCTCTGGAAGAAAAGCTGGTTGGTTTTATCCGCTTAAGCATGCCGCAGGATCTGGGCGCTGCCGACAAGATCCCTTGCGATCTGATCGGCTTTGTTCTCTCACCGGAAGATGACGGCCCCTTGCACCTCAGACGCCTTGCCCGTGTAGCCCGACTTCTGTCGCAAAAGGATGTTGCCGAAAAATTGCGTCAGGCCGAAAACGCCGATGTCTTGCAAATCCTCCTGAGTGCTCAGGAAGACTTATTCGATCTGCGTAAAGCCGCCTAAATCTTATCTCTTAATGATTTTGCTCAAGATCCGAGAAACGCGTGTAGTTCGGATCGAAGTAGAGCTTCACAGGGCCAATCGGACCGTGACGTTGCTTGGCGACAATCACTTCCGCAATATTGGCGGTGTCTTGCAAACGGCGCGACCATGTCTCGTAACGCTCGTTAAACTTCTCAACCGACTCCGATGTTTTCTGGCTCGGCTCTTCACGTGAAAGATAATACTCCTCACGATAAATGAACATCACAACGTCGGCATCCTGTTCAATCGAACCCGATTCACGCAAATCCGAGAGCTGCGGGCGCTTATCATCACGACTTTCTACGGCACGCGACAACTGAGACAGTGCAATCACAGGCACTTCGAGTTCTTTCGCAAGCGCCTTCAAACCACGCGTAATCTCCGAAATTTCAAGAACACGGTTGCTTTCAGACTGGGTTGAGCCGCTACCGCGCAAAAGCTGCAAATAGTCGACTACGATCAAACCTAACCCATGCTGGCGCTTCAGACGGCGGGCGCGGGCACGGACGGCACCGATGGTGAGCGCCGGCGTATCGTCAATATAAAGCGGTACGGAGGTCAACGTGTGTGCGGCTTGCGCAAACTCACGGAACTGATCTTGGGTAATGGCCCCTTTACGGATGGCATCCCCCGAGATATTGGACTGGTCAGCCAAGATACGTGTCGTCAACTGGTCGTGACTCATCTCCAGTGAGAAGAAAGCTGTAATCGCCCCTTCCTCGCCGCCGCTTTGCGCATAGGCCTTGGCGGCATTAAAGGACACATTCACAGCCAGCGCCGTTTTCCCCATCGAAGGGCGCGCTGCCAAAATCAGCAAATCCGAACCATGCAGACCGCCGAGCTTCTTATCCATATCGGTCAGGCCCGTCGTAACACCGGTCACATGCCCCTTGGTGTTATAGGCTTTTTCGGCAACGGAGATCGCTGTTTTGACCGAGTCTTTCAGTGTCACGAAGCCTTGGCGTCCATCCCCTGTCTCGGCAATATCGTAAAGGCGCTTTTCAGCCTTTTCGATGGTGTCGATTGCTTCGGAATCCAGTGAAAAGGCTTGCGCATTTTCGATCATATCAGAGGCAAGATTAATCAGTTCGCGGCGCAAATGCAGGTCATACACGGTACGCGCATAATCCAGCGTGTTGGCAAGCGAAATGACAGTCGCAGCAAGCTCCGCCAGATAGGCCGCGCCGCCCACGGATTCGAGGTCCTTATCCTTTTCGAAATAGGATTTGAGTGTCACAGGCGTTGCAGCTTGACCGCGCTCAACCAATGTGCGGATCGCATCATAAATGCGCTTGTGCGCGCCTGCATAAAAATGGTCGGGGCGTAAAAATTCCGCGACATCCTCAAGACGGCGGTTCTCCATAAGGAGAGCCCCCAAAAGCCCTTGTTCGGCTTCGAGGTTAAAAGGGACGTTCGGGGCCTTCCCGTCCTTGCTGTCGGTTTTTGTATCCAGTGATGCGATATTTGTCATGATGCGCCTACTTTGCCTGTGAAAACCGCAAAATGCGAAGGGAAATATGTGCCCCCCATGTGAATAGCGGGGAAAAAGCCGCTTTTTCACACCAGCCGCACGCATAACTCCTTGATTTTTACAGGCCGCCGAGGCATGTTTGCAAACACATTTAACGCTTTTCATAGGCCCGCGCTCGAAAGATGGAGCTTCCCGAGAATTTAAATATATCCGGCATTACCGACCTCTTCATCATTGGTGTGGTTCTAATCTCTGCCGCCGTTTCGTTCTTCCGCGGCCTGATTAAAGAGGTTCTGACGATTGCAGGCGTGATCGGCGGGGCACTTGCCGCCCTCATGTTCGGGCAATCTCTCGTGCCGACAATGGAAAATGCGCTGGGCGTTCAGGAAGGGACAGAGAGCGAAAAACTTTTTGGCCTGATCCCTTACGAATATGTTGCAGTAGCCCTTGCCTACGGCGCAATCTTTCTCTCCGTAATCATCCTTCTTTCCGTGCTCTCGCATTTCCTGACCAAAGCCGCGGCCTCTGTCGGGTTAGGCCCTGTTGATCGCACGCTCGGCGTTTTATTCGGAATTGCGCGCGCCATTCTTCTTCTTGGCATTTTGTACCTGCCGCTCCATATCATGTTAGGTGACAAGACTAAGGAAGAATGGTTCAAGGATTCAAGCCTGATCACTTACGTGCAGGCAACCTCCGAATGGATGAGCTCGTTCCTGCCGGACAATCCCGATGTGGCGTCCGACAAGGTGCATGAGAACATCAAGGATATTAAGGTTCTGAACGAACTGTTCCCGGATATGGAAGATAAAATCGTCAAAGATGCCCCAAGCATCGATGCGCCGTCAGAAACCGAAGCAGCCCCTCTCCCCGCCCCTTACGAGAAAGACGCGCGGGAAAAGCTGGAAAGCCTGATTGAAGAGGTCGACCAGATGTCGGAAGAGGTCGACACACAGGATAAAAACCAATAAAAGTCACGTTTTTTAGGAAAAGTGAAAATGATTGAAAGCCAAGACACCGCCTTTGAAGATGACAAATTCCATGAAGAATGCGGAGTGTTTGCGGCCTTCAACAGCAAGGATGCCGCCGCTTTAACCGCACTCGGGCTACATGCGCTCCAACATCGCGGACAAGAAGCCTGCGGGATCGTCTCCCATGACGGGGATGTCTTTTACGCCAAACGCGCCCTCGGCCTTGTCGATGACACATTTGGCAATAAGGACGTGATTTCCCACCTGAAAGGCTCTATGGCCATCGGTCATAACCGCTATGCCACGACGGGTGAAGGTCATATCAGAAACGTGCAGCCGCTTTATGGCGATCTGTCGTTCGGCGGCTTTGCTCTGGCGCATAACGGAAATCTCACCAACTCACTGCATCTGCGCCAGAAACTCGTTGAAAACGGTGCTTTGTTCCAATCAACTTCCGATACCGAAATTTTCATTCAGTTGACCGCCATTTCCAAAGCCAACAGCGTCGAGGCACGTCTTCTTGAGGCGCTAAAACAAGTTGAGGGCGCTTATTCTCTTGTGGCTATGGCTGAAGGTAAAATTATAGGTGTGCGCGACCCGTTCGGCATCCGTCCGCTTGTGATCGGTCGCTTGGGCGATACTTATATTCTGGCCTCGGAAACCTGTGCGCTCGATATTATCAATGCCGAATATGTGCGTGACGTTGCCCCAGGCGAGATGGTGATCATCACCGAGAAGGGTCTCACCAGCCGACATGATCTGAACAAGCAAGGCTCACGCTTTTGCATCTTCGAATATATCTATTTTGCCCGTCCTGACTCTTATATGGAAGGTCACTCGGTCTATGAAATGCGCAAGAATATCGGCGCGCAACTGGCACAAGAGTCTCCCGTTCCCGGGGCTGAAGTCATTGTGCCCGTGCCCGATTCAGGTGTTCCTTCAGCCATCGGTTACGCGCAAGAAAGTGGCATCCCCTTTGAACTGGGGATCATCAGAAACCACTATGTCGGGCGTACTTTCATTGAACCGACCGACCAGATCCGCCACTTGGGTGTGCGTTTGAAACATAATGCCAACAAATCCTATCTGAAGGATAAGTCAGTTGTGCTGATTGATGATTCTATCGTGCGCGGTACAACATCACGTAAGATTGTCGAGATGGTTCGCGATGCCGGTGCACGCGAAGTCCATATGCGCATTTCTTCGCCCCCGACAAAGCACAGTTGTTTTTACGGGATCAACACGCCCTCGACCGAGGAACTGATGGCGCATAAATACTCGGTTGACGAGATTGCTAAACATGTGGGCGTGGATTCTCTTGCCTATATCAGCGTAGACGGTCTGTATCAGGCTGTCAGCAACACGAAACGCAATCCCGATAAACCGCAATATTGCGATGCGTGTTTCACGGGCGCTTATGCCGTGCCTCTGACAGACCACAATGCTAATACGACGGGCACTAAAGTCACGCGCTTACGCGAAAGAAAGAGCTGATTTCAAACATGTCTGAAAATAAACCCCTAGACGGTCTGGTTGCCTTAATCACAGGCGCATCACGCGGCATTGGTGCTGCGATTGCCAAGCTCTATGCTGCCAACGGCGCACATGTCATTCTGGTGGCCCGCACAAGTGCCGCTTTGGAAGAAGTCGACGATGCCATCCGCGCCTTAGGCGGACAAGCAACGCTTTTGCCGCTGGATATCACCAAATTCGAAGAGCTGGAACGTCTTGGCCCAACTATTGCCGAGCGGTTCGGTCGTCTGGATATTTTTGTCGCCAATGCAGGAACGCTTGGTACGCTCTCGCCGCTGTCTCACGGCAAGCTGAAAAGCTTTCAGGAAGTCATGGATATCAACGTGACGGCAAATTATCAGATCATCCGTTCAATTGATCCGCTTCTTAAACATTCGCCCTCAGGGCGTGCCATTTTCGTTTCATCGGGTGTCACCCAAGATAAGGGCCGCGCCTATTGGGGTCCTTACAAAATCAGCAAGGCCGCGTTAGAGGCGATGGCCTATTCCTATGCGGCTGAAAATGAGAGCACGAATTTGCGCGTCAATATTGTGGATCCCGGTCGCGTGCGCACGAAAATGCGTGCCGCCGCCTATCCGGGCGAAGAACCTGAAACACTGCCTGCCCCTGAAGATATTGTCGGCGTATTTCTGGATCTGGCGCTCCCCTCATGCACAACACACGCCCAAATCGTCAAGGCACAAACTGATAAGCGCCAAGCCGCCTGATCAGGAGGCTTTTTTGGCGGCTTTAGGCTTGGTTTCTACAGAAAGTGCAGGGACGTAATCAATCGTCCGTGTCGGGAACGGAATCATGATTTTCGCCTTATCGAGCCCCTCTTTGATTCCTTTCGTCAGATCCCATTTGACCTGCCAGTAATCCGAAGATTTCATCCAGACACGCGCTGTAACATTCACAGATGAATCTCCCAAAGAATCCACCATCACAATCGGCTTTTTCTCTTCTGTTTGCACAAGGCGCTCATCCTGATCGACAACATCTTGAAAGACCTTGAAAGCCTTATTGATATCTTCGCCATAACCGATGCCGCATTGAACATCCAGGCGGCGTAAAGGGTTGCGCGAATAATTGTAAATTTCACTATCCCAGATTTGCGAGTTGGGTGCCGCGATATAGACATTATCAGGCGTGGAAAGCTCGGTTGTGAAGAGGTTGAGGGATTGTACCGTCCCGCCAATACTGCCTGCCGTAATATAGTCACCCACATTAAAGGGACGTAAGACCAGCATCATCACGCCTGCTGCGACATTCGAGAGCGTACCTTGCAGTGCCAGACCAATCGCCAGACCTGCCGCCCCCATCACTGCCAGTAATGAAGCCGTCTCAACACCGAATTGCGCCAGAACCGTAACGAAGGCGACCGCCAGAATGGCATATTTGGCAAGACCTGCCAGAAAGGCTTTCAATGTCGCATCAAAGCGCTTGAAGCCTTTAATGCGGGATGAGGCCCAGCGACCGAGAATCCAGCCGCCAATCAGAATGAGTAAGGCCGAGATAGCGCGTAAACCCATTTCGGTGATATAGGGGAGATATTCCTGATAATATTCTTCCATCTTTCGTGTTCTCCTTTGTTTCCATTGGTTGCACGACGCTTCATATGAAGAAAACGCCAAAAAATTTTAGAAGCTGACCAAAATGTTATAGCCTAGCTGTTGTATGGATTTTTTGATGTCCTGACCATCAAACGGATGGGAATAGAAGGTAAGTCAAAATCCTCACGAATGCCGTTGACGATATAACGCTTATAACTCTCGGGAAGTTCGTCGGGACGTGCGCACCACAGCGCAAAAGTCGGTGGGCGTGACTTGATCTGCGTGATATAGCGCAGGCGGTTAGAGCGTCCATTGACCAAAGGTGCGGGGTGACGCTGCTCGATAGCGGACAGCCAGCGGTTCATTTTCCCCGTCGAGACGCGTGAATTCCACAATTCATAGGTCGACAAAATACGATCCATCAATTTGTCCAAACCTTTGCCGCGCAGAGCTGACAGTGTGACAATCGGCACATCGACGATTTGCGAGAGGCTGCTTTTGCATTTGTAGCGGATCTCGTCAATCAGCTCGTTCTTATTCTCGATCAAATCCCATTTATTGATCGCGATAATCAGGCCGCGCCCTTCGCGTGTGACAAGTTGGGCGATGGAAAAATCCTGCTTCTCCAGCGGGATTTGCGCATCCACCATCAGAACAACAATCTGCGCAAGACGAATGGCGCGCAAACTTTCATCAACCGACATTTTTTCAAGCGAGTCGACGATCTTGGCTTTTTTCCGCATACCTGCCGTATCCACAAGACGCATCAAACGGTCATTATAGGTCCAGTTAATGGCAATAGAATCCCGCGTAATACCTGCCTCAGGGCCGGTCAGCATGCGTTCTTCATTGATGAGTGCATTCACAAGTGTGGATTTACCCGCATTCGGGCGACCGACAATCGCCACCTTAATCGGCTTGGTTAAATCTTCACTGATTTCTGTTTCCGCAAAATCGAAATCTTCGCGACCTTCCAGATCATCAATATCTTCGGGGAAGAAATCATCATTCCCTTCATCATCTTCTTCTTCGTTTTCAGGACCCCAATAGGGTTGAAGCGTATCATAGAGAAGATCAAAGCCGTGATTATGTTCGGCTGACATCGGGACGGGTTCGCCTAAGCCCAGCGCGTAAGCTTCATTCAATCCGGTAAGGGACGCGTTTTGGTTCTCACATTTATTGGCAACAAGAATGACAGGCCGACCCATCTTTCTGAGCCACTGCGAGAAATGGCGATCCAGTGTGGTGATCCCTTCGCGGGCGTCGTAAACAAACAGGACGACATCGGCAAGCTCAAGGGCAGCCTCGGTTTGCTTACGCATACGGGCCTCCAAAGAGGCATCAAGAACATCTTCAAGTCCGGCAGTATCAATGACACGGAAAGGGCGACCGGCAAGCCAGGCCTCGGTCTCGCGCCAGTCACGCGTCACTCCCGGGCGATCATGGACGATCGCCAGTTTCTTACCTGCCAGCTTATTAAAGAGGGTTGATTTGCCGACATTCGGGCGTCCGCAAATCGCAACTGTAAAACCCATCACATATCCTTAATTCAAGGTCACTTCGAGGGGCTTAGTTAGCACATTTATTGATAGGCTTGCAATGTTCCATCGTCAGTCAGCAGGAAAAGCATTCCGCCCGCGACAATCGGCGTGCAAACAACCGTATCATTTGCGTCCCATTTACGTATCAACTTGCCTGTTTTCGGTTCATATTCCAAAACAAGCCCGTTGGTGCCCGCCAAGATCAGACGACCGCCTGCCAGAACCGGTCCATGAAGTACAATCGGATCTTCACGATTTTTCGGGTCAAGATAGTGCGGCAATTTCGCAACCCAGTTCACCGTTCCATTATCCGTACCAAGAGCCGTCAGCTCATTATTATTGGTCAGGATAAAGGCGTGATTACCGGCAATCCACGGCGTTTCGGCCGACCCGATTTCTTTTTGCCAGATGCGCGTGCCTGTACGTTCTTCAAGCGCGACCATTTTTCCTGAGTAGCTGATCGCATAGATGCGCCCCTTATCCATCACGGGCAAGGCGCGAATGTCAGCGATAGAGGCAAGCCCCGAGAAACGCGCCAAAGGCGAGAGAGATTCCGACCAGGCAACCGATCCGTTTTCAACGCGTAAGGCATAAAGCTCACCCGAAGAAAAGACGGGAACGACAATCTCGTTATTGGCGGCAGGTGAGGCCATTCCGATCAGGCCCGCTTGCTCGGTCAGGCCCTGATAATCCCAGAGTTGCTTGCCGTCAGAGGCGTTCAAGGTCAACAGCTTGTTATCAACCGTCACGACAAAGACACGGTCATTTAAAACGGTGGGGGCGGCGCGAGAAGGCGATTCCAGATCAACCTTCCAGATCAGCTTACCGTCTTTGGGGTTAAGCGCCAGCACATTATTATAGCCCGTGGTGACGTAAAGTTTTCCCGAAGAATAGGCCAGACCGCCTGTAATAACCGCCTCGTCTTCTTCTTTCGGACGGAAGGATTTTGACCAGAGTTCTTTGCCGTTTTTAATCGAGAATGCCGAAACAACGGCTTGCGTATCCATCGTGTAAATGCGCCCGTCAAAGACAACGGGCTGGGCAATCAGCGGCAATCTTTTACGTGAACCGCTGCCGATATCTGTACTCCAGACTTTTTTCAGAGCTCCCGGGTTGAGGGCCAGATTCTGCATGGCGTGGTTCGGGTAACCGCCAGCCTGAGGCCAGTATTCGTTCTTCCATTCATCGGGCGCAATAAAGCCTTCGGCATCCAGCGCCACATCATCGGGCTGCAATTCCTGCTGATAGGAAATGATCGAGATACGCTCACCTTTTAACGGAGCATCTTTATCATCCCCCGAACACGCACCGAGCGTAAGGGCGGAAACAGCCAGAAGAGCGGAAAAAAATGTGGAGTAACGCATGCGGATAAATTCGCTTTATTTAGTCTTTTGAAGGTGTCGGTTTATCTGTGTGGCGCGCATAAAAAACAGCCAGCGCTTTAGCCTCGGCCTGCAGCGAGAACGGCGTACTTTCAGCCGAAGAAATCTCTTTCAAAATCTTCGCAGCTTCTTCCGTATTGCCCCCCTGATGTGCCTGATAAGCGGCTCGCACCAATGCGGCATATGGCCCCCACGGGCTGTCTTTCTTTTGCGACAATGTATTCAGACGCTCACCAATATTCTCAATAACCGCTTTATCTTTGGCTGAAGGCAGGGCCGTCATCGTGTAGAGCAGTTCCCCGAGGTCAGTGTAAATTTCGGGGGCATCGGTCTCGTCTGCCAGCATTTTGTATGACGATGTGACTTTGGCTTCATCACCAGCCTCGCGTGCCAGTGTAGCCTGCTTTAAAAGGGCAACCGCCTTAATGCCGCCTTGAAAATTCGGAAGGGCCGCATCCAGTGCTTTCCCATCCGTATCCGCATCGATAGCCGTGATATAGTTTTGCGTGGCAATGCGGTTTTCACGGGCTTTATAGCTGTTCCAACCTGAAAAGAGTGCGGTAAAGATGACAAGTGCCACGGCGGACGTGACGAGCGAAGAACCATATTCGTTCCACAGTTCGCGCAGACGGTCCTGCTTCAGGGACTCATCCACATCACGGATCATCGGGTCAAAGTTACTGTCGCTCATAGTTGCCGATCCTTATTGCAGGCATGATAAAAATTCTAATTCTTCAAGACATAGCCCAAGCGCGCACGAAATTCAAAGGGGGATGCATTTCAAGGTGCGAACTGCTCACAGTCTATGTTATACTGGGAACCGTATGACAGGTATGAAAGTCTTTACAGAAAAAACGGGTTATACGCGTACTGAGTTCGGCAGTATTTTTCAGTGCTATGCGCGTTCCGTGTACCGCAACATCTTCCGCGACCTCTCCATTTCCGAACATCAGGGGAAATATCTGATTTCTTTCCGCGAAGAAGCCGGAACGAAGCCGCTTATTACCATTGAAAAAAAGAAGCTGGGGCCTGATCGCGTGCTGTTTACGGCAACGACTCCGGGTCCGCGCAATACATTGATGACCGTTGCCAGATCAGAAAAAATCGCCTCTTTTTGCGAGCAACTGGAAAAGGTAATCTCCGCCTTAGAGAGCAACCGTAGCAAAAATGCCGCAAAGCACGGCTAAGTAAGGGCTTGCCCTTGCAACATCCTTTATCTTTTTTCAAAAACTGCTATATCAGAAGGCAGTATAGTAAAATCAAGGCGCGAGTCCGTCCGCTGCCCTATTCCGAGAGGTCAAAATGAGCAACAAAATCAAGGTGAAAACGCCTGTCGTCGACATTCAGGGCGACGAGATGACACGAATCATTTGGGACTGGATCAAGGAAGATTTGATCCTGCCCTATCTCGATATTGAGTTGAAAACTTTCGATCTGGGAATCGAGCACCGTGATGCAACCGACGATCAGGTCACGCATGATGCCGCCCACGCCATCCAGCAATATGGCGTCGGTATCAAATGCGCCACCATCACGCCCGATGAGGCCCGCGTTAAAGAATTTTCCCTGAAAAAAATGTGGAAGTCCCCCAACGGTACAATTCGTAATATTCTTGGCGGCACGGTTTTTCGCGAACCCATTATCTGCAAAAATATCCCGCGCTATGTGCCGGGTTGGATAAAACCTATCATCATCGGGCGTCACGCCTTTGGTGACCAGTATAAAGCCACTGATTTCAAGGTTCCCGGCCCCGGCAAACTGACTCTGACTTACACGCCTGCGGATGGTTCAGCCCCCCAAACCCACGAGGTTTACGACTTCCCGGGCGGTGGTGTTGCGATGGGCATGTATAATCTGGATGAGTCGATCGAAGGCTTTGCCCGCGCCTGCTTCAATTATGGCTTATCACGCAATGTCCCTGTTTACATGTCTACGAAGAACACCATCCTGAAGGCCTATGACGGGCGTTTCATGGAAATCTTCCAAGGCATTTATGACGCGGAATTTGCCACGACCTTTAAGGAAAAAGGTCTGTGGTATGAACACCGCCTGATTGACGATATGGTGGCCTATGCCCTGAAAAGCGAAGGCGGCTTTGTCTGGGCTTGCAAAAACTACGACGGCGATGTCCAGTCCGATATTGTCGCGCAAGGCTTCGGTTCATTGGGCCTGATGACCTCCGTTCTTCTGACCCCTGATGGTAAAACCGTGGAGGCCGAAGCCGCGCACGGAACCGTCACACGACACTATCGCGCCTATCAGAAAGGCGAGGATACATCGACCAACCCGATCGCCTCAATCTTTGCATGGACAACGGGCTTGCGCTATCGCGGACAGTTTGATAACACGCCTGAACTTGTTGCTTTTGCCGACCGTCTTGAAAAAGCCTGTGTGGCAGCCGTCGAGGCAGGCGATATGACGAAAGATCTGGCCCTTCTGGTCGGACCGAACCAGAAATGGCTGAATACAAAAGATTTCATGGCCTCAGTCGCCGCACGACTTAAAGGCTAAACCGATATCATGATGCGTTTTTTAAAGGAGCAAACAGTAAAGTGACACAATTTCAATCTTCCCTTTCCAAAGCCTGCAAGGCGATGGCATTTGGTGCCTTCCTTATGACAGGTCTCGGTTCTGCCGCTCAGGCTGCAGAAGACAAAACCGTTTATGTCGGTGACATGAGCGAAATGACCGCGTCATATGAAGACACAATGGTTCATATCGCCCGCGCCCATAATCTCGGCTTCATTGATGTGAAGGCCGCCAACCCTGAGCTTGATGCATGGATCCCAGGTGCCGGCGCTAAGATTACCTTGCCGACGATGCATCTTCTGCCCGATGTCCCGCACAAGGATATCGTGATCAACTTGGCAGAAATGCGCCTGTATTTCTTTCCCCGTAGTGGCGAAAAACCTCTGATCTATCCGATCGGTATTGGTCGTGAAGGCTTGGGTACACCGACAGGTCTGACCACTATTATCCGTAAAACGGAAGGTCCGACATGGCGCCCCACCCCGCGCATGCGTGAAGAAGACCCGAAATTGCCCGCCGTTGTACCACCTGGACCTGAAAACCCGATGGGTACACACGCCATGTATCTGGGATGGCCGCAATATGCGATCCACGGCACGAACAAGCCTTACGGTATTGGTCGCCGCGTAAGCTCGGGTTGCATCCGTCTTTATCCTGAAGGCATTACCGACCTCTTCCCCCGTGTCCCGAACGGCGCACAGGTCAATGTCGTAAACCAGCCTTTGAAAGCCGCATGGATCGGTGACAAGCTGTATGTGGAATCGCACCCGAATGTCGATGACACGCTGATTCTGGAGCAAAAAGGCTATCTGCCTCCTGCAACCGTTTCCGAATCTGATCTGGCCTATGTCCGTAAAGCGGCTGGCATTGAATTCGAGAAAAACCTTGATTTGAACAAAATCAAAAAGGTGATTGAAGAACGCCGCGGCTATCCTGTTGCCGTATACACAAAAGGTGAAGTGCTGAACGCTTCTGCCTCCAACAGCGAAACAGCGATCGAGCCTGCTGCAGCCGGTGAAGCCAATACGACAATTGCCCGTGATACACTGGTTCTGCCACAAAAGAACAAAGATGATCACGATGCGGCAACGGTTGTTCCCGATCAGAAAACAAACATTCTGCTGATCGAGAAAACGGCAGTTGTTGAGGACGAAGAGCCTTACTACCGTCCCGATTGATCAGAAATTGAACCCATAAAAAAGCCCGCTTTTTTCAAAGCGGGCTTTTTCTTTGTCTTTTTGAAAAGACTTACTTTGTCACGTGATGTTCGAACACGGGCTCGGCTGTCTGCATCGGGGCCGGCGCAGGAGCAGGTGCTGGTGCTTCCATAACAGGCTGTGTTTCTTGAACCACAACCTGCTGGGTAGGCATCGGTGTCGGTGCGGTTGCCGCAGTACGCTCTTCATTATAAGGAGGCTGTGTATCAACATAGCCGTCGCCGACAGAGCCGCAGGCAGACAATGCGGCGAGAGAGGCGACTGCCACGGAAAGTGTCATCAATTTTTTCATGGGAATACTCCAAATCCTTTTTGGTTATTTAAAGGTATGAACTCATAGAGTGACCATGTAGTTCATTCCGCTCATATCTTTAGCAAATTTTCAGCCAAACAAAAAGGGCTGCCGCATACGGCAACCCTTTTTTTAAACTCGTTGCGAGTTACAAAATTATTTTGTAACGCGGCGCTCGAATACAGGCTCAGCTGTACGAACTTCAACTTGCTCTGTAGCCATAGGTGTTTGTTGACCACCGGCTGTACGCTCTTCAGCGTAAGGAGCTTGTGTATCAACGTAGCCTTGGCCAGATGTGTCACAAGCGGCGAGAGCCAGAGGTGCTACGAAAAGAGCAGCAGCTGCAATCAGTTTTTTCATGGTGTAATCCCCTTTATAGGTCTTAGTCGTTTCAGTTTTAATACCCGATCATACTCTTTGTTCAAGAGAAAATCCTATCCTGTATACACCAGTGATTACGCCTTGAACACTGTTTTTTAAGAATTTTTTTCGGAAGATCACCAGATATGTGACACCTCGGCAACACACGGAACTGCTTAGCATTCCCAAGCGTTAGCGGGAGTTTTCTATTGCGTGCGAAGGGCCGCCAGACGCATAAAATACGTATCAACGGCAGATACAAGCCCGCGTGAGAATTGCTCACGGTAACTTTGGCTTGTCAGCTTTCTGACCTCATCCGGATTGGAGACGAAACCGCTTTCAATGAGAACGGCAGGAATATCGGGTGCCTTCAATACGGCAAAACCCGCATGTCGGTGGGGACGCTGCAAGGTCGCAACACGCTGGTTTTCTAAGCCGCTGACGACCAGATTGGCAAAGAACTTGGACTGGTTGGTTGTATCCCGTGTCACAAGATCAATCAGGATATTCTGCACATCCTTATCTTCGTGGGATAGGTCAACGCCGGCAATGGCATCAGCCTTGTTCTCACGTGCAGCCAGTCGGGCGGTTTGTTCGTCAGAAGCTTTGTCAGACAATGTATAAACCGAAGCGCCTTGTGTGTGCGGGTCAGACACGGAATCGGCGTGGATCGAGATAAAAAGGTCACCCTTTTCGCGGCGCGCAATATTGACGCGTTCCCGTAGCTTAATGAAGCTGTCACCCGAGCGTGTCAGGTGTGTTCTGTAGCGCCCTGTGGCCTCCAACTCGCGTGCAAGTTCATGTGCGAGGGATAAAACAATATGCTTTTCCTGCGTCCCGTCATGGGCGCGGGCGCCGGGGTCTTTCCCGCCATGGCCTGCATCAATCACAATCAAAGGTTTCCAGCCTGACAATTGCGTCGGCTGGGCAGGTGTCGGGGCAGCGGCAGGAGATGCTGAGGGGGCAACACTTGCCATTTCACCGCCCAGCGGCTTTCTAAGAGGGTAAGGCGCATTTCCGCCATAAATGGATTCACGAGGCATTACCGCCGCATCGGATGTGGCAGAAGCCTGCCTGACCATTTGATCAAGCGACTGCATATCGGAAGGGGCCTGTAAAAAGCCGGGAGGTGCGCCGCGCTGCACAGGGGCATCACCTCCCTTATTCAAATCAATCACAAAGCGCATCGGCATACCGGCAGACGGCTGCGTCCAGAAGGTCTTGGCAATGGTCCGCGCAGAGCTCAACTGCATGTTCAAACGCCATTTCCCGTCATTCATGCGCTCGGATGTGACATTGCGAATGGGCCCAAGATTTTGGTAACGGGACAGATCGGAGGGTACTACACCGCCAGGCATCGTCAGGGTGATCTTATCGCCGCTTGCCGACAGGCTCAGATTGGTCTGGGTATCAAAATCGAGAACGAGACGGTCTTTGTCAGGATGCGGACCATAGCGGATATCCTGCAACTGCATCGCACGCGCAGAACCGACTGTTCCGCACAAGACAAGTACGGACAACATCATCGCGGCTATGGTCAAAAATCTGCTGAACAAAAAAGAGAACCTCATATATACGGGAGAGCAGGATAGAGGAAACTTCGCCTGCGCGCAAAATCGAAATTTATCTTAGCATGTTTATCGCCTGCCTTGCAAATAGGAATCCCCCGCAAACCCGCGTGTTTTATAGGATTCGTCGTTTTTTTCAGGCGGTGTGTATTTTTAAGATTGTGATTTGGCGCGGATAGGACTAATGTCTGGAACTGCGATATGTCGGATTGTAGCAGGCAAGACAGCCTATAAGTATTTGTCTTTCCCATGTAAACAAGGTTTCGCTAGTCCGGCATCAGAAAAAATAGGAAGTATGTATCTTCCGCGATCGAAGACGATCATTCTGACGCTCGGCCTCTGCCACAACTCCCCCTTATTCCGTAAGGGGACGGCAGACTAAAAAGTGCAGCATGAAATCCCTTCGTCGTCTTATTTGAGATTTAATTTACGCGGCCCATGCGCCGGGTGCGGACTCTCCCCATCGCAAGAGGATCTTCCCAGGCAGCAGTCGCAAGGGAGTATAGACATGACTAAACGTCTCCTCGTAGACGCAACGCACGCAGAAGAAATGCGCGTTGCCGTCGTCGAAAACAATCACCTCGTCGATTTCGATTACGAAAGCATCTTACGCAAACAACTGAAAGGCAGCATTTTCCTTGCCAAAGTGACCCGCGTAGAGCCCTCCTTACAGGCCGCTTTCGTCAATTTCGGTGGAAACCGCCACGGCTTCCTCCCCTTCTCTGAAATCCACCCCGACTATTTCCGTATTCCGATCGCCGACCGCGAAGCCCTTCTCGAAGAGCAAAAGGCCGCAATGGAAGCTTTGCTTGCCGCTGAAGAAGCCGAAGATCTGGAAGAAGAAGCCGCAGCCACAGGCGCCAGCGTTGAAGCCGAAGCCGTCGAAGACGATTTTGAAGAAGCCGCAACAGAAGATTCTGACGCTGAAGATGCTGAAGATGCCGATGATGCAGAAGAAAGCGAAGAAGACGCTGCCGAAGGCGAAGGCGAGGATGAAACCGCGTCGACCGAAGAGCCCAAAGCCCGCCACCGTAACGGTCGCGGACGTCGTGGTCGCGGACGTCGCGGACGTCGTGGTCAACCGATGCGTTCACGTGCCGTCGAGATTGTCGGCGGCGATATGGCGGAAGGCGAACAAACCATCCGCCCAACTTTAAAGAAAAATTACAAAATTCAGGAAGTCATCAAGCGTGGTCAGATCATGCTGGTGCAGGCACAAAAAGAAGAGCGCGGCAACAAAGGGGCTGCGGTCACAACTTACCTGTCTTTGCCGGGTCGTTACTGCGTCCTAATGCCGAACTCTCCTCGTGGTGGCGGCGTTTCACGCAAAATTGCCAACTTCACCGAGCGCAAGCGCATGCGCGAGATTTTGAAAGAACTCTCTGTACCTGATGGCATGTCCGTCATCTTGCGTACAGCGGGTACAGAGCGCACCAAAGCCGAGATCAAACGCGATCTGGATTATCTGATGCGCTTATGGGACGAGATCCGCGATCTCACACTGAAATCCATTGCCCCTGCATGTGTTTACGAAGAAGGTTCATTGGTTAAACGTGCGCTGCGCGATATATACACACGCGATATTTCCGAAGTGATCGTTTCGGGCGAAGAGGCTTACAAAGAAGCCAAGAAGATCATGAAAATGCTCATGCCTTCGCACGTCAAGAAGGTCAAAGAATTTGTGACCGAGACAATGCCTCTCTTCCAGAAATATAACGTCGAAAAACAGATTGCCGAGATTTCCGAGCCGACAGCCACGCTGAAATCGGGCGGTTACATCGTGATCAACCCGACAGAAGCTCTGGTTGCAGTCGACGTGAACTCGGGTCGTGCGACGAAAGAACGCCACATTGAAGAAACGGCCCTGCGCACCAACCTTGAAGCTGCCTCGGAAGTGGCCCGTCAGTTGAAATTGCGTGACCTTGGCGGTTTGATCGTCATTGACTTCATTGATATGGAAGATTACCGCAACAACCAGAAGGTTGAAAAGCGCCTCAAAGACGCCTTGTCCGGTGATCGTGCCCGTATCCAGATCGGTCGTATCTCCAACTTCGGTCTATTGGAATTGTCGCGCCAGCGCCTGAACCCGTCGGTTACTGAATCCCAGTTCAAACTGTGTGATCATTGCCATGGCTTCGGCTACACGCGTACTACAGACAGTGCCGCCGTGATTGCCTTACGTGCCTTGGAAGAAAAAGCATTGTCCAGCAAAGGCCGCGAGAATCTGACGGTTTCCATGCCCAATGCGGTTGCGCTTTACATTCTTAATCATAAACGCCCGATGCTTGCGACAATCGAACAACGCCACGGCATTGAGGTGTCCATTGAAGTGAATGAAGAACTGGCCCCTGCCGGTTTTGAAATCGCCGCAAACGGCCCGTCCAAGTCACAGCAAATTGCTGTATCCGACGACGATGCCGATACGGATAGCAGCGATACCGACGTTGAAACAGACAGCGCAGAGTCTGACGACGATGCAACTGACAACCGCAAAAACGACAATAGAGGTGACAGAGGCGACAATAATGAACGCCGCAACCGTCGTACCCGCCGAGGCCGTCGTGGCGGCAGAGGCCGCGGTGAACGCAACAACAACCGTTCCGAGGACGGCGACGAGGACAAAGGCGGGTCAACCCCCGCACCTCAATCCGAAGAGCCGAAAAATGAGCCGAAGCCCGCCTCTAAAGAAGAGGTGAAATCGGAAGAAACAACCGAAGACAAACCTAAATCCAAAGGTCGCGGCGGACGCAAAACAACTGCCGCTAAAAAGGATGAGGTAAAGGACGAAGCCCCGAAAGAGGCTAAAGAGGCTAAAGAGGCCAAAGAAACGAAAAAGCCTGCTGCCGAAAAATCCAAGAAGGCTGCAAACGACGAGAAAAAAGCCGAAAAAGCTGAAAAGGCCGCTAAAGCCGAGAAACCTGCCAAGGCTGAAAAGCCTGAAAAAGTTGAAAAGGATTTCGAGGTCGTCAACGAAGCACCGGATACGAAAAAGCGCGGCTGGTGGAGTAAAAAGGGATAGGTTTTAACCCTCTTCCGTTCCCCCACTCAGGAGGTCTTTTGACATGTCATACTCTCCAAAACTACTTTTAAGCATCGGACTGCTGAGCCTTAGCACAGCAGTCTTTTTGCCATCTGCGTATGCCTTTGCCGCTGAGGAGAAAAAAGCGGAAAACTCCACGAAGGCCGCATCACCTCAGAAAAAAGAAAAAGAAAAAGATAAGGGTGCCGAGCTCATTACGATCTGGCAGGACAAAACCAATGATATGCTGGACGGCATGTCGGATAACCAGCGTAAACAATTCGAATATATCATAGCGACAAACGGCATTATCCATTCGATCGAAGAGGTGCAGGGCACACTTCATAACGGCGTGAAATCCTGCGCCAAAGCCAATCCCGACATGGCAGATGAGATGAACAAAGCCTCCAAGGCTTTTGACGCAAAGCTGGTGACACCGATGGAAGGCGCCGAAGCCCGACTTGAAAAAATGATCCGTCACCAGAGCATCGCTTCACGCAACGACATGCGCAATTATATCACCCTCACCAACCGTGCCGCCGTTGCCAAAAAGGACGAGGTTGATTTCATTCCCGTCTCCAGAAAAGATGACTGTGAAAAGCTGCTCAAGACATTGAAAAGCGACAAATCCGACAAACTTGCCCAATATCTTAATGAAAGCTTCGGGCTGGATAAGAATTTACGCCCCGTGACAAAGGGAGAGAAAAAGTGAGCGAAAGCGCACTTCCCAAAATCGCACAAGTCATGGCCGGGGCGCGCTATGGCGGGGCGGAAACCGCCTTTTGTGATACAGTCATCGCCCTCCATGAAGCAGGCTTTCCCCAAATCGTAGCGATGCGTGATCACCCTGAACAGGTGGCCCGTTTAAAAAAAGCAGGCCTTCCCGTTCATACGTACTCGTTCGGCGGGCCGTTCGATGTCGTGACACCGTGGAAATTGCAAAAACTGTTTAAAGATGAAAAGCCGCAGATCGTCCAAACCTGGATGGGCCGCGCCTGCCAGAAACTCCCCACCGTAAAAGGTGAAAAGCCCTACAAAGTCGTGGCGCGTCTGGGTGGCTATTACAAAATGAAGTATTTCAAAGCCGCCGACTTTTTCATCGGGAACACGCCCGATATACGCGACTATGTGATCCGCGAAGGTGTCAGCCCGCAAAACGCCGTCTTTATTCCGAATTTTGCCCCTGAAGATCCCCTTCCTGAAACACCTTTAACACGCGAAGAGATGGACACGGATCCTGCCATGAAGGTCGGCTTATGCCTTGGGCGCTATCATGAGGCGAAGGCTCTGGATATCGCTATCCGCTCAGTTGCCCCGCTGCCTGACGTTACACTTTGGCTGGCGGGTGAAGGACCTGACCGTAAAAAACTGGAAGAGCTTGCCAAGGAGCTTGGTATCGCACACCGCATCAAATTTTTGGGCTGGCGCGAGGATCGCGGAGCGCTGTTTCAGGCTGCCGATTTTTGTCTTTTCCCCTCGCGTTTCGAACCATTCGGTAATGTCGCCGTCCAAGCGTGGGCCAATAAACGCCCGCTGATTGTTTCCGACGCCGACGGGCCGCGCCAATATGTGCAAGATCATGAGGATGCGCTGATGGTGCCCATTGAGGATGTCGGGGCGACAACCAACGCGATCCGCAAACTTTTGAGTGATCCCAAGCTTGCCGATAAACTTGTCACGAACGGCTATCGCCGCTTCAAGGGCGAGTTTTCCAAAAATGTGACGATTGCAGCTTATCGCACCTTTTATGAAAGAGTGCTGCTGTCATGAATATCGCCTCCCGCGCCGCCATTGCCGTGATCAAGGTCTATCGCTTTGTCCTCTCACCTTTTATGGGCAACCAGTGCCGTTTTACGCCGACCTGCTCGGCTTACGGTGAGGAAGCCTTCCGTGTACACGGGTTCTGGAAGGGGTTTTACCTGACATTTCGCCGCATCTCACGGTGCCATCCTTGGCATAAAGGCAAGTTTGAGGACAATGTGCCAAAACGGTTTGATTGGGGTGAAACCATCCGTTATAAAGGCAACAATCCAGACACTAAAACCAAAGAAACCAAAACGCTCTAAATTTTCGAGCCGGATACAATTTTCATGACCAAACAAAACCAAGGAAAATCAGGCGAGATGCATCCGCAAGATCTCAAAAATCTCGTCCTGTTCATCATTATCGCTATCGCCTTGTGGACGGGCTTCGACCATTTTGTGATGGGCCCGAAAAAGGAAGAGCTGCGTGCAGCTCAAGCCCAGAAAACACTGGTGGCCAAGCAGCAAGCCGAGGGTATCGCCCGCAGCACCGATCCGATGACTTTTGCAGACCCGCAACTGCCGTTGGATGAGGTTTTGAAAAAAAGTATCCGCGTCCCCTTCGATACTCCGAAGATTGACGGCACGATCAGCCTCTCAGGCGGTCGCATTGATGATCTGTCGCTGAAAAATTACTTTGAGACACTGAAAAAAGAAAAAGAGGTGACCCTTCTCCAGCCTGCAGGTGCCGCACATCCTTTCTATGCGCAAACCGGCTGGGTAGCGGGCGCAAACCCAGTTGCCGTCCCCGGCAAAGATACGCTCTGGACAGTGGAAGGGAATAACAGCCTGTCCCCCGGCAATCCCGTCACACTGACATGGAACAACGGTGCTGGCCTGACATTCAAACGCACCTTCGATCTCGACAAGAACTACCTCTTTACGATCACAGATAAGGTTGAGAACGCGACTGGCGCCGATATCACGCTTTATCCATACGCGCTGATTGCCCGTCGCGGTGTCCCTGAAAGCCACGGTAAGAAATCATCCGTCGCCTATGAAGGCCCGATCGCCTATGTGAATGGCGACCTTCTCGAACCTGGTTACAAAAGCTTCAAGAAAAAGCCGCAGCAGGTCACAAACGGTGAATCCGGCTGGATCGGCATGAGCGAAAAATACTGGCTGGCGGCTCTTCTGCCCGGTCAGACAGGTTCAAAATCTTTCCGTTTCCTGTCCTCACAATCAAAGGACGAGGAGGCCCGCCCCCTTTACCAAGCCGACATCACCGATGATGAAGGCATGACAATTGCCGCAGGACAATCGGGTGAAAGCTCGATCCATCTGTTTGCAGGGGCCAAAGAAATCGATCTTCTCGATAAATACGAGGATGAGCTTAACATCAAACATTTCGACCTTGCGGTGGATTTCGGCGTGCTCTATTTCATGACGCGCCCCTTCTACTGGTTGCTCACCACTTTCTTTGACCTGACAGGCAATTTCGGTATCGCGATTATCCTGCTTACGCTGCTCATTCGTGCTGCCGTATTCCCGCTGGCCTCGACGTCATATCGCTCCTTTGCCTCACTGCGTAAAGTTGCGCCGGAGATGCAGACTTTGCGTGAAAAATATAAGGACGACAAAGCCCAGCTCCAAAAGGAAATGGTCAAATTATATGAGCGTGAGAAGGTCAACCCGATGGCGGGATGCCTGCCGCTTCTCCTGCAAATCCCGATCTTCTTTGCGATGTACAAGGTTATCTACATCACGATCGAGATGCGCCATGCGCCGTTCTTCGGCTGGATCAAGGACCTCTCCGAGCCTGACCCGACCACTATCTTCAACCTGTTCGGATTGATCCCGTGGAATCCGCCTGCCGCTCTGATGATAGGTGTCTGGCCCTGCCTGATGCTGTTCTTCATGATCTTGCAACAGCGCTTGAACCCGCCGCCCCAAGACCCGACACAAAAAGTGATGATGAAATATTTCCCGTTCTTCATCACCTACATCCTCTCGGGCTTTGCCGCAGGTTTGGTTATTTACTGGACATTCTCGAACGCGTTTTCGGTCATCCAGCAATATATCATCATGCGTTCGACAGGCGCCGATATTCACCTCTTCTCTCGTTCGAAAGCCGAGAAGAAGCTTGAAGAGCAGGTAGAAAAAGGCCCCGCGATCCACCCGCAAATGCAAATGATCGAGGACGATGTTGAAGAAGCCCTGTTTGGTGACGATGAGCCCACCGCAAAGGCCAAAAAAGACAAGTCAGACAAGAAAGATAAGAAGAAATGAGCGACACGCTCATCCTGACGGATACCCAGATCGAAGCCGCCCGCAAGTTCTTTGCGGGCGACTGCACTTTTGTCAAAGGGGTCGTGGCACTCGACCATCTTCCGCCTGCCGACAAGCCCGAGATCGCCTTTATCGGGCGCTCCAATGTCGGTAAATCCTCTCTCATTAATGCGCTTGTCGGGCGCAAAGCACTGGCACGCACATCGAATACGCCGGGCCGTACGCAAGAACTCAACTTCTTTGATTTAAACGGCGTTTTAAGTCTTGTTGACCTGCCGGGGTACGGCTTTGCCAAAGTCTCAAAGTCCCGCGTCAAGGACTGGACGAAGCTGATGAAATCCTATCTGCGTGGTCGCCCGAATTTGCGCTGTGTTTTCGTACTGATTGATGCGCGTCATGGTTTGAAGCCCTCCGACACGGACATGATGGCGATGCTGGATGAGGCAGCGGTCATGTACCGCATCATCCTCACCAAAGCCGATAAGGATAAGCAAACCGAAGTGGCAAGCATTGCAGCCAAAACTGAAACTGCCTTGAAAAAACATGCAGCCGCATTTCCGAATGTCCTGCCCACCAGTTCCGTGAAAGGCTACGGAATTGAGGAGCTGCGCGCCGTGATCACCACACAAGTTCTGGATTTTTGAGCGCATTTCATGCGACACTGAACGCCATGGATACATTTTTCGCCACAACAGGGTTGCACCCTCTCAGTCTCGTTGCAGGTCTGCTTCTCGGGATGATCGGGGCCAGCTTTTATTTCTGGCGCGACAAGATTGCACAAGCCAAAGAGATTGCCCGCCTTGAACAAATGGGGCAAACCTTTGATGCGCTGGCCCAAGATTCCCTGAAAAAAAGCGCCGAAACCTTTTTGCAGCTTGCAGAAATGAAGCTGAAACAGGCCCAAGCCGACGGCTCGTATGATCTGGAAAAGCGTCAAAAGGCGATTGCCGATTTGCTGGATCCCGTCAATAAGGCCTTGAACAGCATGGATGAGAAGCTCCAGACACTCGAAAAAGCCCGTTTGACCGCCTATACGGAGCTGCGCACGCAGATTGAGACAATGAACACGGATCAAGCGAAACTTCGCGCTGAAACCTCTAATTTGGTACAGGCTTTGCGTTCTCCCGCCACACGCGGTCAATGGGGTGAAATGCAATTGAAACGCTGTCTGGAAATGGCAGGTATGGTCGAAGGCGTCCATTTCTCGTTGCAGGTTTCAGGTGAAGGGCAACGTCCCGATGCAGTGATTGAATTGCCTGGCGGCAAACAAGTCATTATCGATGCGAAAGCCCCGATTGATTCGTATTTGAACGCTTTCAAAGACGGTATTTCCGAGAGTGAGCGTAATGCCGCACTGGATGCGCATGCGCGCCACGTTAAGGATCATATGAAGCGTCTGGGCTCCAAATCCTACTGGCAGGCTTTTGACAGCCCCGAATTCGTGATTATGTTTCTCCCTGGTGAAAGCTATTTCTCGGCAGCGCTTGAGCGCGATCCGGCTCTCATTGAGGCGGGTGTCGACCAGCGCGTTATTCCAGCCTCACCCACCACTCTCATTTCGCTTTGCAAGGCTGTCATGTATGGCTGGTCGCAAGAAAAACTTGCCGAGAGTGCCCGCGAAATTTCCGATCTCGGGAACGAGCTTTACAACCGTATTTCCAGCTTTGGCGGACATATGGAAGATATGGGTAAAGGGCTGGACCGTGCGATCACATCCTATAACAAGGCTGTGGGATCACTGGAAAGCAATGTGCTGCCACAGGCTCGCCGCTTTAAGGAATACAAGTTGACAGGTACTGAAAAAATGCCTGAATTAAAAGTGGTTGAAACAACACCGCGTGAACTTGCCGCCCCTGAATTTCAGAGAAGCGATGACAGTGAGGCGGAAGAAAGAAGTGCCAAAAAATGACAATCAAACCGATTATCATTGTACCCGATCCGGTTTTAAAACAAGTCGCCCAGCCTGTGTCAAAGGTCGATGCCAACCTGCAGCGTCAACTTGATGACATGCTGGAAACGATGTATGACGCGCCCGGTATCGGCTTAGCTGCCAATCAGGTCGGCATGCTCAACCGCGTGTTTGTGATGGATCTAAACAGCGGTGAGGACGACACATCCAAACGTACTCCGATCTGCATGGTGAACCCTGAGATTATTTGGCGCTCCGAAGAACCCTCCGTATGGGAGGAAGGATGTCTGTCCATTCCGGGACAATTTGCCGAGGTAGAACGCCCGAAAATCGTACGCGTTAAATATGTCGATTATCACGGGGTACAGCAGGAGGGCGAGTTTTCAGATCTGGCATCACACTGTGTTCAACACGAGCTTGACCATTTGAACGGCGTGCTTTTCGTTGATTATCTCTCAAGGCTGAAACGCAATATGATCCTGCGCAAGGTCCAGAAAGATCAGAAAAACGCTGTTCTTTAGAGGAAAAACCTCTTAAAAATCCTCTATATGACCGCACTTCGCATCATTTTCATGGGAACGCCCGATTTTGCCGTTCCGGCTTTACAGGCCTTGATCGATTCACCTCATCAGGTGATCGCTGTCTATTCGCAGCCGCCACGCCCCAAAGGACGCGGACATGAGGTACAGCGTTCTCCCGTGCATACCCTTGCCGACACGCATCATATTCCTGTTTTTACCCCGCTTTCCTTTAAAAAGGATGCGGATGCGATCAAAGTTTTCGAGAATTTTAAGGCCGATATCGCTGTGGTTGCCGCCTATGGCTTAATTTTACCTGAAACCGTCTTAAATGCTCCGCGTTACGGCTGCCTCAATATTCATGCTTCCCTGCTGCCGCGCTGGAGAGGGGCCTCCCCTATTCAACATGCCATCTGGAAAGGCGATACCGAGACAGGCGTCACAATCATGCAGATGGATAAGGGGCTGGATACTGGTGCGATGATTGCCAAGGCTTCTTGTCCGATCACCTCCACGACCACAACCGCCCTACTTCATGACCAGCTCTCAATTATAGGCGCGCCTCTTCTCATGGACGTTCTCTCACAGATACAAAATGGTCATACTCTCAAAAAAGAAGATCAGGATGATGCGCATTCTATTTATGCGCCCCTCTTACGTAAGGAAGATGGTCAAATAATCTGGTCAGATGAGGCCATCCTCATTGACCGTCAGATTCGTGCACTCAATCCATGGCCCGGCACTTATGCCGAACTGCAGGGGCAAAATTTCAAAATTCGTGGGAGCCAGATCAGCGCGATCACACATAATGCCCCAAGCGGCACTTTGCTGGATAAGCAAGGCCACATAGCATGCGGCAATGGGACGGTATTGCAACTGACCAGCCTTCAGCCCGACAATAAAAAAGCCATGTCCTTTGCCGATATTCTGAACGGCTACTATCTGAAAGTCGGATCATGAGTATGACACGTTGGAAACTCACCATAGAGTATGACGGAACCGACTATTACGGCTGGCAGCGGCAGGAAAACGGAATCGCCTCCGTCCA
>JBFWMN010000009.1:0-43020 GCA_050251555.1 Pseudobdellovibrionaceae bacterium | reverse complement strand
TTGTAAGCACCAATAAGAAACTTGCCCCATATCTTATTTTTGAGCTTTCACAAGGTGCTTATGCCTGCCTGAACGCGAAAGAGCGGGCGATCATGAAAGCCTTGCGCCAGCTTGGCTGCCGCTTTTCGGTCGATAATATTACCGACCCGCATTTCAATCGCGGACTTCTGGCAGAACTTGGCGTCGGCTTCTTAAAACTCTCTTCCGAGCGCTTGAAGGCCTTTATGGGGACGGATGTTTCCGTGTCTGTGATGCAGCGTATCAAGCAGCAATTGGAAAAGGATAAGATCGCAATTATCGCCGAGCGTATTGAAGATGAAGCGGTGTTGCGTGAAATTCTCGATCTGGAGCTCGATTACGGACAAGGCTTTGTCTTCGGGCAACCCGAACCCTTCCTCGATTATTTCGACAAACATGAGAAGGTAGCATGAGCACGCCCTTTATCGCGGATGTTCGTACACTTCTTGGCCGCTATCATGCCTATATAATTGACTTATGGGGGGTAATCCATGACGGGGTTATTCTTCATGAGGGCGTTGAAGAGGTGTTGTCTCATATGCGGGACAGCGCAAAGCCGTATATCTTCCTCTCCAATACCTCAATGGTCGCGGAGCAAGTGTCAGAATTTCTGTCGGACATGGGTTTGCACGAAACTCTTCATCGCGGTCATATCCTCACTGCCGGTGATTCCGCACAGATCGCGCTGCTCGATAGGGGAGATAGACGCGGGTATCTCTTAAAACCCAAAGACCATGATGATTTGACCAGTATTGACGGTATCCGTGTTACGAATGATATAGGGGAGGCAGACTATATCATCAATTCGATTGGCTGGACCTTTGCCTATGATGAAGCCCCTATTTTTGTGGCAATGGAAGAGGGGCTGGCGCGTAACTTGCCGATGATTTGTTCTAATCCCGACCTTGAAGTCTCGGTTGGCGGACAGATCGGTCGCTGTGCGGGGTTCTATGCACAAATATACGAAGATAAAGGCGGGAAGGTCAGTTGGCACGGTAAGCCGTATCTTCCGATCTATGAGAATGCCGCAGCACGTTTGGGACATCCCCTCAAAGATCATATACTGGCAATCGGTGATTCATTGCGCACCGATATTTCGGGCGCCAAAAATTTCGGGATTGCCTCGCTGTGGAATTTGGAAGGGACGACCGCTGCTCTGAATGAGACGGAAGCACAAAAAATGTTGCTCCAAAAACAGCTTTCGCCTGTCGGCATTATTAAGGGCTTACATTTTTAAAAAATGAGTACGGGAGATTACTCGCCGCGCAAGACACGCGATTTCTGGCGGTTCCAGTCGCGCTGTTTGATTGTCTCGCGTTTATCGACCGTGTTTTTACCTTTCGCCAGCGCAATCTCTACCTTCGCCCGGCCTTGCGCGTTAAAGTAAATGCGCTTTGGCACAATCGTATAGCCTTCGCGTGTAACAGCCCCCATCAGTTTTTTAACTTCGCGCTTATTCAAAAGCAATTTTCGGGGGCGTTTGGAATCATGCTGAAGATGAGGGCCTGCCTGCGCATATTCGGCGATATAGGCATTATAGAGAAAAATCTCGCCATTATGTTCGCCTGCATAAGATTCATTCAGTGAACATTGACCCATGCGAAGGGATTTAACCTCTGTCCCTTTAAGAACAATTCCGGCTTCATACGTATCTTCGAGGTGGTAATCAAAACGGGCCCGGCGGTTATCTGTTACCGTCTGGTTCGTGCTGATTAACTGGCTTTTTTTCGTCTTTTTCGTACTCATTACGGGTTTGTGTATAATCCAACTGTTCAAGAGGGGGCAAGTTCTCTTTGAT
Source organism: Pseudobdellovibrionaceae bacterium (assembly GCA_050251555.1). GTDB lineage: Bacteria > Pseudomonadota > Alphaproteobacteria > Micavibrionales > Micavibrionaceae > UBA2137. The sequence goes on along the minus strand of JBFWMN010000009.1, from coordinate 41,204 downwards.
GAGTCTTGCCAGAATCAAAAACCAACATCATATTCATAGCACATTCATGCAGAGACGAGATATGATCAGAACTGGCACCGCACGCAAGCTCCGTATTCTGGGCGCGACCCTTTTATTTGCCTTTACGTTTTCGGCTGCGCCTGCACCGACAGCTTTAGCTGACCGCACTCTGCCCGCTATTGCCAATGAAGCCAAAATCAAAGGTGCCTTGCAGGCCATTGAACAGAACCAATGGAGCTATGGCGAGAGTATTTTAGCCGGAACGACGGGGGGCACGTTGTCAGCGGAGGCCTATTACTGGTTAAAATATACGAAAAATGCGCCGCCTGTGTCATTTGATCGCATTTCATCCTTTATCAAGTCCCATGAAAATTGGCCCAAATTGCGTGAAATGAAAAGCAATGCGGAGGCTGCCATGCCTTTGAACATGCCGTCACGTGAAGTCATTGCCTGGTTTGACCGTTTTTCCCCTGTGACCCATCAAGCAACAGAGCGTTACATTGATGCGTTGATGGCAAACGGCCAGCGTGATAAGGCCACAAATGTGATACGGGAATGGTGGCACGACACGTTGTCATCCGCGTCCCAGCAGCGCGAGTTTTATCAGAAATATAAAGATTTGCTGCGTTTTGAAGATCACCGCACGCGTCTTAATCATCTTCTTTATAATGATTACACGACAACGGCGCGCAATCTGGCAGCCGTCATGGGGCCTGCTTATCAGGCTTTGACAGAGGCGCGTATCGCCACCGCCGCAGCGGCGGGGAATGCCAACGGTTTGATCGCCCAAGTGCCTGCCGAATTGCAAAGAGACCCCGGCCTTTTATATGAACGCCTTCATTTCCGTCGTCAGCATGACATGAATGACGGCATGATCGAAATTCTGAAGCAGCAGCCGCCTGCCGCGCAATTGACCAATCAGGAAGGCTGGTGGCGTGAGCGTCATATTCTGATCCGTCGTCTGATGGACCAGGGAAACTATCCTTTAGCATACAAAATTGCCGCTGAGCACGGCTTTACGCAAGGCTCTGAAATGGCAGATGCCGAGTTTATGGCGGGGTGGCTGGCCCTGAGCTACCTGAAAAAACCGGATATGGCCTTTCCGCATTTCACACGACTGTATGAAAATGTCGTAACTCCAATCAGCAAGGCTCGTGGGGCATATTGGGCAGGAGAGGCGGCTGCGAAAATGGGGCAGTCGTCATTATCTGAGCAGTGGTACAAAGCTGCTGCCGCCCGTCAGCCCGCTTTTTACGGGGCATTGGCACAACGGAAATTGTCAGGTTCTTATAATTCGGCACCCCCACAAGTGACGGCAACCAGTTGGAACCAATGGACATCGGATCCCCGCACCCGCATGGCAATTCTGTTCTTTCGGTCAGGTTTCCGTGCCGAGTCACTCAGCTTTTTCCTGAGAATGGCGGAGGACAAGAATTTACGCGAAGGTGATTATGCGACCCTTTTCGAAATTGCCGAGCAGCTCGGTGATCATAAAAGTGCCGTGAAAGTATACAAGAAGGCTGCCTTCCAAGGGTATTCACTGACGAATTTCGGGTACCCACAAGCACAATTCCCACAACTTTCGGGGCTTCCTTCCAGTGTTGTTCATGCCATTATCCGTCAGGAAAGCGAGTTTGATTCGCAGGCGGTCAGCCATGCCAATGCCTATGGGTTGATGCAACTTATTCCTTCAACGGCCCAGCACTCCGCAAAGCGTATCGGTGTATCTCACGACCGTCGTTGGCTAACCAGCCGCCCTGAGCATAATGTTCAATTGGGCAGCGCCTATCTGCGCGAACTGCTGGACAAATACGATGGAGCTCTGCCTCTTGCCGCTGCCGCCTATAATGCGGGGCCTTCAAATGTAAGCAAATGGATTGCTCAGTATGGCGACCCGAGAAACCCTTCTGTCTCTACAATTGACTGGATTGAGAGAATTCCTTTCCCTGAGACGCGAAACTATGTGCAGCGTATTCTTGAGGGGTATATGGAGTATGAGCGTCGACATGTTAGGCAGGGCTCTCCTGATAATTATCCGCTTCGAACTTTAATTCGCTAAGACTTTTTCAACTGTTACTGGTATATTCTGAAGAAATGTGGGGTCACATACTTTAGTAGGTACTGCTTTTTTGAGGCTGGACCTTCTGTGACAATGCTGCCGCGAGATAAGCTATAAGTAAGGAACGGCCGCTTAAAGTGAGTATAAAACCAGTCAAACTTCTGATTGCTGACGATCATGCGCTTTTTCGTGATGCGTTGGTTCTCTATATCACACGGGCTAATCCTGAAGCCGATGTCACCGTGTTTCGTGATCTTTATGGTGTCGAAGTGTTTCTCAAAAAAGGCGAGAAAGCCGATCTGGTCATTCTGGATTTAAAAATGCCGGGCATGAACGGGCTGGAGGGGTTTGCACGGCTTCGAAAGTCTTTCCCCCATGTTCCGCTGGCATTGATGTCAGGCGTTGTTGAGGAAGAGGAGGTCAGGCTGATCATGCAAATGGGCGCTTGTGCCTATTTCCCTAAAACACTTCCAGGGCGCGATTTGATTAAGGGCATTAACATGGTTTTAAACGGACATATCTTCCTGCCTATGGAAGAAGGTAACGTTGTGCCTATGCGTTCTTATAATGAAGACAGGCCGAACAAAGGGAATGCGCGCATCAATTCTCGGACACAAAATGCAGATGACGGAGATGCCGACATCCATGAAACATGGTTGGCCTATCGCGAGATTACAGCGACAGGTAAGCGCGGGCGCAGACGAACGGGGCTTCTCACGGCGCGTGAGCATGAAGTCGCATCCTGTCTGGTGGAAGGGTGTTCGAACAAAATCATCGCAGATAGGTTGGGGCTGCAGATTGTTACGGTGAAGCTGCACGTCCGCAGCATCTTTAAGAAACTGAATGTTAAAAACAGAACGCAAGCTGCATTACTCCTTCATGAGAGCGGTTTGCTGGAGAGCAAAAAATAGAGATGTAAGTCAGCCCCATGCTCTTTCAAAAAATTTTCCGAAAACCACTTTTTGCAGCATTGGGCGCTATCTTCGGTGAAGTGCCCGAAGCCGTTATTTTTATCGATGAGGCAGGCAAGATTGCCTATGCCAATGCGGCGGTCTGGAAAATGTTCGGAATTCCGCAAGATCAACTGTCCGCGTTTATGAATGCTCCTTGGGAACGTTTATTTACTGAAAAGGGGCAGCAAAATATTCGCAACAATGTGATGCCGGAAGTGAATGAAAAGGGTTTCTGGCGCGGTGAATCAAAAATTTTGCGCCACGATGGCAAAATTGCCTATAACGAAATGTCCTTAAAGCGTCTTAAAAATGGCGCAATGATCGGCATAGCGCGTGACATTACCGCACGCGTGGTTTTGGAAGAAAAGCGTCAGCGTCTTGAACAGCAAATCTACAGAACACAAAAGCTTGAAGCTTTGGCGCGTATCTCGAACGGATTTGCGCACGACTTTAATAATGTGCTTTCCACAATCGCGGGTTTTTCCGAATTCCTTGTCGAGGATATTCCCGCCGATCAACCTCTCCATACTTATGCCCGCAATATCCGTGCCGCAGCACAAGAGGGGAAATATATGGTGGAAAAAATCCGCCTTTTCTCCAAACATAAAAAGGATCATTCCGAAAAGCTCTATCTGGCGGACGTATTGCGTGAAACTCTCTGGATAGCACGTGCTTCATCTTTAAAAGATGTTGAGATTGATCTGCAATTATCAGATGCGCCGCTTCAGGCTTTGATGAACCGCGAACATATCTCGCAGATGCTGTTGAACCTGCTTGAAAATGCCCGCGAAGCCTCGCTCCTGAAAAATCGTAAAATTATTGTGCGTTTTACTGAGGCGAAGGATGATCCTGTGCTGGAACAGCTACGCAATGAAGCCGCAACATATGGGGATGATACCGGCGATCAGTCCCCGCATTTTATGTGGGAAGGGGAGAACGGCTCAACGCGGCTCTTAAGTGGCCTCCCCCGCATCAATCAGACCTATTCCTGTATTGAAGTTATTGACGAGGGTGTGGGCATGAACCGCGTCATTTTGGAACATGCTGTCGAACCGTTTTTTACTACACATGCCAATGAGAAGCATTCAGGTCTGGGACTTGCTTATGTGCAGGGCATCGTGAACTCGCATAACGGAATGCTCGTCATCGATTCTGCCGAAGGTGTCGGGACGCATGTGCGCGTGTATCTGCCGCTCCTCTCCCCTGAGGAAATGGAGTCTAGTCCGCGTTACGAAGACCCGGTGGCGGTAGCCCAGAAGAGTTGCTTCGTGATTGACGATGATCACCGTGTGCGTGGCATGGTCAATGTTATGCTGGCGCGCATGGGTGTTGAAGCCATACCGTTTTCCAGCGCTGAATTTGCCCTTCGTACTCTTGCGACAACTCCGCATCAGCCCGATATGATTTTATGTGATTATCTGCTGGGAGATATGTCCGGTGTGGCCTTTGCCCATGCTTTAAAGGCACAAGGTTACGCGATACCACTTATTCTGATGACGGCTTCTTCCGAGGCGCTGGAGCTTGATCCGCTTTATGATCCTGCGGTTTTTGTCGATATGCTGAAAAAGCCTCTTCAAAAAACAGCCGTCAAGCGGGCTCTATCGGCTGCCCTTGAATCGCGAGAAGAGCGGAAAGCGAAAGAAGGGACGTAAGCGTCCTTCACGCCACCATGTAATGAAACTGATAAGAACCAACACCAGCAATCCTACAGATGCGGGGATCAGTTCCTGACGCTTGATATCGGAAACTTCATAGGCTTGACGTTCTCTTAAACCCAGCCATCCTTTACCTGAAATGGACTGCTTATTTTGTCTGAGACGGATCTTGGGTTCGGGTACATCTTTTGCCCACAAAAATGTGCCGCCCTGCGCTTTGACCAATTTGGAAAGCTTGTTTTCTGTGGCAATCAGATCGAGATATTCTGGCGGATTAATGTCACCAACGATGACGGGCCGCTGACGCTCGCCGTCATTTAGTGTGTAAACACCCGGCACGGGGGCGTCAAAACGTGCTTCCAGCCACTGGTCATTCTCCTTGCCCACATTCAGGATCAACTGTTCTTTTTCGCCGGTCGGGCGGGTGAGTTCCAGTTGTCCCGTTTCGCGTGCGAGGCGACGCTGGCGGACCAAAACATCTGTGTCCTTCATGCTGATATCAAGGGCTGTTTCATCAAGTGACGGTTCTTTCATCAGCCAGTGCACCAGGCGTTTCAGGAGAAGAACATCCGGCCCGCCGCCTTCAAAGCGACGCGACCAGAGCCAGATCTGATCACTTGTTAGGTGGGCCACACGACCTTCGCCATAACGGGACAAAATCAAAAGGGGCAGGTTGTCAGCGCCGCTCATAAGAATGTCGCCATTTAGCTTTTCAACGGGAAGAATCTGACCCCATCGTCCCCATTTATAAGTGCCGTCGCCCGCCGCATAATCCTCATCCAAAGGCAGAGTGACGGGGTGAACGCGCCCATAGCTTGTGAGGCTCGGTTTGTAAAAACCTTGTTGGGCACGCCCGATGGGGCGGTCGGGAATGGCATCGCGCAGGCCAGTATTATAAAGCGACCCGCTTTCGCCATAGGTTTTACCTGACGCAATCAGAACCGCGCCGCCTTTTTCGACATAGTTGCGGACATTTTGCATGTAGAAGTCGGGCAGCATGGTGCTGAGTGAATAATGATCAAAAATCACCAAATCAAAATCCTGCAATTTAACCTGAAATAACTCACGGAAAGGAAAAACAATCAGAGACAGTTCTTTTGCCGGTGTAGGGTCATTTTTTTGCGGCTCACGCAAAATAGTGAAATGAACCAGATCGACAGCTGGATCGGATTTCAGGAAATTTCGCCATGTGCGTTCACCGATATTGGCGTTGCCTGACACAAGCAGAACACGCAGGCGATCGCGCACGCCATTTACCGATAGGGCCACAGAGTTATTAACGAGTGACAGCTCGTCTTCCAATGACGGTGCCTTGATCTGGATGACATTTTGACCGGCATGCGGAATTTTGATTTCGGTGGTGTGCGCTTGACCGATCTCAATGCTCTCCTCGCGGCTGGTGCCGTCCGGTAAGATCAGCGTGACATTGATAGGGGGATGCGCGGTAAGAAGGTTCTTCCCTACGCCAAAATCATTAATCGTAAAAGTAACTTTAATGTTCTCGCCGACAATCCCATATGAAGGTGCTTCATTGAGAATAACTTGACGGTCACGTTCGCTTTTCTGTCCGGTCAGTAAGACATGCAAAGGCACATTCGGATCCATTTGCGGCAGGCTGGCAGGCACATCATGAACTTGCCCGTCCGTCATCAAAACCACGCCTGATAGTCGCCCGGGAGAAACGCTGCTCAGTGTTTTTTGCAGACTGCCAAACAGTAATGTTTCGCGGGCGGGGCCATCCTGACCCGCAATGTTTTTTCCGGCATTAATATGTTGGACATCCAACTGACCGCTTTGTTGTGCCTGTTTCTGAAGTGATGAGAAGGCTTTTTGCGCTTGTTCAATGCGCTCGCCCGAATTCATTGACGGGCTGGTGTCAGTGACAACAATCATAGTGTTGCTTAAGGGTTTGCGTGTCTCTTTTAGAAGTGAGGGGGCTACAATGACGCTGAGGAATAAAAGGCTGGTGATCAGACGGAGCCAGATCCCGCGCATGTGCAAGAAAAAGCCAAGTACAAAAAGCCCTAGGGTCATCACCAATAAAACCCACCATGTAATATCAGGTGAGATATCAATGGACATGACATTCTGCGGATTGAAAAGACTGTCTGCGGTCATTCTCCCAGCCTTTCCATGATAATCGGCAAATGCAACTGATCGGATTTATAATTTCCGGTGAGGGCATACATGGTGATATTCACACCTGCCCTTAAAGCCATTTCCTGATCGGTCGGAGAGGACACGCCCAAACCCGTCCAACCGCCGGCCCAGTCATTCCCACCGATAATGAGAGAGGCGACAGAAGCTTCGGGTGAGGCGGGATCAAAGCTGACCCAGATATCGGAACTGCTTTCACGCCCCTGTAGCGTCTCAAGCAGATAGAAAGAGCGGTTCAGCGTATGGGTGTCAGGCATCAGGTGAAGCGGAGGTAGATTCAAACCGTCCATTTTCTGCAGGAAATTTTGCAATACCATACTGTTGGCACCGGCACTTGAGGGGTAACCTGTATCCAGAACAATCAGTCCGCCGTGATCAATGTAATTTTGCAATCGGGTGACTGCCGCATCCGATAATCTGGCTTGTCCCGGTGTGACTGCCCAATAAATAAACGGGTAAAACAGCAGTGCATCACTTTGAGGATTGAGGGCAACAACTTCCTCAGGCTCAACCGATGTGCGTTGTTTGAGAACCTCAAGCAATGTTTCAAGCCCGAGCTGTACTTTCTGGTCCGTCGCATTGTCGCCCGTTTTGATATAGGCCAAGGACAATCTGTTAATGTGACTAAGCGCCTGTGTGTCGCCTGTTTCGGCACGAAGCGGGGAGCCCGTCATGAAGAGGAGCAGAAGAGGAATCAGAAAATTCTTTGTGCGCACAAAGTTGCTAAGATGCGGCAAGGCCCTGCGCCATTCCGATAGGCGCAAAATGTAAGTGATCAGCGCCCAGTCTATCAGGAACAGAATAAAAGCCATCAGCAAGAGCGGCTGGCGATAATCTTTTTGCGTGACACCGCTGAGCGGAAGGAAGTGCGTTCCGCTAGGGGCTACGCTGACTATAGCGTCGGGGCGCCCCAAGACATTTCCAAGGTTAAAGCTGTATGGGTGCGTTGTGCTGCCATATCTGCCAGGGGGCGTTAAGGAGTTGACCGATGGCGTGATGTTTTCAGCTATCTGCAACGGCTCGATATAAGGCGGCGGCTGTGTTAACTGACCAAAGCCATCCAGCACTTGTATCGCTTTGAGACGGTCGGCTGTCTGACCGCTTTTTGAAAAGCTTTCTGTTGGTGCATCGCTCAATTCCGTAATGCGTTTTAAAAGCTTCACATAGAGACCCGACAAGGCGAAGTCGGACCAGCTTGGATCGGCAGTCGTGTGGATCATCACGATCATGCCGCGCCCTTCGGCGCGTGCCGTAATGAAGGGGGTTCCGTCTTCGAGAACCGCCCATATTGAAGGATCATCCGCCTGCAATGGTTTTGCCAAAATCTGCTTTTGGACTGCAATGGTTTCGTCACTGGCAATGTCGCGAAACGGGCTTTGCGGCGGGAAAGCGGCAAGCTTCTGTTTTCCTTCCCATGAGATACTCCCCCCGAGCGCCCGCTCGCCCGATTGTAAAGGCACAGGGGCCGGTAATGTATTGTTACGGCTCATCACGCTGCCGCCAAAGCGCAGCAAAGTTCCACCAGACTTAATCCATTTGGAAAGAGCTTCCAGTTCACCCGGCGGGGCGGTGGCAATGTCAGGCAGGATTAAAAGGTTATAGTGTGTGGCATTTTTGATGAGATCACTTAAGGGCGCTGTAGTCACATCGGCATAGGGCTCCAGCGCTTTGGCGGGATAGGTGGCAGCCGATGTCAGATCGCGCCCGTCTTTATCTTGTCCCGACAAGGCGATGCCCACATGCGCATCGCCGCTTTGTTTTCCGGAAAGATATGTTGCACCTGCAGTTGTTTCATCCGCTATGCGTAAAGTGGCAAGCTGATCGAGAAGGGCAGGCTCTATCGTATTCAAAGATACATCCTGCGATAAAGAATTGGCGCCAAAAGTAAAGGGGAGCTGAAAGATGACCTCGCCTTTATTATTGTATCCCAGCATTGTCTTTGCAGCGCTTTGCTGAAGTGGAAGGGCAGAGAGGGCTAAAATGGATTTTGTTTTAGTAAGTGAAAAACCTGCATCATCATTCTCTGTTGATTGCAGCATGAGCGGCATACGCGTATCTGACGGCGTGATGATATCCAGTGGCCCCTTATCCGCGAGCATACCCAAAAGGCCGCTTGCGCCCGCACCACCTATACCAGAAGAAATCATAATACTGTGCTTGAAGTCACTGTCTTTTAGCTTCTGATAAAGTCGCGCAAATTCCGCTGGCACGGGTTGCGGCCCTGTTGCATCAATAAAAGCTTTGAGCGTATTCGGTTCGGATGGGCCGCGCACCTCCACTGTGGTTTTGCCGGGGAGCGGGGTCGTGAGCGCCACAATAAGAGCAATATTTTGAGCAGCGGCACTTTGGATTACGGAATCTGCTTTTTGCGCGATGTCGCTCCAGTTTTTGGATGCGCCCCAGCTATTATCTATAATCAGAAGGAGAGGCGTTTCATCCAGGCTGCGTAAAGACCCTTGTCGATAGGGGCCTGCAAACGCCAGAATAACAAGTGCCAGAATGAGAAGGCGCAACAGCAAGATCCACCATGGCGTTTTCGAGCTTGTACGGCTTGGGGTGGTCAGGTTGCTTAAGAAGTGCGCGGTTGCCAATCTGACATGCTTGGGCGGGGGTGGTAAAACCCGCAGCAAAAAATACAGTACGGGTAAAATCAGAAACGCCGCCAGAAACCACGGATTAGCAAAGCTTAACGAGAAGAGGGAGGTTAGGCTCATTCAAAATACCTTCCCTGCGGAGATTGGAGCGCATTAATCTTATGCGCGTCCTCATAAAGGCGGGCGATGACGGGGGGCAGGTCATCAGAAGCGCTGAAACTGACGAAGGACCAGCCGTTTTTTGCAGCAAGAGTTGCCAGCCCCTCCTGGTGGGCCTTGATGCGCTCAAGATACACATGGCGAATGGCTGCCGCATCCTCAATACGGATGTCATGCGTTTCATCATTGTCGGTGCCTGTATTTTCAAAAACAGTGCGCCCGACAAAGGGGAACTGCACTTCATCGGAATAGGTGACCTGAACCAGCAAGCCGCTATGGTAATTTTCCAGCATCGGTTTGAGGTAACGCTCCAACTCATCAAGTGGCAGCCAGAAATCAGAAAAGAGGATCGGACGCTCGGTCTTGCTTTGTGGCAGAGAACTCAAAACTTTAAGGGGCGGCATGTCATGATGCAGGAATGTCGCCGCATGTCCTTCCAAGGCTTTTGTCCCGCGAGCCGAACGTTCGCGTTCAAAGGAAAACAGGCCTGTGCGATCTTCTTCCTCATGCAGCAAATGGGAAAGAGCCAGCGCAACAATTGCTGCGGAATAGCTCTTGGTGGGTAATACCATAGGCTCTCTCGGGGCAGACATTTGTGCGGCAGGGTCGATCCAGAAACGATAAATGTCGGATTGCTCCTGCTCCCGTTCGCGCACAATCACGGCGTCTGAGCGTGCCGAGCGTTTCCAGTCAATCGCACGGGATGTGTCTGTCGCATGATAGGGGCGATATTGCCAGAATTGTGTTCCGAAACCGCCGCGGCGTTTTTCTTTTAAGCCAGGTGTGACAATGGCAGCAGGTGCTTTGGAGCCTTCCCGCCCGATATGTTCGGGGGAAAGTGTTGCGGCTAGTTTCAACGCCTCCTCAACCAGTCGTTCTGCCGAGAAGCCGAACATGCCTTGCTGAATTTGAGAGCGCTTTAACATGTCGGATAATATCTAGAGTGTCGCTGCAATCAACTCACGCAGTTTGACGCGCTCGGATCGGGCAAGCGGTGTGAGCGCCATACGGTGTTTGAGAACAGGTAAAGCCAAATGCTGCACATCTTCAAGAGAGGGTGAGAGGCGCCCATCCAAAAGCGCATAGGCTTTGACGGCCTGCAACAAGGCTTGTGCGGCACGCGGGCCCGGTGCCCACATCACATAGTCATTCACTTCTTTGCTGGATTGATCACCGGGGCGAAGGCCGCGAATGAGACGCAAAATACCTTCAACGATATTCTCGCCAGTCGGCATATTGGCAATCAGGGACTGGAGATCGAGAATGTCTTGTGCATTCAAAATGGCCTTGGGTTCGGCGCGTTCACCTGCTGTGGTTTTGAGAAGCATCATGCGCTCTGCGGCGTAATCGGGATAGCTTACATCAATTTGCATCAGGAAACGGTCAAGCTGGGCTTCGGGTAAGGGGTAGGTCCCTTCCTGCTCAATCGGGTTTTGTGTGGCGAGTACATGAAAAGGTCTATTCAGAATATGTTCATGCCCTGCAACAGATACGCGTTTTTCCTGCATGGCTTGCAAAAGTGCCGACTGGGTACGCGGTGAGGCACGGTTGATCTCGTCAGCCATCAGAATATTCGTGAAAACGGGGCCTTCAATGAAGCGGAAGGAACGGACACCTTTATCGCCTTCTTCTAAGACCTCGGTCCCGATAATATCAGCGGGCATCAGGTCGGGTGTACATTGCACACGCTTGGCATCCATGCCGAGCACGGTACCGAGCGTTTCAACCAGCAATGTTTTGGCAAGGCCCGGTACGCCGACAAGGAGGGCGTGGCCTCCTGCGAAAATGGCGGTAAGAGTCAGGTTCACAACATCTTCCTGTCCGAAGATCACTTGACCGATTTCCTGACGAACCTTACCGAAGGTCTCCGTTGCGGCTTCAATCTTGTCTTCCAAGGAAACTGTGTCTTTTGCGGATGCGGCGTCTTTAGCCATGAAATTCTTACCCCCTTTGCCTGATGCGCTGTCCTTCCTATATAATGCTTTGAACGGCTCGTGAAAAGGGAAGGAAACCATGCGCCCTCATAAAATTCGGGATTACGACCACGCGGCGAAAAAAGCCCGCGGCATTGCCTTCACCATAGACAGGAATGGTGAGTGGTATGCCCATGCCGCCGAGATCGGTCAGCCGGGGCATATCGGGCGCGATTCCCTTGTAAAGCTCTTTGCCGGTGCAGGGGAAGGGATATGGGCGGGGCGCGGTCTTTCCATTGATGATGAGGGCCGTTATTGGGTGAAAACGCCTTATGTTTCCTACGAGGTTGAGGTCGAGGATCTGCCCTTTGTGATTGTCGATTATAAGGATGAGGATGGGCAACTTGTCTTTGAAACGCAGTGGGGTGAAAAAGTAGCGCTTTCTGCCGATCACCCGCTTCGCTTGAGCCCCACCCCCGATGAAAAAGAGGGGAATCTCCCTGAAATCGAAGTCCGACAGGGCTTAAAGGCAAGATTGTCGCGGGCTGTTACGCACGAGCTGATTGACCGTTACGGGCAGATTGATGAGACAAGCGGCACCGTTTCGCTTAAGCTTGGAGCGCAAACCTACGCTCTGGGGCAAATTCAATGATAACAGACATGCTTGCCAAGCAGATTCGGATTCCTGACTGGGTTGGAAACGTAAGATTATCGCGACTTTTTGAAGTTATGGGCGCAGATGCCGACATGTATTTTGTCGGTGGTTGTGTCCGTGACACGTTACTGGAGCGTCCGATCGGTGATATTGATTTGGCAACAAGTTTACAACCTGAGGAGACGCGCAAACGTCTGGAAGACGCAGGAATAAAGGTTTTTGTCTGGGGAATCGGGCACGGGACGGTTACAGCCTATCTGGATGACACGCATTTCGAGATCACGAGCTTTCGTGAAGATGTTGTGACAGACGGGCGTCATGCAAAGGTCTCTTTTACAAAAGACATGAAAAGCGATGCCCAGCGCCGGGATTTTACCGTTAACGCGCTCTATCTGGACAAAGAAGGGCAGTTATACGACCCCACAGGGCAAGGGCTGAAGGATATTGAGGGCCAAAACTTACACTTTATCGGTCGGGCTGAGGAGAGGCTGCGCGAAGATTATTTGCGCGCTTATCGTTATTTTCGGTTTTGTGCCGAGTTAGAGTGGGACATTACTCCGGACTATCTTCCTCTGTTTTACGCAGTGCGGGAACATTATACGCTGATATCTTCGGAACGTAAAATTCATGAACTGACCAAAATATTTGCATGCAAAAATCCCGCAGAAATTCTTCGGCAAATGGCAGAGGTGGGGCTGATCACATTATATGATGATGCACAAGAATGTGGGCGCTTGAGACGCTTTTTTCAATATCAAATACGATATAATGCGTATTCATTCTATTCACGCTTTTTTGCTTGCTTTATGGGGTGCGGATCGGACGTTTCAGGCCTCTATGACACACTTTCAAGCGCGACCCGTACGGATATAAAAACACTACAAAAAACGGTCTTGTTTTTAGGACAAAATTCCTCATGTCAGCCTGCTGAATTACTCTATCGCTTTGGGCGGGATGCTGCCCTTCAGGCGTGTCTATGGATGCAAAAAAATGACGATTATATCGAAGATATTTGCCATGCGGATATTCCCGCATTCCCCTTAACGGGGGCAGATGTGATGAGGGCAGGTATGAAGGAGGGACCTGAGATCGGTGCGGGCATAAAAAAAGCCGAAGAAGCATGGATAGCCTCCGGCTTTCAGTTATCGTTAGAAGAACTTGTTAAGACGGCATGCCGGGGATAAGGCCCTTGGCTATGTTTTCGTCCTCAAGTCTCGCCATATATTCCGACTGGCTTTCTACAACACCACCGTCAGGAGCGGGTTTTCCAGCAGGCTTTTCGGGAGCAGCATTTGTAGCCGTTCTTTCAAAGCGTTCGCGAGCGTTTTCAGACATTGGTTTATAACCTCCTGTTTGTTTTATAATTGCATCCCTTATAGCGTTCTGCGCAAAATGAGGCAACTTAAAAAAACACGAATATAAACTTTTTTAAATCATAAATTAGAGGGGTTATTCCCAAATGACTTCAGGGGGCATGGACATGAGAATCGCCTCTGTATTGCCGCCTGTTTTAAGGCCGAATTGCGTGCCGCGATCATAAAGCAGATTAAATTCTACGTAACGCCCGCGCTTAATAAGCTGTGCACGTTTATCAGCAGGCGTATAAGTCGTATTCATACGGCGCTTCACAATTTGCGGATAGATTGCGGCAAAGGCCGACCCGACTGATTGTGTAAAGGCAAAATCAGCATCCCAGTCTTTTTCAAGGTAATCATAGAAGATGCCGCCAACGCCGCGGGGTTCATTGCGATGGGGCAGGAAAAAGTAGCGGTCGCACCATGCTTTATATTCGTCATAAGCGGCAGGGTCGTAATTGTCGCACGCGCCCTTGAGTGCCGCATGGAAGTCCTTCGTGTCTACATCATAAGGGAAGGTGGGGGTGAGGTCTGCCCCGCCGCCAAACCAGCATTTCGATGTGGCAATCATGCGCGTATTCATGTGTACGGCAGGCACAAACGGATTTTTCATGTGGGCAACCAGTGAAATGCCTGCGGCCCAAAAGCGGCCTTCGGATTCGATTGCGCCGGGAATTTGGGCACGAAATTCGGGGGTGAATGTGCCGTGAACCACGGAAATATTGACCCCGACTTTTTCGAAGACCTGCCCTTTCATAAGAGAGATCTCGCCACCGCCCTTGAGGTCAGGTTTATCGGGCTGTGCTGGGCTTTCCGCATCTGCGCGATCCCAAGGCGTGCGCACGAAACGCCCTGCCTCGCCACCATGTTTGGAGGCGTATTCAACTTCAATGGCTTCGTAAGAAGCGCAAATCTGATCACGCAAGCTGGAAAACCAGTCTGCGGCTTGTGTTTTACGCTGCTCAAGTGTATCCGAGCCGTTGGTTTTTGCACGATTGAGATTAGACATTGCCTGTTTGCCTTAAAGCCTCGCCAAATACCAGCGAGGCTGCGTTAATCACATTCATTGAGCGCATCGTCCCGTGCATCGGTATTGTGATGCGGGCGTCAGCCGTTTCGTGAACATCCTCGGGAACGCCTGCGCTCTCTCGTCCCATAAGTAGTATATCACGGGATGTAAAGTCAAAACGCGTGTAGGAAAGATCGGTTTTGGTGGTCAGAAGAATCACGCGCTTGTCTTCAACCGAGACATATTTCAGGAATTCATCCCATGAGATGTGGCGGACAAGGTCAACATGGTCGCGATAATCCATACCCGTCCGACGAAACGCGTCGTCCTTCCATAAAAATCCACAGGGAAATATAATGTGCAGCTTAACCCCCAGGCAGGCGCACAGGCGCATGGCGGCACCGACATTTTGCGGGATATCGGGCTGAAAGAGGGCCAGAGCAGGCTTTGTTGGATGAGCGGTATTCATATTGTGCCTTTTATATGCACACGGATTTTTTGGGATGCAAGGGCATTGCGCACTTGCTCACTTGAAGCAAATAGAAAATAATGCTAACCGCTCACTAGCGTCTTGAAAAA
Organism: Pseudobdellovibrionaceae bacterium; assembly: GCA_050251555.1. GTDB lineage: Bacteria > Pseudomonadota > Alphaproteobacteria > Micavibrionales > Micavibrionaceae > UBA2137. The sequence continues at coordinate 26,116 of JBFWMN010000009.1, read as the reverse complement.
AAGGGGTTAAGGGCGCATAAGTAACCTGTCTATAAGAATAGAAAACGATCATCAGAAACCAAAAAGAACATCATGAGCACCACACATCCTGAAGAAGGCCAGACGCGCCGCGATTTCCTTTACCTGACAGCCGCCTCTATGGGCGCCGTTGCCGTCGGGTCCGTTGCATGGCCGCTGATTGACCAGATGAACCCCGCCGCCGATACGTTGGCTCTGTCGACAACAGAAGTCGATTTGTCCAAGGTTGAAGTCGGTCAGGCGATCACCGTTATGTGGCGCGGTAGCCCCGTCTTTATCCGTCACCGTACAGATAAGGAAATCATGGAAGCCCGCGCTGTCGATGTTGCCGAGCTGCGCGATCCGCAAACCGATGCCGAACGCGTTCAAAAAGAACAATGGCTGGTGATGGTTGGAATTTGCACGCATTTGGGATGTGTGCCTTTAGGACAAAAACCTTCCGATCCGAAGGGTGAGTATGGCGGCTGGTTCTGCCCTTGCCACGGTTCGGTCTATGATACGTCAGGACGAATCCGTAAAGGTCCGGCACCCACAAATCTGGTGATCCCGCCTTATACATTTTCAAGTGATACAGCCATTCTGGTCGGTTGATTTTAAAACAAAAAAACAAGACGAAACGCATTTTAAGGAATAACAACAATGTCTTCAGGCGAACGCGCAGAGTTTAAAAACCCCGTGATTAGCTGGATCGATGAACGCCTTCCGGTCTTCACCATGATGAAGAAGGAATACGGCGTTTTCCCGACACCGAAAAACTTCAATTACTTTTGGAATTTCGGGGCGATTGCGATGTTCATGCTGATCATCATGATCGTTACCGGTATTACGTTGGCGATGCATTACGCCGCGAATGCGGGTCTGGCCTTCGGCAGTGTTGAGCGCATTATGCGTGACGTGAATTACGGCTGGCTGATCCGCTATGTTCATGCCAACGGCGCGTCCTTCTTCTTTATTGCCGTTTATGTTCACATCTTCCGCGGCCTTTACTACGGTTCCTACAAAAAACCTCGCGAACTGCTGTGGATGTTCGGTGTGTTGATCTTTTTGCTGATGATGGCAACCGCTTTTATGGGCTATGTGCTGCCATGGGGACAGATGAGCTTCTGGGGTGCGCAGGTTATTACCTCGTTCTTTACGGCGATCCCTTTCGTCGGTGAAGGCATTACCGAATGGCTCAGAGGTGGTTTTGCGATTGATAACGCGACACTGAACCGTTTCTTTGCACTTCACTATCTTCTGCCTTTCGTGATTTTGGGCGTTGTTTTCATTCACGTCTGGGCGTTGCACGTTACGGGCTCGAACAACCCGCTCGGGATCGATGCCAAAGGCCCGCAAGATACGCTGCCTTTCAACCCGTATTACACGGTGAAAGACACGTTCGGTCTGATGGTATTCCTGATTGTCTATGCGATCTTCGTCTTCTTTATGCCGAATTCGCTGGGTCACCCTGACAACTATATTCCTGCCAACCCGATGGTCACACCCGCACACATCGTGCCTGAATGGTACTTCCTGCCGTTCTATGCGATTTTGCGTGCATTCACATTCGGTGTGAACGTCTATCTGGGTATCGGTGCGGCGCTTCTGGCGGCGGCTCTGTACCCTGTTTATGTCGCGAAAGCAAAATCAGATGTGAACCTGAAAATGGTAGGCGGTCTGATGGCTTTGGGTGGTGTCTTTGCACTGCTTGGTTACTTCTCACAATATGAAGTGGACGGTAAGGCGCTTCTGGCTTTGCCATTTGCCAAGGCGTTTGTCGATGCAAAGCTGTGCGGGGTTCTGGCGATGTTCGGATCTATTGCGATCCTCTTCGTTCTGCCCTTCATGGATAAACACCCCGTGCGTTCGGCTGTTTTTCGCCCCTGGTTTAAGATCGGCATGCTGTTACTGGTTGTCGACTTCTTTATCCTGATGCTGTGCGGTTCCAAACCTGCCGAAGGTTTCTGGGTTCCGCTTTCACAGATTTCGATGCTTTACTATCTGGGCTTCTTCCTGGTCGGTATTCCGTTCCTGTCGGTTTATGAGCCGATCAAAGCCTTGCCTGAGAGCATTCACAAAGCTGTCCTCGCCAAATCCAAGAAGGGGGCATAAGAGAGAGACTATGACACGTATCTTCGGAGAAAATTCCATGCGCTTTTCCAAACCTCTTCTGATTGCGACGCTGGCAGTTCTGGGCTTTAGTGCTTCTGCGCATGTGTCGCCTGCGCTAGCCGCTGAAGCCGAAGCAGAGCTGCCTGATGTGCACTGGTCTTTCGAAGGCCCGCTTGGCACGTATGACAAGGCTGCCTTGCAGCGTGGTTTCAAAATCTATCAGAATGTTTGTGCAAGCTGTCACTCGATGAAGCTTCTGTCCTACCGTAATCTGGAAGCACTGGGTTATGACGAGGGACAGATCAAGGCAATCTCTTCACAATATACAGTGATGGACGGCCCGAATGACGAGGGCGAGATGTTTGAACGTCCGGCCCTGCCTTCAGACAAATTCAAATCGCCGTTTGAAAATGACGCGGCTGCCAAATATGCCAATAATGGCGCCCTGCCGCCTGATCTTTCCCTAATCACCAAGGCGCGTGAGGGTGGTGCCGCTTATGTTTACGGTATTCTGACGGGCTATGAAGATGCGCCTGCCGAATGGCTGGAAGAGCATGAGCTGATGAGTGGTCAGCACTATAACAAGCAAATGCCCGGTCACGTGATTTCGATGGCGCCGCCTTTAAGCGACGGTCTGGTTGCATACGAAGACGGCACGCCTGAGACGCTTGACCAGTATGCGCATGACATTGCAACCTTCCTGACATGGGCGGCTGAGCCTGAAATGGAAGAGCGTAAGCGCATGGGTATTAAAGTTGTCCTGTTCCTGATCGCTTTTGCCGGTATCATGTATGCCGTGAAAAAGCGCATCTGGGCCAAACAACACTAATCACCGAAATAAAGGAAGTGGTCTTATCGTTTCAAAACAGGAGCTCCAGAATCTGTATTTAAAGGCGAGGATATTCCGTTTCCTGGCGATGTTCTTTGCGGTCTTCGGCGTTATTCTGTTTGGCGTAATCTATACGACCTCCATCAGCGGTGAGTCTCTGGATGTTTTCCGTTCGCCGCGCATTATCGGCGCCATCCTCATCCCGTTTTTACCTGCCGCGATTATGTCGATTCTAGCCCAACGTGCTGAAAAAAAGTGGCTTTCGTCCCGTCACAACATAGATGAGAATGAGTCATGAAAAATTCGCAAAAAGAAGTCATCGATTTTTGGTTTGAAGAAACTCAGCCCCAACAGTGGTTTCAAAAAAACGAGGATTTTGATTCTCTGATCAAATCGCGTTTTCTGGAAACCTATGAAGCCGCCCGCAACGGTTACCTTGATGACTGGAAGAAAGATGCGGATGGTTGCCTTTCGCTCCTTCTGCTGCTGGATCAGTTCCCCCGCAACATGTTTCGCGGTACGCCACAGCAGTTTGCGACTGACGGGAAAGCCCTCCTGATAGCCAAACACGCGGTTTCCAAGGGACTGGATCAGATTTTACAGCCGGTAAAGCGCCGCTTTATCTATCTGCCCTTTGAGCATTCCGAGCAAATGGCAGACCAGAAACGCTCGCTGGAGCTTTTTGAAAAGGTCAAAGGCGATGATCCGCTGGGCTATGAATACGCGTTGCGTCACTATGATGTGATTGACCGTTTCGGGCGTTTTCCCCATCGGAATAAAGTTCTGGGGCGTGACAGCACCCCTGAAGAAGAAGCCTACCTCGCCGAACATGGCGGTTTTTAAGACACCTGTCAGTCTCCACCAGTTGTTGCGTGTTACGCTGCGCTGCCTATAGAATTTTTGCAGGGCGCGACATATACTGGATTCATAACGCTTTATAACAATAAGAAAAATTCCATAGATGACCCCTACACTGATCCTTCTCCATATCCTCGGAGGCGTTGCCCTTCTTCTTTACGGACTTCGCCTTGTGCGCATGGGAATTATGCGCGCCTTTGGGACGGAGCTGCGCAAAATTCTCTCGCGTGTGACCTCGAACCGTTTTAATGCCTTTTTTACGGGTGTTTTGACAACGATGGTTTTGCAAAGCTCGACTGCGACGACCATGATTATGGCTTCACTCATCGGTCGTGGCTTATTGGGACTTGGGGCAGGGATCGCCGTTGTATTGGGGGCCGATGTCGGGACGACGCTTGTTGCACAAATTCTGACAATGGATCTTTCGTGGCTTGCGCCACTTCTCATGATTATCGGTTATGTTCTCCATTCGTCTAAAACGGATACGGACCGCCGCAAGCAGGCCGGGCGGATTATTCTTGGTCTCGGTCTCATGCTCTTTGCCCTGACAGCCATTAAAATGGCTGCGGCACCTTTGAAAACGTCGGAGACCTTGCCGCTTCTCTTAAAACCGCTTGAGAATGACGTTTTTTTCAAACTGCTTTTTGCCATTGGCATTACATGGCTTTTTCATTCATCGCTGGCCTTTATCTTGCTGCTGGTCTCGCTTGCCGATACGGGCGTTCTACCGCTTGAGATGGCTTATGTGTTGGTGCTGGGTGCGAATATCGGGAATGTTTTTCCTGTCATTCTTTCGTCCCGTTCGGAAGGTGAGGACGGGCTTCGTTTGCCTATTGCCAACCTGATGATGCGCCTTATCGGTGTGGCCCTATGTCTACCGTTTATGGGGTATATTCGCGAAGCCATGGTGGAAATGACAAATGCTTCGCACTGGTCGATCGTCTATTTCCATACGGCCTTTAACGTCGTGTTGGCTCTGGTTTTCCTGCCTTTTGTACCGTTTGTGGCAAAAATGGTGCGCCATTTTATTCCTGATCGTCCTAAATTAGAAGATGAATCCACGCCGCTTTATCTTAATAACCGTGAGCTGGCATTGCCCCTGATTGCGCTGACCAATGCGTCGCGCGAGACGTTACGCCTTGCGGATCTCACTCTTGTCATGATGGGTCGATGCCGTAAAGCGTTTGAAGATAATGACATTAAAGCTTTGGCGGATGTCAAAGAGATGGATGACAAGATCGACAAGCTTTTTTCCGAAGTAAAATCCTACATGGCAAAGATGGAAGGGAATGCACTCAATGAGAATGAGGCTGCGCGCCACTTTGAAATTCTGACTTTTGCTACCAATCTGGAACATATCGGAGACGTGATCGACCGGAACTTGCTGCCGATGGTCGATAAGAAAATCAAACAGAATAAGATGTTTTCTCAGGAAGGTTTTGGTGAAATCCGCGAGCTGTTTGATATGGTGATCCACTCCATTCAGCTCGCTCAAACCGTCTTCATTTCCGAAGATGTGGCTTTGGCCCGCCAGCTTGTCGAAGAGAAGGGCAACATTAAGGAAGCCGAGATCAAAACCTCGAAGGCCCATATGTCGCGCTTGCGCGAAGGGCGTCCCGAGACGATGGATACGTCTTCGATGCATATGGACATGATCCGTGATTTACGCCGCATCAATTCCCTGATTACGAGCGTTGCCTATCCGATTTTGGAAGAAAAAGGGCAACTCTCGCGCACCCGTTTGAAACCCGCTGCTGTTGAAGATATGGAGGAACGCCCATGAGCACACATGCCAAATCGATCCTGAAACGCTATGGCCTGACAGGAAAACAGTTTGAAAACGGCAGCTTGCTTGTGACCTCACCGATTGATGGTGGGAAGCTTGCAAAACTGACCGAGAATAAGGCGGCAGATGCGAAGGCTGCCGTCACCAAAGCGCATCAGGCCTTTCTTGAATGGCGTGCCGTTCCGGCCCCTGTGCGCGGAGAATTGGTACGCTTGTTCGGGGAAGAGCTTCGCGCCGAAAAGGACCATCTGGGCGCACTCGTGACGCTGGAATGCGGTAAGATCCTCTCCGAAGGTTTGGGCGAAGTTCAGGAAATGATCGATATATGTGATTTTGCCGTAGGGCTGTCGCGCCAGTTGTATGGTCTGACCATTGCGTCTGAACGCCCCGGGCACCATATGCGCGAAACTTGGCAGCCGCTGGGCGTTGTCGGTGTTATTTCCGCCTTTAACTTCCCCGTCGCGGTCTGGTGCTGGAATGCGGCATTGGCTTATGTCTGCGGGGATCCTGTCATCTGGAAACCTTCTGAAAAGACACCGCTTACGGCCCTGGCTGTGAAAGCGATTTTTGAAAAAGCACTGAAGCGTTACCGTGATGCGGGACATAAAGCCCCTGACGGTTTATGCGAAGTCGTGATCGGCGGCAAAAAAATCGGCGAAGCGCTAGTGACGGATAAGCGCGTCCCGCTTATCAGTGCGACAGGTTCTGTGCCCATGGGGCGTGCCGTTGCCAAAGTTGTTGCGGACCGTCTCGGGCGCTCGCTTCTGGAATTGGGCGGGAATAACGCCATGGTGGTCGCGCCGTCTGCTGATCTGGAGCTGGCCGTGCGCGCCATTACCTTTGCGGCTGTGGGTACTGCTGGGCAGCGTTGCACCACATTACGACGCCTCTTTATCCATGAGAGCATTGCCGACGAACTCATGGGGCGCTTGCAACAGGTTTACGGCAAGCTGCGCATCGGCGATCCGCTTGATAAATCCACCTTGGTCGGGCCTTTGATTGATGAGGCTTCTTATAAAGGTTTCACCACAGCCTTGTCTAAAGCCAAGAAAGAGGGCGGGCAATGCCTGATCGGTGGCGAGCTGATCACAAAAGGTGTTCCTAAAGGCGGCTTTTATGTATTACCAGCTCTGGTGCGTATGAAGAAGCAGGGGGCGGTGATGATGGAGGAAACCTTCGCGCCCATCCTGTATGTGACAACCTATAAAAATCTTGAACAAGCAATTGATCTTAATAATGCGGTGCCGCAAGGCTTATCATCTTGCATCTTTACAACTGACATGCGCGAGGCCGAAACCTTCCTCTCTGCGACAGGTTCGGATTGTGGCATTGCGAATGTCAATATCGGCCCTTCGGGTGCGGAAATCGGCGGAGCGTTCGGAGGTGAAAAAGAAACGGGAGGCGGTCGCGAAAGCGGGTCGGATTCCTGGAAACTTTATATGCGCCGTCAAACGCAGACACTGAACTACTCAAAAGATTTGCCTTTGGCGCAAGGTGTTTCCTTCGATCTGTAAACAGGCCAAAAACATTGCATTTGTGCGGTTTTTAACGGCTTGTTTAACATATGCAACAGATAATAAAAGTAAGCCCGCCAGAATCGCGCGTATGAAATCGCCTCCCATTTTTGCTGCAGTTACTCCTGTATTCTCATCGGATAAGGGAGGTAAGTTAATGTTCATGCTGCATAAAAATTACATATGCATTCGCTAATTTGTGGAGGTCTTTAAAACGCGTTATAGTGGGTTCGTTAACCTAAAATTGTTGAACAGAAAAGGAGTGTCGTTATGGCTATACGCGGACTACAAACATCCAGTGCCAATCGTCTGGACGCATTGAAATCAAAACATATGCTTCTGGAAGGTCGCATTCGCGATGAAGAAAACAGACCGTTGCCATCACACATGCTCCTCCGCCAACTGAAACTGGAAAAGCTTCAGGTCAAGGAAATGCTGGAGGACGCACAAAGAGCTTAAGGCAAGCCGCCACTGCATAAGGTTTTTGAGGGGGGTAGCAAAGCCAATCTCGTGCTACTCAAAAAAATCTAAGGACATTAAAAACCCTGTGGGCATGGCTCACAGGGTTTCTTCTTGTTCTTTTAAAAGTAGCGTGCGCTTAGTTCGTTTTCATGAAATTGCTGAAATCGAAACCGCTGAAAGCGCCTTCTCTGGAGGATTCACCGCTATCCTGATTGGCGGCTTCTGCGGCACTGGCGGCTTCGGCTGCCTGTGCTTCCTGACGCTTGCGTGCCTCTTCCTCAGGGTCGCGGCCTGCAGCACGGTGGCCTTTGGCGCTTGCGGCATCCAGTTCTTTATATGTACAAAGGCCCAGATCCACAGGATTGCGAGGCTTGATGTTGGCGATGTTTGCGTGTGCGCGGTCGCGGATCGCTTTAATGGTCGGCTTGGTTGTTCCGACCAATTTGCAGATTTGCGCATCCGAAATCTCGGGGTGATGTTTCAGAATGTAAGCCACGGCATCGGGTTTATCGCCACGTTTTGCAACAGGCGTATAACGAGGGCCTTTGGAGCGCAGCTTCACGGGAGGCAGTTTGCTTTTCAGAGGCTTCAATGTACTGGCAGCATCATTTTCACAACGCGTGATCTCATCTTGTGTCAGAAGGCCTTCTTCGATCGGTGAACGACCGACAATGCCTTTGCCGATATCGCCGTCAGCCAGAGCCTGAACTTCGATGGCGTGCAATTCAACGAAATCGCCGATTTGCTTGAATGTAAGGGTGGTGTTATCGATCAACCAGACGGCTGTGGCTTTCGGCATGATCGGTTTGCTGAGGTCGATATCCTTGGACATGGGATGTGTCTCCTTAAAAATCTTAAAACAATAATAGTTTCCTCTCGCCAAAAGACCATTTTTAAGAGGGTCTTGCTCGCGCAAACAGATGATAAACTGTCAGGGAAACATCAACTGGTATACAGCCTGTTTTACCAAAATACCATCCTTTTTTTGGGGTAGGGGGCAGTACGGTTTTGGCAATTGTTTTTTAGATGAAACGCATTAAAGTCATAAACGCCATGTTTGATGATGATGACCAGCCCCGCAATAAACCAGCCCAGCTTAAAAATCTGGAACCGATGTCCTTGCCCGAGCTTCGTGAATATATCGAGGCTTTGAAGGGCGAGATTGCGCGCGCCGAAGCCGAAATTACCCGTAAGGAGGCCGTCCATCAGGCCGCGTCCTCTTTCTTCAAAACGTCAGACGAATAATAAAATCAGCTAAAGGAGAAGTCCCCATGTCGCTTAAAGGAAAAACAGCCATTATCACAGGATCAACCAGCGGTATCGGTCACGGGATTGCAGAGGCTTTTGCGGACGAGGGGATGAACATTGTCCTGAATGGTTTCGGCGATATCAAAGAGATCGAAAACATCATGGCGGATTTGAAGAAAAAAGGAGCTTCGGGCGTTTCCTACAATCCCGCCGATCTGACGAATGGTCAGGCCGCAGCAGGGATGGTAGAAAAAGCCTGCGAGGAATTCGGTTCAGTCGATATTCTGGTGAATAATGCAGGCATTCAGCACACAGCCCCGATTGAGGATTTTCCGCCCGAGAAATGGGATCTGATCCTCTCCCTGATGCTGACGGCTCCTTACCATCTTATCCGCACGGCACTGCCTGTGATGAAAAAGAATAAATGGGGACGCATCATCAATATCGCCTCCGTTCACGGCCTCGTCGCCTCACCTTATAAAAGTGCTTATGTGTCTGCCAAGCACGGGTTGAACGGTCTGACCAAAGTTGTGGCTTTGGAAGCCGCCAATACAGGCGTGACGTGTAACTCCATCTGCCCGGGCTGGGTTCTAACGCCGTTGGTTGAAAAGCAGGTCAATGATATGGCGACCAAAGACGGAACGGATTTTGATACGGCGAAGGCAAAGCTGCTTTCCGAAAAACAGCCGCAGGTCGAGTTTACAACGACAGCCGAGCTGGGGGCGCTGGCACTTTATCTGTGCTCGGACACTGCACGCAATATGACGGGTACGCATCTCTCCATGGATGGCGGCTGGTCGGCCCGTTAAAAACATTCAGAGCAACGTGCATTCATAAAAAAGAGGGAGGGGGAAACCCATGCGCATTGAACAGGAAACCAAGCTGGATTTTAAGGACGTTCTCATTCGTCCGAAACGCTCGACACTCTCGACCCGTAAGGATGTCGATGTGTCACGTGATTTCACCTTCCGCTGGTCGAAGAAAAACTATCACGGCATTCCGATTATCGCCGCCAATATGGATGGGGTCGGAACGATGGAGATGGCCCGCACCTTCCATAAAGACGGCAACGGTATGACGGTTGCCCTGACCAAACATTACCCCGAAGATGCGCTGGTGTCGTTTTTTAAAACGGAAGCAGCTTCGCAGTGCTGGTATTCGATCGGTACATCGGACAAGGATATTGAAAAGCTGGAAAGCGTTTTGAAAAGCCTCAAAAAGGAAGTCGTTCAACCGATCAATCGTCTGTGTATTGATGTGGCAAACGGCTACAGCCAGCATTTTGTCGATTTCGTCAAACGCATGCGCGAACGCTTTCCCGATATGACATTGATGGCAGGAAATGTGGTGACGGGTGAAATGGTTGAGGAGCTGATTTTAGGCGGTGCTGATCTTGTGAAGGTCGGGATTGGTCCGGGCTCTGTTTGCACCACGCGCAAAATGACAGGGGTCGGCTATCCGCAGCTCTCTGCCGTCATTGAATGTGCTGATGCTGCGCATGGGCTGGGCGGACTGGTCTGTGCCGACGGCGGATGTACGGTTCCCGGCGATATTGCCAAAGCTTTCGGGGCAGGTGCGGACTTTGTGATGCTGGGCGGTATGCTCGCAGGTCACGATCAGGCCGAAGCCGAAATGATTGAGGCGGAGAATGGCGAAAAATTCATTCGTTTTTACGGCATGTCTTCATCTGCCGCGATGGAAAAACACGCAGGCGGTGTTGCCAATTACCGTGCCAGTGAAGGGAAGGATGTTCTTGTTCCCTATCGCGGGGATGTCGCCGATACAGTTTCCGAGATTGCAGGAGGCTTGCGTTCTGCGTGCACTTATGTCGGGGCAAGACGCTTGAAAGAATTGTCGAAACGTACGACTTTCGTGCGCGTGACACAACAGCTCAATACGGTTTTCGGGCAAGGGTAACCGATTGCCATTTGACCGAAGAGCATCGGCACAGTATTGTCACTTTTCTGGATAAAAAAACGAGTATGTAAGGCTGGGCCCGAATGGAAAATATCATTCAAAGATTGAAAACCGCATCCGAGACATGCGTCACAACTTACGAAACCTGGGATAAAGCCAAGGCTGACGAGACGGCGCGTGAGACATTGCAGGAGGCTCTCCATGAACTGCGCAAAGCCACTGCGCGTCTTGAGATTGAGATTGCCGTTTCCGAACGTAAGGAAGCCCCGCAAAGACCTATGCCTATTCCCCCGCATCGTGATGCGCAGCGCCCCAAAGGCGACAAGCTGAGCTTTGACCGTTCACAAAAGCGCACCCCTGCAAAATCGGCGGTTACGGATGAAGATGACGATAATACAGGCAACAGCCTGCCGTCTTTTATCAGCGGCAATGGCGGCGATGATGACAGCAATGGTGGTGGACGTTCACGCGGTGGCAGAGCCCGTGGCGGAAAAAGCCGTGGCGGTAAAGGTCGCTCAAGCGGTGGCAGTTCAGCCGCGCAGGAAAGCGACTCCCAAGATGCAGGAAATGACGGCGACGAATAATTAAAAGCTGTCTTTGGCGGCACGCATCTTGGCAAAGGTCTCAAGCTTGTCGCAATTTAAAAACGGGTTCCATGCCCTTTCAAAGCCGATTGTCGATGGGATGGTCGGCTTTTGTTTTGCCCGCATGTCAGCCAACTGATCCTCAATCTCGCTGTAATCCACAGTGTCTCTATAGGCTTTGGCAAAGGCGAGGTTGGAAAGCGTGTATTCATGGGCGCAATAGACGCGTGTTGCGTCAGGTAGGGCTTGCAATTTGGCGAGGCTGGCAAACATCTGGGCAGGTGTACCTTCAAATAGTCGTCCGCAGCCCAGAGAAAAAAGCGTATCTCCGCAAAAGAGGATTTCGATGCCTTCAGAGTAATAACAAATATGCCCGCTGGTATGACCGGGGGTCTCATAAACAGTGAAGGTCACGCCGTTTAAATGAACCGTATCACCCTCAGTCAAAGGCACATCAATGCCTTGAATGCGATGCGTGTCGGTGGCAGGGCCATAAACCTCACAATCATATTTTTCCTTTAAGTCAAGAAGCCCGCCCGTATGGTCGTGATGATGATGGGTGATGAGGATAGCATCGAGCGGCAGGCTGTTTTTCTCCAGATACGCCATGACGGGTGCGGCATCACCCGGATCGACAACAAAGCCGAGACCGCTCTGGGTCTGCCCGTAAAAAATATAATTGTCGGCAAAGGCCGGTATGAGAGCGATATCCATAGTTTTATAAAATATCAGTCAGGGAAACAGTTCCACTGCCGCGCTCGCTTGGCTGCTGTTGGGAGCTGTGCGGTGCCCAGCCCGCGGCAAAGACCATTTCGATGGTGGCCTTATATGTACCGTCTTCATTTTTGTGGTTTTGGGCGTAAATGCGTTCGACCTCGTTAAAGAAGCCTTTACCTGCAAATCTTTTGTCGCGTGCGCTTAAAATATTACCTCCGCCTAGTGCTCTGATATCGGCATAAAGCGTATCCAGTTTTTTATAGCTGAGGTGAAGCGTCTCGGAATCCACGACGGGCAGGGCAAATCCGGCGCGCTGCATCAGTGCTCCCATATCGGCTTTGGCGATGGTCGGCAAAAGGCGCGGTGAGAGGCCGCCGCGTAAATTCATTTCGGCTTGAGTGACGGCGTCTTTCAACTCAGGGAGAACCATCTCGCCGGGAAAGGCGCAGATGAAAAACCCGTCAGGTTTCAGGGCATGGCGTGCTTGTAAAAGAAAGGTGAGGGGGTCGTTTAAACGCTGGATCTCATTGACCGAAATAAACAGGTCGCAGCTTTCAACTTCCAGCGGCAAAATCTCGTCTTCGCCCGTCATTTCAAGCGTGGTAACCGTTCCCAGCTTCTTTTCAGGCCCCGTAATCCCGTCCATATTATGCCCGTGCATTATGGTCTCTTTGAAATCACGACGGATCACATCCAGTCTGTCCGTGATGTCTTTGAGTGCCCATTCATTGAGAAAATGCGGCTCGGGATTTTGGCGGAGTGCCCGCTTTTTTCGCAAATCCGAAAAGCCCGTGTCGAACAAAGGCGGTTTTGTGCTGGCTTGGTTCATGGCTTAAAGCTTAGTTGACGCTGGGGCGTGAGTGAATAAGTGTCTCGTGATCTTCGTCAAAGGAAGAGGGCGCATCCGTCTCGGTGTCGGTATCATGGTCGCCGCCTGAAATGTCGTTGGACGGACCATCCGACGACAGGCCGTAGGATGACTCGCTGGTCTCATAAACGGGGCGCGAAATGGCGGACATATCGATGCCAAGCTCCGTACCGAATTTGGCAGCCATGTCATATTCGTTGTCAATGGCAAGCGTATGGAAAGCAAGGGATGCCACTTTGATAAAGGAATCGTAATTGTCGACCAGGGCGCAGATATCCCAGATTTGTTTGACCGGCGCATAGAACATCGCGCCGCTTTCATAGTGGTATGTGCCGCCGTTACTGGCGATCGCAAAGGGAAAAACACGTTGCGGCGTCATGCCAATATGCTGGTAGAACGGTTCACCCAAAGTACCGACAAATTGCGGTTTTACTTTGAAATGTTCGGCAATATAGCGGCGCGCTGAATCGATATTATCGATATGTGCGGGTAACGGGATAGAGGGTACATTCAGGAAAGTCCCGTTGCCTTTGTAACGCTCTGGAACGGGGGCGTAATCCTTGATCACACCTGCCAGAACCTCACCTGATAAGTCTCTCGTCAGAGGCAGAACCAAAGCCAGATTTTGTGTTTTCTCCTCGTGCACGAAGAAATCTTGCGTTTCCGAAGACAAGTCAGTCATGCCGCCGATATCACTTTGTCCTTCTTCCAAAAAGACAGACTGGAGAAGGCGGAGCTGCCCTGCCTCGTGCTTGACGGGGGCAAACAACTTACTGTCTTCCGCCATGTCGCGCATAATATCCTGCATATTAATGCGGTCTTGTACGCTGACTTCGCTTAAGGCAAGCGGGCTTTCAGCCCAGTTCTCGGCACGTAAATTCAGCAAGCGGTACAGCATGTGGATTTGCGCTTCCAGACGTCCTGCGGGGATGAGGCCCACACCAATTGCGTTCAAAACACTCTGCGCATCATATTCGCGCAAATGCCCGTAGGTCAGGAAGTGATATCCTTCGGGCGGGATATAGTTTGTTTGACGTAACTCGATACGTTTCGGATTGCTGTCTTTGACACAGATATAGCGTGTATTTACACGCTCATCGATCGTCTTGGGATCGGGATAGGTTGTCGGCCCGAGTTTAGGCACCGCATTTTCTTCGGTCTCCAGCGAGAGCTTGTTCTTGTAGAACGCCTTCACGTCAGGGGCTTTGACCTTATCCAGTGGCAGCATGGCATCGGTTGCAAAGCTGACGGCTTCGAACATGTGGCCCGACCATTGGCGCTCATCCAGATTTTTACCCGAACGCGGGACTGTGTTAACGAGTGAGCGCGGGATCGATTCATGCATGTAAATCTTTAGGCGGTTATCATCCGTCACGCGGTAGGGCAGGACTTCAGTGATATCCAGATCGCGGGTCGCAATATCCAGCGTTTCACCTGAATTGGCATTTCTGACAGGCGTAATCTTGATGGTATTGGCCTTGTCGCGTGTGGCGCGCCATTCCTGAAAACGAATGGATGAGTCGCGCTCAGGCACTTTTTGAACCAACAGAATGTAGCTGGTTTCAGGGTAGCCAAGCGGTGTGCCGTCTTCTTTGAATAAGCGGAATTTATCGACCATGGAACGGTTGACGATATCATCGTTCCAGTGACCAGCCGTGTAAATCAGGCGTGCGCCTAAAGAACGCATTTCTTTGCGTAAGTCGCGGTGTGTTGCGAATGTATATTCCTTATTCATTTCCTGAATAAGGAGCTCGCGATCATCTTTACGAATAATGAATTCGTAAGCCCATTTGTAAGGCAAACGGAACAAACGCGTGTTGGGAAAACGGGCTGGGAGCTCTTCTAAAAAGAAGCCGCCTGTGTTCAATGTTTCGCCGGATCTCACATGCTCGGAGAACCATAAAAGCAAATCGCCTTCGCTCATGCCCTCAATCGTGTCATCGGATGAAGGCAGATCGCGCATTTCCATTAGCACATATTCGCCTGCGGCAGGCATCGCGTAATCGCGGATGAACATATAGCCGCCGGGCTTCAGCGCATTATAGTGATGTTCCAGAGTTTGACGGACGAGGCGGATATTGAAGTTCGAGCTGGAGTAAATCTCATGCAGCATGAAGGAATCAATGACGGCATCGAATTGATTTTCTTTGAATAATCCCGCGTCACTGACATTGGCATGAATATAAGTCACATTGTCGCGTGCGCGATTGGCCTTGGCAAAAGCGATTTTCTCGGGGTCGCTGTCATAAGCTGTGAAGGTCCAGTTTGGCTTCAAGGTTGCCAGCGCATAAACCATATCGCCATTCCCGCAGCCCATATCCACGACATGCGCGCCGTCATCCAGCAGCAGGTGCGAGGCGGTATAGTAGGCGCGCTTTACAAGGCGCAAAGGAATTGTCGTGAACAGCTTGGCGCGTTCAATGTGATGTTCGGGGGCAACGGTATCAATGAGGTTTTCATTGGCGCGGATCACAGGACGGCGCGGCGCTTCTGCATAATTCGCAGGCGCGGAAGGGATGGGTTTCCCACGTCCCTCTTGCGGCTCGGCAAAACCGAAAACGGCCTTGTGTCCCTCTTTGAGCTTTTTTGTCGCCATTGCTTCCGTGTGTAAGGTTTTCTATAATGCAATCAGCAGGAGGGGACACTAACATGAATTTTGCTAAAAAATCAACGATTCCGTGTGATTCTGATCCCTTAAAACTGCCCGATTTGGTATTTTCATATTCTGGTCAGTTTGTCAGGACTGTTCTCGACCTTGTTTTGCCGCCGCGTTGTGTTGTCACAGGCGAAATTTTAGCTGAGAAATCAGGGCTTTCACCTGCGGCTTGGGGGCAACTGACTTTTATCGCCCAACCTTTTTGCGCGACATGTGCCGACCCTTTCGATTTTGACGAAAATGACGCGGATGATGCGGCGCGGATATGTGCATCCTGCCTTGATCATCCGCCCACCTATCAAAAAGCGCGGGCGGCTCTGGTTTATGATGATGCGTCGCGTCCAATCTTGCTGGGTTTCAAGCACGGCGACAAAATCTATATGGCGCCGTTTCTGGCGCGGCTCATGGTCGCGGCAGGTGAAGACGTGTTGAAAGACGCCGACCTGATTGTGCCTGTACCGCTGCATTGGACGCGGCTTGTTCGTCGTCGCTATAATCAGGCCGCTTTACTTGTTCAACAGATCGGACGGCTCAGCGGCAAGGAAACATCTTTGAATGCCTTAATGCGTACGCAAGCCACACCACCGCAAGGACATCTTTCTGCCAAGGATCGCGCCAAGAATGTTGCTCGCGTTTTTACCGTTTCGCCGAGAGTAAAAGCACGTATTGAGGGAAAAAATATCCTGCTGGTTGATGATGTGCTGACCAGCGGTGCAACGGTTGAGGCTTGCACTAAAGCCTTATTGAAAGCAGGCGCAAATAGCGTCAATGTGTTGTGCCTTGTCCGTGCCAAAAGCCGCTAAGCTTTATATCCTGCCCGCATCAATTTTTTACGCAAAGGCGTGATCGCACTTAAACCACTTAAACCGGCACGGCGCAAGATTTGCGGCAATCCGCTTTCTGAAGCCACCATGCGATTGAGCGTGTCGACGGCATTCTGACGTAATGACAAATCAGGTTTGCGCTGTTTTTCATAGCGCTTTAACAACGTGTCGCTGCCGATATCTAATCCCAGATGGTGTGCCTCTATCACCAGATCTTTTAAGGCGGCAACATCCGCCAATGACAGGTTGAAGCCTTGTGCACCAATGGGGGAGAGAACATGTGCGGCCTCGGCAATTAGGGCTGTGCGCGGTGCCGTGAGGGCAGGAGCGCTTAAGGCCACAATTGGGCAAATTTCAGGCCCTTCTTCGAGCGTGAGTTGCCCGAGTTCACCTTTGCTCATGGTCTGAATCTCTTGCGTGAAACTGTCCTTGCCCAGATGTTTTAAGCGAGCGGAGTCTTCATCTTTCACCAGCCAGACAAGGGCTGAATGCTTTGCAGGGAGCGGCACAAGGGTAAATGGCCCCCCTTTATAATGAAATTCAGTTGAGCGGTTCTGATGTGGTTTGGTATGTGAGAGGCGGCAGGTGATTCCGCTTTGCCCGTATTCGGAGCTGCGGACGGGAAGTTTGGCATTCTCGCGTACTTTGGACTTTCGCCCGTCAGCACCGACCAAAAGCTGGGCCTCGATAGTCTGCCCGTTTTCCAGCGTGATCGTAATGCCGTTTGCGTGTTGTTCGGCACTTTCAAATCCGCTGTCTGTAATGAGTGTCAGATTCTTCGTTGATGCCGCAATTTCAAACAGTGCGGCGCGAAGATAACCGTTAGGGATATTCAGGCTGAAGGCCTTTTCACCGATTTCCGATGCGGCATAATCAAAACGCTCTGCCTTCCCGAATTGCGGGTTGGCTGCGTCAATGATACTTAAAGCTTCAAGCGGAGCTGTGTGTTCTCTAATTTTAGCAAGTGCGCCCGTCTCTTCAAGAAGCGGCAACCATGACTGCATCACGGCTGATGTGCGTGTTCCCATTTTGACTTGTTTCAAGGGCAGGGAAGGGACGGGATCGGCAAGAACGACAGAGAGGCCTGACTTGGCAAGAAGGATCGCCAAAGTTGCACCCGCAGGCCCCGCACCGGAAATGAAGACTTCTGTTTTCATACTAAAAGCCTATATAGTATCTCTGTCACGTTGAAGAAAGGATTTTGAAAAATATCATGGCGAAAATAGAGATTTACACATGGTCGACCTGCCCCTATTGCCGTCGCGCCAAGGCGTTACTGGACAGCAAAGATGTTGATTATACCGAGTATGATATTACGGGTGATGAAGAGGCGCGTGCCAAAATGGTTGAGCGCACAGGCGGCCCGCGTTCCGTACCCCAGATTTTTATTGATAACGAGCTGATCGGCGGATGCGATGATCTGCACGCGCTTGAGGAAATGGGTAAGCTGGATCCGATGATCGCGGCGTAATATCCTTTCCCATGGTAAAACTGGCCTGTATCCAAATGACGAGCGGCCCTGATCTGGAAGATAATCTGGATCAGGCTGCAAAGCTTATCCGCGAGGCGGCAAAACAGGGCGCGACATTTATTGCGACACCTGAAAACACATGCCGCATGCGCGCCAAAGTCGAAGACAAGTTTGCAAGCGCCTGGGACGAGAAACAGCATCCGGGTCTTGATTTTTTTGTGAAGCTTGCCAAGGAGCTGACGGTCACATTGCTGCTCGGATCGCTCTCATCCGTGAAGCTTGGTGACGGACGTCTTGCCAACCGCTCGTTCCTGATCTTGCCTGATGGTGAAATTGCTGCGCGATACGACAAAATCCACATGTTCGATGTCAGTCTTGAAAATGGCGAAGTCTATAAAGAAAGCGCCACACACGCCCCCGGACGCGATGCGGTAATCGCCGATCTTCCTTTTGCAAAACTCGGTCTGACGATTTGTTATGATGTGCGTTTTGCTGCGCTTTATAGGGCGTTGGCGCAATTCGGTGCAGAGATTATTGCCGTGCCTGCCGCCTTTACGGTTCCCACAGGTAAAGCGCACTGGGAAACACTTCTTCGTGCCCGTGCCATTGAGACAGGTGCCTATATCATTGCGCCCGCCCAGTGCGGCATGCATGAAGGGGGACGGGGCACATGGGGCCATTCGATGATTATTTCGCCTTGGGGTGAAATTTTGGCAGAAGCAGGCGACACCCCTTGTGTGATTACGGCTGATTTTGATGCGGCACGTGTTAAAGAGGCGCGCAGCGCCGTGCCGTCATTGACACATGACCGCGAGTTTTCCGCGCCTTAATCCTTAATTTTTATCCAATGAAGTCTTATCAGACCAAATCGTCGATGCTGACACCTAGCGCGTCGGCGATGTTTTTCATGGCCTGAATTGAGCCGTTTTTTGCACCTGTCTCAATTTCGGTGAGGTAGGTGCGTGAAATACCGGCCTTCTTGGCAAGAACGACTTGGGTTAAGCCTGTTTTACCGCGAAAGAAACGCACGGGATTTTCCCCTTTCGGGACTTTGACAGACTTCGCGGCTTTCGCCGTGACAGAAGGCGCGGGCGTTTCGGCGGCTTGAGGGGCAGGTTTTTCAGCGGCAACGGCAGCCCCGCCTTTCGCAAAACGCGAACGGTACTCATGTAAGGGGATCAGTACGTATGGTTTACCATCCTTATGCGTGATATCGTAATCCACGGTTTTTCCTTCCTTTTCGCTTTTGCGGAACTGCTATATTGGCACACATGATCAAATTGTTAAGAGCGTTTTTTGAAAATTGTTTCCTGAAATACGGCAATAAGGAATTTTTGCCGCTTTACGGGACGGTCATTCTCTATGTTGCGGCTATACGCCTGATCGCTGTCGAGCGCGGCTGGTCAGATCACTTGAACGCGTTGCCCTATTTGAACGCGGTATTGCTGGTGACGGGCTTTGTGATTTTCCTGATGGTGATCTATCACACGCTGCGCATCATGATTTGCGAGCGGCCCAAACATCTCAGCCGTACGCTGGTTGCCTATTTTAAGGAAAATTACCTTACCAAAGAGCGTCTCTTTACGGGGCTGACACTCTTGATTTTCTACAAGATTTTTATCGCGGCCTTTTCAGGCTTTAAAGCCATGATCCCGCTGATCCATCCGTTCGGCTGGGATTCGGAATTTTATCTTCTGGACCAGAAAATGCACTTCGGACACTCCCCTTGGGAGTTGAGCCATATGTTAGTGGGGTCGGCATGGGGCAGCTACGCCATCAATTTTGTCTATAATCTGTGGTTTCCGATCAAGTTTCTGGTCATGTATTTTCTGGCCTTTTCACTGGTACGTCCCACATTGCGCACCCAGTTTTTCTATACGTTCTTTCTGGCATGGATGGTCAATGGTTCACTGCTTGCACTTCTCTTTTCCTCGGCAGGTCCGTGCTATTTCGATGTGGCGGGTGGGCTGCCCCATGGTGCCTATGAGCCCTTGATGGAGAGGCTGGCAACGCAAAGTGACTGGTTGTTTGCTGAGACGGGTAAGTTGAAGCTCTATGCATTACAAACGCAGACCATGTTGTGGGATTTGTACCAGACGAACGGCACGGCGCTTGGCTCGGGCATTTCAGCTTTTCCCAGTATGCATGTCTCGGTTGCGGCCCTCATCCTGTTTTACGGGCTGGAGCGCGGCGGGATGGTTAAGTGGGCTTCCATCCTCTTTTTTGTCTTTATTGCGATTGGCTCAGTGCATCTCGGCTGGCATTACGCCATAGACGGCTATGTCGGATTTTTCCTGACATGGGTCATCTGGAGACTGGTGAAGATCGCTATTCCGCAGCAGCAGGAGCCTGAGACGGTATCGGACGATAGTAAGAGCGCATAAAGGTGACTGCTCCGATATAGACAAACGGGATCAGGAACAAAATGTATGTGATGCCTTGTCCGATGGCGGTTTCGGGGCCCAGATTTTCGGTCAAGTTATGAACGACATAATTATTGACGAAGGGGAGGGCGGACACTTCCGACATTTCGTGAATGCCGTAAATAAACAAATGAATGGCAAACAGGATCAAGAAAATTCCTGTGGTGCGCATAAACAAGCGCAGATCAATACGATGCGCGTTTTTCACCCATGCCCAGCCAATGAGCGCCACGGCAGTCAGTCCCAGTAAGCCACCCGATAATAGAGCGGAGGGGCTTGTGTAAGCGGTCATGGAGCCGAGCATGAGGGCTGTTTCCATGCCTTCGCGGGTAATCATCAAAACGGTAAAGGCAAACATGCCAAGAAGAGCGACAGCAGTCGGCTTTTCAGCATAACGATCGATTTGGGAATGGATATTGGTGCGGATTTTGGATGATGTTTTCATGACCACCCAAGTGAAGCTGGCAACAAGTGCGCCTGCCGTCATTGCCAATGCGCCTTCCATAATGGGGTTGTTGGCAAGAGAGGCGATATGCATGCCTGTTGTGGCACTGATCAGAAGGGCGACTACTGTGCCAAGATAAATGGCGGGTGCAAAGCGTCCACGGCCTGTCTTATAGAGATAGGCCAGTGTAATCGCGATAATCAGGAAGGCTTCAAGCCCTTCGCGGAAGGTGACCAATGCGGTTTCAAGCATGAGGAAGTCTTTTCAAGTTGCGGGTCGTTAATGTCTCTTTTTCTTTTTTGTAAATGCAAACCATTCTCATTTGCAAGGACTCTTTTTGAGCGGGTGCAAGAAAGCTGTTTTTACGGTGGAAAGTTGCGGGCAGGCAGGGTAATGTTCATGCGTGCTTGCTTATAAACAAACTCCCGCAAATCTTGAGAAGCCCCGCCATATCGTGATTCTTCTTCATGGTTATGGGGCAAACGGCGATGATTTGCTCTCCATCGGTGAACACTTCGTACCGCATTTTCCCGGGGTTTTGTTTGTGTCACCTGACGCACCGACCCCGTGCGAAATGGGCGGACCGGGCTTCCAGTGGTTCTCCTTGTCAGCCTATAACCCGATGGCGATGAAAATCGGGGCGGATACTGCGCTTCCCGACCTTGAGGATTTCGCCCAAGCCTTGATGGAAAAATACGGGTTAGGGGATAAAGACATTTCGTTACTCGGCTTTTCCCAAGGGACGATGATGTCCCTGCATCTGGGGGTGAGACGCCCCGAAATGATCCGCTGTATTGTCGGCTATAGCGGCTCATTACTGATCCCGCATGTGCAGCAAAATGTGCTGAACGAGGACCTGCCGATCTGTCTTATTCACGGTACCAATGATCAGGTTGTTCCCGTCGGGGCGACGCTCATGTCCGAGCAGGTTTTGCGTGCCGCAAACTTCCCCGTCGAATCGCTTTTGATTCCCGGTTTGGAGCATGGCATAGACGGGCAGGGGCTTGTAAAAGCGCTCGGCTTTTTACAAAAAAACATCAAGTAAAAGACTTTCCATATTGCGCAGCAATAATTTTATCCTATTGATAATATTGGATAAAAAAATGTCCCGCTGTTATGCAGCATAAGTTTATTACAAAGCTAGTGCATTTACTTAAAATTGTTTGGTATAATAAAGTTGTAGGGCAATGCGAGGCCTACACGATTATGAGTATTAGCGGTTTTTTCTTTTACCGTTGTCTTTCGTTCCCACCTTATGGCCTCCGCGAATATTCTTTTCGTATCTGCCCCGAAAGGAGTTGCTGATGCAATATAGCGAAGGCTACACGACGACAACACCGACAGTCCATGCGACGCCGCTAGAGATGTTTCCGGCGCTTGTGCTAAATGCGGACTACAGACCTCTTTCTTACTATCCGTTATCGTTGTGGCCTTGGCAGGAAGCTGTAAAGGCCATTTTTCGTGATACGGTGCGCGTGATATCCGAATATGACCGCGTGGTGCGCTCTCCGACTGCGGAGTTCAAGTTGCCCTCGGTCCTTGTATTGAATGAATATATCCCTTCACGCCGGACACCCGCCTTTACGCGGTTTAACGTGTTCCTGCGTGACGAATGGAATTGCCAGTATTGCGGTGACAAATACCGCACGCAGGCTCTGACATTCGATCATGTGATCCCCCGCTCAAAGGGTGGGCGCACATCGTGGGACAATATTGTGACGGCTTGTCAGTGCTGTAATACCAAGAAAGGCGACAAGCTGCCGAAAGAATGCAACATGCACCCGATGCATAAACCGTATGAACCCACGGTCTATGAGCTTCAGGAGCGTGGCAAGAAGTTTCCTCCGGGTTTTCTGCACAAAAGCTGGGAGGATTATCTGTACTGGGATTCCGAACTGGAAGACGAGTACATCAACTAACGACATACCAAAGGAGGAATGTCATGTTTGGGAAAATGATTGATACAACTTCAACAAGATCAACAACAGATGCCGTATGGTTCTACATCTCATCTCTGATCGTGCTGGTCGGTTTTTCAACCGTACTGTTGCATGTTCTGGGGATGGCGGGCGTCGTATCAGATGTGCATGGCTTCTTTGAAGGCAGCCATATGCACACACTGATCGGAACAGGGTTTATCCTTGTCCTATCGACGATGATCCTATCCGGCCGCAAGCTGACGAGCGATATCTTCTCGATCCTGCTTGTTGTTCTGGGTGTCTATCTTGGCTACACGACCAGCATCCTGCTCGGCATGGTGCCTGTCGCCCTTCTGACAACAATCAAGCGCTAATAAAAAGCGACTTCGATTTTAAATCGTAAAGTAAAAAGTCAGGCCGGTTTTCCGGCCTGATTTTTTTATTGCCTTTGAACTGGAATGGGGGGTGGCGCGTTAGCGACACAGGAAATGAAAAAAGAGGAGTTTAAAAATGGCTACACCACGTACATCCCCTGCATCCACCGCCCCTGACAGTGTTGGCGGCGATATTTTGAAAATCATTCTGGCCGTCATCTTCCCGCCTCTGGGCGTTCTTATGGAAGTCGGGCTGACAAAACACTTCTGGATCAACCTGTTACTTACATTTCTCGGGTTTTTGCCGGGTATCATCCATGCGCTTTACATTATCGTGAAGAAGTAAATCTGCGCAAACCTACAGAAAACGGGCGTTACAGCCCGTTTTTTTATTGACGGCGGACATTTCTCCCATTAGGACTTATCCACAACCACATATAGCTGATGAACCGATAAACCGAAGAAGGGGTGCCCCATGCTGCGCAATCTTTTTGACTTTTCCAAACACCGCAAACCGCATGAGGCTGTTTTATTGTATTTGTTCTATGTCGGATGCTTCGTTTTGATCAGCGCTGTCGTTCAAGGCCAGATCGGCTAATTCGTTTTATAAACGGCAGGATTTTTCAAAACCCAGATCAGGCATAAAAGCCCCGCAACGCCGCAAAAGAGCACGTTGTAATTTGCCATGGATAGGCCCAAAATCGGGTCGGCCCAAGGGATTTCATCGCATTTTGCTGCAGGGGTTGCAGCAATTCGGGCAAGAACATCATCAATATTGCCGCTGAGGTCAGGGGCCGAGCATCCTTCCAAACCTTTCCACCAGTGGCGTTCCACGCCTGAGTGAAACACGGCAATTCCCGCATTTGTCAGGAATGTCAGGCCCGTCATTGCAACAGTCAGGCGCGCCAGTGCAGGCATGCCGCCCTTACTGACCATGAGCCCGAAAATCCCCAGCACGATAATCAGGCCAAAGGGCCAGCGCTGATAGATGCACAGCTCACAAGGGGCAAGGTTGAAGCCGAACTGGGCAATTAGCGCCATGATAAGCGAGGCTGCCGAAAATCCGGCTGTAAGAAGAAAAACCTGAAGGGCAGAGAGTTTTTTCAATGTATCAAGCATAGGCGTCCCTCTCAAAACAAACTGAAGACGAAGTCCTTAATCATATGGATCTGATCGTGCAAAATGCCAGTGGCAGCCGCACCGAAGAGCAGGGTCAGCACAATCAGCATCGTGATCCAAGCCGTGCCAAGCACCATGCCGCCGATCACGAATAACCCGTCGCGCATAATCACCCCGATCGACATAAAGCAAATCGCCATGGACGGCACGGTATTGGTTAAGGGCACAGGAATAGTGACCGAGATGGCAAAGATAATCCCGAAGACGCCGATGAGCTTAGAAAACAGACCGCGTGTCAGAAAGGCAAAGCGGGCACGTGTGATTTCTTCGATCTTGAGGACGAACGGAATGCTTTTTTTCAAGAACCCTTGTAAATGGCTGGTTTTAAAGGAGCGGCGCATAACGCTCTCGGGCAACCAGACTTTATGGCGCCCCATGGCTTGCTGGATTGTTAACAGTAAGATGGGCAAGGCAATAATCACGTTGATGCCGAGTGCGGGCACGGGGAGGGCCGCAGGCAAGGCCAGAAAAAAGAGAAGAACGCCGAAACCGCGCTCATGAAAGGCTTCGATGATAAAGGCTAAGGATGTGCGCTCGCCTTGTGTCTCTGAAGACTCAATCAGTTCACTGAGAAGGGCTGAGAGATTGCGTGGTGTGCGCTCAATAGGTTCTGCTGTCATAATGTCCGTCATAAAGGACCAGATTAAAGAAAAACGCAATGGCTTGAAAGAGGGCTTGCACGTTCATACAGTTTTATGGCACAACCGATTTCACCTTTCACGAAATGAACAGCCTGATGCGGGTGTGGTGAAATTGGTAGACGCGCCAGACTCAAAATCTGGTTCCGCAAGGAGTGTCGGTTCGAGTCCGACCACCCGCACCATATCCTTTTTTGGGCCAGAAATTGCGCCTAATGCCTTGAATGGCAAGGATATTTCAGGGGTTTGAAAGCCCTCAAAACGGTCGAATACGATCCTCCCTCCAAAGACCAGTTTGAGCATGGCACGGCGGTCTTCCAACCGACCACTTTCCCAAAGATTCCAAGGGTTTGCCAAAAATTTGAGAGCGGTTTGAAAACTTGATTGGTAGTCGCGAGCCGGAGTGCCGCATTTGGCAATCTTTTCGGTCAGAATCAGCTTTTGCCGTTCCAGTTCTTCGACCCTCTTTTCATAGGCTTTGACGATTGTGCTGCTGTCGGCCTCTACGAGACGGTCCACGACCTGCGAAAGCTTCCGCTCGATACGACCGATTTCCAGACGCATCTGCGTCATCTTTTCGCGGCCTGAATCCACTCGCTTTTGCCAGAAATCCCGAAAGGCCTCGTTCGCCAGTTGGAACAGCGAGGGGGTGGGTTTGAGTGATTGCACAAGGTTGTGCAGGGCATCCTCAACCTTGTCCCGCGCAATAGATTTGCCGTTGCCCTCACAACCCCGCTGGCGGCACAGGTAATAGGGATAGGTCGCACTACGCCCTTTAGACCATGCGGCGGTCATGGGATGACCGCAATCGGCGCAGCAGACGACACCCCGCAGCGGGAAATCTTCGTTGATATCCTTGCGGGTCGGTGCACGGACCTTGCCAGCCAGCCGATCTTGGATGATGCCAAAGTCTTCGAGGGAAATCAGGCCTTCGTGCTGGGCTTTGCGAAGCGGCACGTCCCAGCGCTGAACTTCGATATAGCCAGCATAGAGGGGCTGGGTCAGGAGCTGACCGATGCTTTCATACGTCACCAGCCCGTGTTTGTTTGTCGGGAAGGGGGGACTGGCCTCAAGGAAACGCTTGACCTCACCTTGCGAAGCAAAGCGCCCCGAGGCGAAACCTTCAAGGGCTTCCCGAACGATGGAGGCCAGCGGTTCGTTGCGGACAAGAACCTTGCCGCCGCCCGACTGGCGTTCATAACGATAGCCCCAAGGCGCTTGGAACACCCAATAGCCACCCATGACGCGGGCACGCATACGGTCCTTGGTCTGTTCGGCGTTTTTACGACGATGCT
>JBFWMN010000008.1:0-47017 GCA_050251555.1 Pseudobdellovibrionaceae bacterium | reverse complement strand
CGGTCAGGCCTATAGCGACAACACACCCGACACTGCCGCGTGGGCCGTTAACCTACTCGAACGTGCCGCATCACAACAATACCCGCCCGCCATGCGAACACTGGCCTATGCCTTAAGAGACGGTATCGGCATAGCACAAAATCCGCAGCGAGCCATTTTGCTGTTCAGTGAGGCTGCCGAATTAGGGGATGTTCCTTCCCAAGCCTCATTAGGAACAATGTTTTTTAACGGTGCAGGCACACAACGCGACGTTTTGCGTGCTCTTTTTTGGTATTATGAGGCGCAGAAAAACAACTATGAGGGCAAGCTCGGAAAACATATCGCACAAGCAAGCGCTCTGATCGGACGCCCAGAATTGACACCTGCGACACCCTTCACGGCGCTGATTAACAGGGCCCGCGCAGGATCTGCCCAAGCGGCATTCGAGCTGTACAGCCAACATGCACAGACCATTGCCCCTATTTCCAATTTCTATGAAGGGGGTTACTGGCTCAGGAAATCCGCAAACAGCAGTTACCAGCCGGCGCAAGCCGCCTTTCCCGAGCTGATTGCCACATGCCGTGAAACGCAAAAGTCGCTTGAAGATCTTTCAAGCGACAAAAGCTGCATGATCCTGAACGGCGCAGGCTATAATTTCAAAAACGGAAAGTGGAAGACAAATTAAGCGAGTTTGGCTTTCACAAGTGCGCCGACCGACCCCATATCGAGCTGGCCCGCATATTTGTCTTTCAAAACACCCATGATCTTCCCCATATCCTTGATCGAGCTTGCTCCCGTCTCGGCAATCGCGGCATCGATGGCGGCTTTGGTCTCGTCTTCGGAAAGCTGTGCAGGCAGGAACGTCTGAATAACGCCCACCTCGGCTTCCTCACGCTCGGCAAGCTCGGTACGACCTGCTTGAGTGTACATCGCAATCGATTCATTGCGCTGCTTAATCATGAACTGCAAAAGAGAAAGAATCTCAGAATCGGTGATTCCGTCCATATTGCCGCTTGAGCGTGCCGCAATGTCACGATCTTTGATGGCGGCATTAATAAGGCGAACTGTGGATAGACGCAGGTTATCCTTATCTTTCAAGGCCTCTTTCATGGCTGTGTTAATTTCTGTGCGCTTTTCAGACATTTTTGCTTTTCTTTCTCCGCTGATTTGCTTATTAAAATAGCTTTCCAGTGCCTTGTGTCAAAAAACACCTCAAAATGAAAGACGGGACTGGAGATATGCCTGATTTTTCCAAAATAAAAAAGCCCAAAAATGCGACAGCGATTCTGCTGCTCGATGACGGTACCCTTTTTTACGGATATGGAATTGGAGCGGAGACGAAAAAGATCGGTGAGGTCTGCTTCAATACCGCAATGACGGGCTATCAGGAAATCCTGACCGACCCTTCATACGCCTCCCAAATCATCACGTTCACCTTCCCCCATATCGGGAATGTCGGCACCAACGAAGAAGATATCGAGACACTGTCTCCTTCCTCATGCGGCCTCATAATCCGCGAGAAAATCACGAACCCGTCCAATTGGCGCTCAACCAAGCACCTTGACCAATGGCTAAAAGACCACGATCTGCCGGGACTTACGGGCATTGACACACGTGCCCTCACCCAGCGCATCCGCGACCAAGGCGCACCGAACGGCCTGATTTGCGTCAACCAAGAGGGCACATTCGATTTACCCGCCCTTTATGCAGAGCTGCAAAACTGGTCAGGTCTGGAAGGAATGGATCTTGCGAAGGACGTCACCTGCACACAAAGCTCGGACTGGGATGAAAGTCTTTGGGAATTGGGTAAAGGTTACGGCAAAGGTTCCGCCAAAGACCTGAACATCGTCGCTATTGATTATGGCGCGAAGCGTAACATCCTGCGCTGCCTTGCCAATACGGGTGCAAAAATCACCACGGTCCCTGCCTCAACCAGTTATGACGACATTATGAAACTGAAGCCAGACGGCGTATTCCTGTCAAACGGCCCGGGCGACCCTGCCGCGACAGGCACCTATGCCGTACCTGTCATTCAACGACTGCTGGAAGCCGATATGCCGATCTTCGGGATTTGTTTAGGTCACCAGATGCTGGCCCTCGCCCTTGGTGCAAAGACACGCAAAATGGCATTGGGACACCGAGGCGCCAACCACCCTGTGACCGACCTGCAGTCGGGTCGCGTTGAAATCACTTCGCAAAACCACGGGTTTGAGGTTCTCGAAGACACACTACCCGCCAATGTCGAGGTGTCGCACCGCTCGCTTTTTGATAAAACCAATGAAGGTATCCGCGTGACCGACAAGCCCGCTTTTTCGGTGCAATATCACCCCGAGGCCTCCCCTGGCCCGCAGGATGCCCATTATCTCTTTGACCGTTTCATCACAATGATCCGCAACAACCAGAGCAAAGCGAGGAAAAGCGCATGAGCACATCAATCTTTCACAAAGGTCTGGAGCGCTTTCGCGCTAAAGCTTACAAGGGTAATGACGCGCTGATGCCCAAGCTGGTCAAGGAAGGCCAGGCCCCCAAATATTTCGTAATTAGCTGCATTGATTCCCGCGCCAACCCCTCCATGATTTTCGATGCTGCGCCGGGCATGTTCTTTGCTCATAAAGCCATGGGCGCAATTGTCCGCCCTTATCAAAAGGGAACGGCTTTGGCAGCGGCCCTGCAATTTGCCCTGCATTACAACAAGGTTGATACCATTATCGTTCTGGGTCACACACAATGCGGCGCGATCAAGGCGCTGGTCGATGGTCTTGAAGACCCCGAAATTTCGAGCTTCCTGAACGTTGCCCAAGCGGGTCTTTCCAAGGTTCGTGCCCGATTTGACAAGCGTGAGAAAAAAGAGGTGATTGTTTCCGAAACCGAGAAACAGATCGTGCTGGAGAGCGCCGCCAACATTTACACTTACCCTTCCGTTCAAAAAGCCATGAAGGATCGTAAAATCGAGATCAAATCCTGGTTGTTCGGCTTAGAAGCGGGATGTCTCATGGAATATAACGCGCAAACAAATGAATTTGAGGTCACCTCCACCGACCTTCCTATCGATACAGAGACCAAAGAAAGCTGCTGTCATGCCTAAACGTACCGATATCAAAACCATCTGCATCATCGGCGCAGGGCCTATCATTATCGGACAGGCCTGCGAGTTTGACTATTCAGGGGCACAAGCTTGTAAAGCCTTGAAAGAAGAAGGCTATCGCATTGTTCTGGTCAACTCGAACCCTGCCACGATCATGACTGATCCGGAATTGGCGGATGCAACTTATATCGAACCGATCACGCCTGAAGTGGTCGCCAAAATCCTAGAAAAAGAACGCCCCGACGCGCTACTGCCCACCATGGGCGGACAAACCGCACTGAATACCGCCCTTCGCTTGGCTGAAAATGGCACATTGAAAAAGCTCGGCATTGAGCTGATTGGCGCGGATCAGGAAGCAATTGAAAAGGCCGAAGACCGTCAGAAATTCCGCGATTGCATGGATGAGCTGGGATTGGAAAGCCCCAAATCACGTGCCGTGCATTCATACGAAGAAGCCATTGCAGCGCTTGAATTTACAGGACTTCCCTCAATCATTCGCCCCTCCTTTACATTAGGGGGAACAGGTGGGGGAATCGCCTATAACAGAGACGAATTCGCCCGCATCGTGCGCGAAGGTCTGGATGCCTCACCCGTCAATGAAGTGCTGGTCGAAGAATCTCTTCTGGGCTGGAAAGAATACGAGATGGAAGTTGTGCGTGACAAAGCCGACAATGCCATCATTATCTGCTCAATCGAAAATATCGACCCGATGGGCGTCCATACGGGTGACTCCATCACCGTTGCCCCTGCCCTCACACTGACAGATAAAGAATACCAGATCATGCGTAACGCCTCGTTGGCAATCTTGCGCGGGATTGGTGTCGAAACAGGTGGATCAAACTGCCAGTTTGCCATCCACCCCGAGACAGGCCGCATGGTTGTGATCGAGATGAACCCGCGTGTCTCGCGCTCATCCGCTTTAGCCTCAAAAGCCACAGGTTTCCCGATTGCGAAAGTCGCCGCGAAACTCGCTGTCGGCTACACGCTTGATGAATTGACCAACGATATTACGGGCGGACGCACCCCCGCCTCGTTCGAGCCGACCATTGATTATGTCGTCACGAAAATTCCACGCTTTGCCTTTGAAAAATTCAGAGGGTCGGATAATGGCCTGACCACGGCGATGAAATCGGTCGGTGAAGCCATGGCGATCGGCAGATGCTTTGAAGAATCGATGCAAAAAGCTCTTCGCTCTCTTGAAAAGGGTTTGAGCGGTTTTGATGAAATCCAGATTGGACAACCATCCAAGGAACAAAAAGTCCCGCACCCTGATCAGATCCGTGCGGCCCTTTATAAACCCACACCGCAGCGCATTTTGTATGTTGCCCAAGCCATCCGTTACGGTTTCTCGCTGGATGAGATTTACGCGATCACGAAATACGACCACTGGTATCTGGAACGCATTGCAGGGATTGTCGCTGCCGAAGACAAGGTCCGCGAGCAAGGTCTCCCGACAGATGCTGAAGGCTGGGCGGAACTCAAACGCATGGGCTTTGCCGATAAGCGCCTTGCTGCCATGGTCGGCGTTGCCGAAGATAAGGTGAGAAAAGCGCGCCAGAAGCACGGCATTCGCCCTGCCTACAAACGCGTTGATACATGCTCTGCCGAAATCCCGTCCCTCACGCCTTACATGTACGGCACCTATGAAGGCGACGGGATCAATGAGCCCGTGTCCGAGATTGCCCCGTGCGATAAGGAAAAAGTCATTATCTTGGGCGGCGGCCCGAATAGAATTGGTCAGGGCATCGAGTTTGACTATTGCTGTGTGCATGCAGCCTATGCGCTTAAAGAAGCAGGTTACGAAACCATCATGGTCAACTGTAACCCCGAAACTGTGTCGACCGACCCTGAAACGTCCGACCGCCTCTATTTTGAGCCCTTAACCGAAGAAGACGTTCTCGAACTCATCCACGCCGAAAACAAAGACGGCAAGGTCAAAGGCGTGATCGTGCAGCTTGGTGGACAAACACCTTTGAAGCTTGCTGATATTTTGCAAAAAGAAGGCATTCCGATTTTGGGAACAGACCCTGACGCGATTGATCTGGCTGAAGACCGCGAGCGTTTCCAAAAGCTCCTCAAAAAGCTGAAACTCCGCCAACCACCAAACGGTCTGGCGCGCTCATCCGAAGAGGCTGTGACGATTGCCGCCGAACTCGGTTTCCCGCTTGTTATTCGCCCCTCTTACGTTTTAGGCGGGCAAGGCATGGAGATTGTCCATGATATGGATGGCTTGAAGCAATATATCTCGACGGCTGTCAGGGTTTCAGGTGATACGCCTGTTCTCCTCGACCGCTATCTGAAGGAAGCCATCGAAGTGGATGTGGATGCGTTGTGTGACGGCAAAACCGTCTATGTGTCAGGCATTATGGAACATATCGAGGAAGCCGGTATTCACTCAGGCGACAGCGCATGTGTTCTGCCGCCCCACTCCCTACCATACCGCACCGTGCGCGAACTGGAAAAGCAAACCAAGCAACTGGCTCTCGCGCTTAACGTCAAGGGTTTGATGAACGTGCAGTTTGCCTGTAAGAAAAACCGTTCGACGGGCGAATATGATATTCACATCCTTGAGGTCAACCCGAGAGCATCACGAACTGTACCGTTTGTTGCCAAAGCCACAGGCACGCCCGTTGCCAAGATCGCGGCACGCATTATGGCGGGTGAACCTTTGAGCAAGTTCAAGCCGATCATGTTGGGCATGACACCCGATCATGTCGCGGTCAAAGCCCCCGTTTTCCCATTTAACCGCTTCCCGGGCGTCGATCCGATCTTGGGCCCTGAGATGAAATCGACGGGTGAAGTCATGGGCCTTGATCACGATGTCGCCCATGCTTTCTTGAAAAGTCAGCTTGGTGCGGGCACGAACCTGCCCTCCGAAGGCAAAGTTTTCTTGTCTGTCAAGGATAGTGATAAGGCCGCTCTCGAGCCTTTGGCGCGTGAACTGGTTGATCTCGGCTTTACGCTGGTTGCAACAGGCGGCACATGTGAACATCTGGCAAAAGCAGGCATTCCTGTCACTCGTGTCAATAAGGTGATGGAAGGTCAGCCCCACATTGTGGATGCGATCATCAACGGCGAAATTTCTTTCATGATCAATACGACGAAAGGCCCGCAGGCTGTTGCTGATGCGCTGTCCATTCGCCGTAATGCGCTGATGAACAAGATCCCCTACTACACGCTGATTTCCGCAGCGCGTGCCGGGGTGCAGGCCATCCGCGCCATGAAGACACGCGACATTGATGTTGCGCCGTTGCAGGATTATTTTGCTGAAGAAAAGGAAGAAGCGGCTTAACGAAACCGTAAAGAGTGCATGTGGGCGTGCAGCGCATCCCAGCCGTCGGTTAGTTTTGTAACGGCAGATGCGGGATCGCCGCCTTGCGCGATATTGCGCCAGTAATCGCCTGCTTCACGGTCATTCAACTTGCCTTCGTATAGGCGTGAGAGGCGATCCGCCAGTTTTGCGCTCGGCTCCATTGTATAAAGCTCGTGCAACCATTCGACAGCGCCCTGAAAGTTTCCGGCATTGTAATCTTGACGATAAAGCAACTTAGCCTGCTGCTGTCTCATTTCAAGCGGCAAGTCCTTTGAAGCATTAAACTGCTCGACCAATTGCAGGCGCAAAGGGTCATCTTCCGTATCAAACCGTATGGTTTTACCCATGACAAAACACCCGAAGTCTATATTTACATATAGAAATATAGGTGTTTTTCCGACATTATGCAAATTTAATGGGTGTTTTAGGCGGCAGGATTGAGGTGCGCAATAATATGCTTCCAGCCCGCTTCTATCTTTTCACATGGAGTAGGTTCAGGCTTCGCGCTTTGTGACTCTGCCAAACTCATCATCATAAACTGTTCCGTATTGCGCGCCCGTCTTGACATGCCGAACCAGGCAGCCGCCCCGACTTTATCCGTTGAATGATTTTCCAAGAAGCGTGCAATGTCCTTTGCCAAGCGTGAGTCATGGGTAAAAGCGTAAGCTTTTTGAAACCACGTCTCCGCAGCTAAGGGATCCCGTCTGTTCAACACATAAAACTTCGCAATCTTCACGGCCTGCAAATGACAGGGAGACAATTCATAGGCATGCAGCAGGAGTTTCTCCGCCTCATCGAAATCACGTATCGACATCGCTTCGGCAAAACGCTTATGGGCCCCTTGCAAACTTAAGCGACTGATATCATTTGGCACATCCATACGAAATGCGGCACCAAGCTGGTCGGCGAGCGAAAGGCGTTGCGAGGATCTCATAACTTCTCTCCTGCTCCCCATAGCCTATTTCTGTACCAAAGCCTGCGGCAGAATATCCGCAAGTTGGTGTCCTGCAACAGGTGCAGGTTCAACCGTGTTACGCCCGTGTCGTACACGGAAAAGATTATCAGACCAAGCTTTGGCGCTTTCATCGTCGCCCAGCTCGTATCTGTAGATTTGTGCCAGCTTGCCTGCCGTTTCAACCGTCGGCATCTGATCAAAGGATCTTTTCAGCCAGAGAACAGCTTTTTCCGGTTCGTCCAGCTCATTGGCATAGATAAGCCCTATCCCCAAGGCCAGAGACCCACTCGGACGGTGCAAATAGGCACATTCAAACCAGTTCACAGCCGTTTCGGCATCCTGAAAATCTTCGCGATAAATAGTTGCAAGCTTCAGTGCCGTCTCATAAGAAGGTCTGAGATCATAGACTTTTTCAAACCAGAGAGCCGAGCGGGCTTTGTTGCCTTTATCGGCAAATTCGACGGCCAACTGGATTCCGAGCGCGACAGCCTTATCAGGATCTTGTCGGCAGGATTTCTTGAAATACGCCACGCGGTCTCCCGTGGAGTATTCGGGTCTTGTTGTTCTATAAAATTCATTACGCGCCATGGCTTGTGTATTAGCGGAAACTTATTGATTATGTCAAGGAAATTTAAGAGCGTTGATTTTTCCCTAAAAGGCCCCTACATTGGGGGTCAGTCCCGCCGATAGTCCGTGCGGGTTTTTATTTTTTGTAAGAAAAAGGATTGGTGACATGGATAAAGTCCCGATGACACAAACCGGCTATGATGCGCTGGTGGCAGAATTGAAAAACCTGAAAAGCGTGGAGCGCCCTGCCGTGATTGCGGCTATTGCCGAAGCCCGCGAACATGGTGATCTGTCGGAAAATGCTGAATATCACGCTGCCCGTTAGCAACAATCCTTTATCGAAGGCCGTATTCAGGAGCTGGAAGGCGTGATTGGTGCTGCCGATATTATCGATATCAGCAAATTTTCAGGCCCTCAGGTCAAATTCGGCGCGACAGTGACTATTGTCGACGAAGAAACCGATGAAGAGCGTACATTGCAGATTGTCGGCGCCTATGAGTCAGATGCCGACCGTGGCAAAATCTCGCTCACTTCACCTGTTGCCCGCGCCCTCATTGGCAAGGCTGTTGGCGACAGTGTCTCTGTCACAACGCCCAAAGGCCAGACGGATTACGAAATCCTAGACGTCAAATACGCCTAAAAAAAGATAGTTACGAGAAAAAACAAAAGCCGCTTGAATGAAGCGGCTTTTTTTAATCGTCGATAGGAACGCCCGGCAAATCCTTGCTGGCACGGATCGACAAAGATGATTTGACACCCGACACATTCGGCAAGGCTGTCAGTTCGTTGGTCAGGAACAACTGGTAATCGTCCCAGTTCTTGGCAACGACTTTCAAAAGGAAGTCGGTTTCACCCGTCAGCATCCAGCATTCGCGAACACGTTCCCAAGACGAGACTTTCTCTTCGAATTTCTTCAGTTCGTTATCGCCATGCGCAACCAG
Source organism: Pseudobdellovibrionaceae bacterium (assembly GCA_050251555.1). GTDB lineage: Bacteria > Pseudomonadota > Alphaproteobacteria > Micavibrionales > Micavibrionaceae > UBA2137. The sequence continues at coordinate 38,177 of JBFWMN010000008.1, read as the reverse complement.
TTTGACTTGCGCAAAAACAGTTACACCCCAGCCCATGGCAGCGTGGTCGATATCGGCATGATAGCCGCGAATGAGACCGTGATCCTCAAGGACGCGCACACGGCGCAAGCAAGGCGGCGCGGAAATACCTGCGGATTTAGCCAAATCCACATTTGTCATGCGCCCATTTTCCTGGAGGTTTTTAAGGATCTTGCGATCGATTTTATCTAGCTTATTGCGTGACATTTTTTAACTGTAAGTCTCTTTCACACTCAGGAGTGTTGGTATAGTTTGAGTGTCCCTAAAGCGCAAGAATTTTTTCTTGAAGAGCAGGAAGAGCTTATATGAGCAAAACCGCATTAAAAGAGGATAGTGCCCCTCGCGTCTGGATTGTGTCTGAAGATTTACGCGGCACACAAAATCAGGCCGTCGGCGTCGCCGAGGCATTGGGTGTTCCCTACACGGTCAAAGTCATCGGTTTGAAACAACCATGGAAGAGCCTCTCACCCTATTTGGGCATGGAGTGTTCTTGCGCGTTTACAGGCGATAATCTTTCCGCACCGTGGCCCGATCTGGTGATTGCCGCGGGCCGCAAAGCCATTGCCGCTGCGCGCTATATCAAGAAGTCTTCAAACGGCAAGACCTTCACCGTTTACTTACAAGACCCGCGCATTTCACCGAAAAATTTTGATCTCGTTGCCCTACCTGCCCATGACCCGACCAGAGGCGAGAATGTGCTGGTCACGAAAGCAACCCCGAACCGCATTACAGAAAAACGCCTGAAGGACGAAGCTAAAAGCTTTTCAGAACTTGCCAAACTGCCCTCACCACGCATTGCACTGATGATCGGCGGTAACTCGACCGCTTATGATTTAACCGACGATGTTGCCCGTAAATTGGTGAACGACATTCATGCGTTTCGCAAAACAAATCCTTCCAGCTTGATGGTGACCGCTTCGCGCCGCACGCCTGACAGCGCACGTCTCATCTTTGAAGAAGGATTTCAGGGCGAGAATGTTTTCTTCTGGGATGAGAAAAGCCCCAACCCCTATTTCGCGTATCTTGCCCTAGCCGATATCCTAATGGTCACGTCGGATTCCGCTTCGATGCTTTCTGAGGCGGCAACGACGGGCAAACCCGTTTATATGATCCCGTTAAAACGCAAATCGGAAAAACGGACCCGCCTTGACGGGCTGCATGACTCACTGATTGAGGCAGGGGCCATGCGCATCTTTGAGGGAAAAATCGAGCACTGGGACTATACGCCCTTAAATGATGCACAGATGGTGGCGGCTGCGATCAAAAAGAGGTTGCCTGATCTCGCCTGACACACTAGCAATGAAAAGAACCCCTGACATAGCAAATGTGCAAAAAAGACATATATAACACCTTACGAGACTTTACGATTTTATGAGTGAGACACACCACACCAAAGTCCTGATTATCGGTTCAGGCCCCGCCGGTTACACAGCCGCCATTTATGCTGCGCGAGCCAACCTCGCCCCCATTATTGTCACGGGCATGGAGCCGGGTGGACAATTGATGATCACGACGGATGTCGAAAACTACCCGGGATTTGCCGATGTCATTCAAGGGCCATGGTTGATGGAACAGATGAAGGCGCAAGCTGAGCATGTGGGCACGACCATCCATAATGACATGATCAAGGATGTCGATTTCACCAAACGCCCCTTTATCTGCAACGCTGAAAGCGGTGCAACCTATATTGCGGAGACGGTCATTATCTCGACGGGTGCAAAGGCACGCTGGCTGGGCCTTCCTGCCGAACAGAAATTCCACGGACTGGGCATTTCGGCTTGCGCCACATGTGACGGGTTTTTCTTCAGAGGCCGCGAAGTCGCCGTTGTCGGGGGCGGAAACTCGGCTGTCGAGGAAGCCATGTTCCTGACCAACTTTGCAAGCAAGGTTACGCTCATTCACCGCCGGGACAGTTTGCGCGCCGAAAAGATTGCCCAAGAACGCCTTTTTGCCAACCCGAAGGTCGAAGTGATCTGGGACACTGTCGTCGAAGATATTGAAGGCGTTGCCCATGGCGAAGAGGGCACACCCGGCATGACGGGGGTTCGCTTGAAAAACCTGAAAACCGATGAGACCTCAACACTGAAAGTCGACGGTATGTTTATTGCGATTGGACACGATCCCGCCACGTCCCTTTTCCGCGGTAAGCTGGAGATGGACAAGGAAGGCTATATTCTGACCAAGCCCGATTCCACGGCGACCTCCATCCCCGGCGTATATGCTGCAGGGGATGTCAAAGACAAGGTTTATCGCCAAGCCGTCACCGCAGCAGGATCAGGCTGTATGGCTGCTTTGGAGGCCGATAAATTTCTGGCTGAACACTCGGCAACGGGGCAAGCCAGTGCAGGTGATACTTCCGATATGCAGGCAACAGGATAATCAGACATGGCGATGGACTGGGACAAGCTCAAAGCATTTTATGCGGTTGCAGAAGTGGGCAGCTTTACCCATGCGGGTGAAAAGCTGCAGCTTTCTCAGTCTGCCATTTCGCGCCAAATCAGCGGCCTAGAGGAAAGTCTGGGTGTCACCCTATTCCACCGCCACGCACGCGGCCTTATCCTGACTGAGCAAGGCGAACTCTTATTTGATTCGGTGCAAAGCATTTTCCGTCAGCTCTCGCTGATTGAAGGGCAATTGCAGGATTCGAAAACATTGGCCCAAGGCCCTCTGTTGATCACGGTTGCGGAATTTGTCGGATCGGTGTGGCTTGCGCCACTTGTACCGTTGTTTCACAAGGAATATCCCGATATCCGCCTCTCTGTCGTTCTCGAAGACCGCGTTCTGAATTTGGGCATGCGCGAGGCCGACGCAGCAATTCGTCTTTATAAGCCCGAACAGCAGGATCTGATTCAGCGTAAATTAGGCCATATCAACTTCCAGCTTTGCGCCTCGGAAGGTTATTTGAAAGAGCACGGCACACCCAAATCCTTCAGGGATTTAAAGGATCACACGCTGATCGGGCACCCGATTGAGGCCCCCGCCCCCTTCGATAAGCCCAACTGGCATTTTGAGGCTGCGAATATCAACATACAGCAGCACCCAAAAGCCTTATTCATGAATTCCATGAATGGAATCATGCAGGCCGTCATACAAGGATGTGGCATTGCATCGGTGCCTGAAAAGATTATCCGCAAGACACCGGGACTGGTCTCTTTACTTACTGACAAGCAAACGCATGTCATTGAAATCTTTTTCGTTTATCCGGAAGAGCATAAAAACTCCAAGAGAATCAGCTTATTACGTGACTTCCTAATGGAGCATATGAACAATCCGCTCATATAAGAAGTTTATGGTATTCGTTAAACGCATAGCTGCACTGCACAATTAACCCTTTATTTCAAGAGTCACCTCCTATATTAACACTGATAGCCGCTTCGGCGGCGAGGTTCTTCCTTCGGGAACGACCTACGTCTCTTGAGACGTGAAACCTCCCTGTTCAACTCGCCGGGCTTAATGCCCGGTTTTTTTTTGCCATAAATTTGGAATAAGAAAAAAAGGGATTCCGAATATTATTCGGGGCGACCGAGATAGAACCACTCTTCGCCGACAGACAGAACATGTCTTGGCAGCACAATCACCATCTCTTCTGAAATGCTCAGCTCTTCACCATCGTCGTATCGGGAAATGACGGTTCCGGCGGGCACGCGTTCGAAGTTTTCCCAGCGCTTTGTAAAGGCACCCTCGCGCTCTTTATAAAAACGGGACTGCATCTTGATGATCGTCACATCCTGCCGCGGCTTGGTATCTTCAGCCTCACCTTCAATCATCTCAAGATGTGTCAGGGCGCGGCGAATAGCCTCTTCGGCAACCAACGGTGAATGAGCCTCCACATGTCCGCCACATTCCATCGTAACGCCATAAGCCCCGTATAGCCGTGCATATTCGGTTGTGCCTGTCGCTTTGCGCGTTTCTTCTTCAGATGACGCGCCGTAGGCTTCTTGCCAGCCATAGACAATATTTTCCGCGCCCAGCGATTTGGCAAAGTCCAATTCCTCACCCGAATTTACGCCGACAAAAATGAACGGCTTGCCGCCAACATGATAGGAATGCAGATCAAGCAGCACATCGGCTTGCGCCAGATAACCACAGAGTGAGCTTTTCAGGCTCTCCTCGTAATTCTCAGGGGTATCATTGGGAAACAGCGAACGGTTCAAATTGGAATCGATAAAGCGCACGTTCTTTTCATAGGCCTGAGGATTACAGACAGGGATGAAAGTCACACGGCCTTTTTTAAGCGTCAGTGCACCGCTTTGCAGCTCACCGATCATTTTACGAATGGCGATAGGCCCGCAAATCTCATTGCCGTGCACCGCCCCTGTTACCAGAAGATGGGGTGCAGCCTCAGGGGCTTCACTGGCAAAGGAGAAACTTTCATGTGAAAAAACCGTCAAGGCCTGCTCCGTTATCCGAGGTTACGTTGTTGGCCCTTCGCTTCAAGGCTTGGGGAAAATCGTGGTTGTAACGCAGAATGCATATACAGATCGACGGGTACGGGAAAGACAACCCCTCCGCGATCAATCATTTCCAGATGAGATGTCGCCTGCCATGCGCCCATCTTTTGATAGAAGGCTTTGCCGTTATGATTTTCGGACAAGACATTAATCACCATATCCGTGTAACCTTCCTCGGCAAGGCGGCGCGCCCCTGCTTCATAAAGAAGACGGCCCATGCTGCGATGCTGGCATTCGGGCGCAACATAGATCTGGTGCAGCTCAGCCATTTTCTCGCAAGAATCGTTCAAATGCTCGTAATGCGGCTCAGAAGACGGCAGCCCCATCGCGACAAAGCCCCAGATCGTGCCTGCCGGATCGACAGCCTTTAAAAAGAAACGATCTTTGCGGGAGAGTGCATCCTCCCAGTATTTTGCGAAGTAGCCGGACTTGAGTGTCGCCTCGGCATAAGCGGGCAGAATTTTACGGTCGGCCTCATAGCGCGAGAGGCGGTGAATGCGCTCAAGCTCTGCGGCGTCTTCGGCGGTCGTGGGGATGACAAACCATTGCGGAGCGTCGGAACCGTTACTTGCGCTTTCGAAGGTCGTCGAACTCAGTGTTGCCATAACGCATAAAACCTTTCTTCCAAGGCAATATAACAAAGGCCATGGAAAAACAAGGAAAACTCCCGCATAATAATAAGAAAAGACCTGTCCCTTATAAAAGTCACCCTCACCACAATCCTCTTTCATGGCGCGTAAAAAACTCATCTGTTTATATACATACGGCGGCGGTATGCGCGGCCTCATCCCTGCCCTTATCATGCAACGCATCGAGGAGCGCACCGGCCTTGCCATGACAGACATGGTCGATATTTTTGCAGGTGCCTCGACAGGTTCGATCCTGAACGCGGCCCTCAATATCCCGCACCCCGATGACCCGACACGCCCAAAATACCGTGCCCGCCACCTTGTGCGCTTTTACCAGCGCGAAGGCATACGCATTTTTCCGCGTGACGCTTTCCGCGAAATGCGCGGTCTAATCCACGATTTCAATAACCGTCTGATGAAGATTGGCACGCTGAATAAATTGCTGTCGCACGGGCATTATGACCCTGCCAATCTGGGCCGTAATTTACGCGCCCTGTTCGGTAAGACACGCCTGCACGATTCATTGAAAAGCCTGATTATCCCTGTCTACTCCATTGAACGGAAAGGCATGCAGGCCGATCAGGACAAGAACGAAACCGAAGAATCCGTCGCCCATTACCGCAATATGCTGATCGATCAGGGCGGACAGGCAATCTGGTTTCGAAAGCTGAATTTAGGGGGTGCAACACTCTATACAGGTGGTGATGCCACCATCTATGACTGCGTGATGGGCTCCACCGCCGCTCCCACCTATTTCCCCTGCCACAGCTTTGCGACCACTCTAAAGGGGCGCTACACAAACGTAACAGGGATTGACGGTTCGCTGTTTGATAACCCGTGCATGACCTATATGGGGGCATTGCGCCACCTCATCCCCGATGACACCGATCTGGTTATGATCGTGCTGGGTACGGGGATCACCAACCGCGCCATTTCCGAAAAAGACTGGAACAGATGGGGCTCGCTCGGTGTGGTTGACCCCGTCAATGACCTGCCGCTTATCAATATCTTTTTCCATGCCTCGGAAAGCGCCCTCAAAGAAGCCTTCGAATTCGACATGGACGAAAATCTTTACGTTCTCAATAAGTCGCTTGTTTACGGCGAGTTTAAGGATGATTTCCCCGGCACGCAGCTTGACGATGCTTCGCCGGATTCTTTGCGTCGCATGAAAAACTTCTCCGAAATGCTGATGTCGGAAAAAAGCGACACGTTCAATGCGATCTGTGATTTGCTGGTCGAAAACTATCAAGAGAAAAACAAAAAGGGCTTTTTCTCTGACATTCTCAAGCGTTAAGGCGCACTATTCATACACGCTGTTGTGCGCAGCCGTATAAGCTTTAGATGACTCTTGCCTAAGAATCGTGCTATGCCTTTGGCATAATGCTAATTAAAAACAGGGATAAATTACTTCGTCATAACATCGCCTCCATTCCCGGGGGTGCCGCTTACGGTGGTTTTACCTATATTTTTACTGAGGCGCTGGAAGAAGCATTCCTTAGAAAAGGCAATAAATACTTACGCGATGTGTTTACGGGCGGCGTTGTCGCCTCCTCTGTCGGTTCATTCGGCGCTGCCGCCATGTTCCTGCCCCACCCCGATGATCCGAAACGCCCTTTAGTTACCGCCGCCGATTTTACGCCGCTTTATTTTGATCGCCTCCCGAAATACCTGCCCTACGCAGAAGACCACTATCTAAACCATGTCCTGCATGCCGTCGGAAGCTGGCTATCCCGCAACAAAGGGCATATCACCGAAGGCGAACTGGATGTTTTTCTGAAAAGCGTCCAATCCCGCATTGAAGATGTCCGCAAATCACGCATCAAACGCGGAGCCCTCGGTCTTTTCCTGCCCAAAGCAGCCGCAGCCCTTTCTGATGACGGGTTCATGGATACGCTGCATGATATTTTCAACCGCGCCGTTGATCACGAGAACTTGCCCCTGCATCTGGACCGCTCTTTCATGGAAGCTGACTTACCCCGCATTCTGGGTACACATGTCACAATGCGCGATTTCGACCGCAATATCTGCATTACCACGCAAAAGATCACACCCGGCAGTATTGAGCCCGGAGACTTTTACCGTACGCAAGAAGGCTTCCGTCGCAAAAACGCCCATATGCCTGTTGCCGAGCCCGAGATTGACGTGCCGCTCTATAAAATCATTCTGGGTGCGACAGCCGTGCCGACCCTGTTTGACGCCTATTCCATTTCGGAAACAGGCACAACGCATATTGATTGCGCCCATGTCGACAACCGCGCCGATAATATTCTGGCACTCCAGGCCAACTTGCCTGACGGCATCACTCTTGAGCCCGTAACTATCGGCAACATCCGCCAATCCAGCGGGATCACACCTGATGATTACGCACAAATGGATGCGATCTCGATGCTCGTTAATCGCTTTTATCACACCTCGCCCGGCACGCAGTCCCAGATCCGTGGTCGCCGCGTGCTACGCCGTGTCTATGGGCCTGACCATACGCATGAACTGGAAATCTCCGAGAAGAACTGTCCGTTCGAACTGACAGCCAAACCTGATATTTTCGACTCAAGCCCCGAACAGGCCGCACGCATCCGCGCCGACGCTCGCGCCTTCCTCGCGCATCATGAGAAAGAATTCGATATGCGAACGGATATCTTGCTGGAAAATGCGATGAGAGTTGAGCAGCACCAACGCGGCCTATTAGGCTCTTTAGGCTCTGCTTTGCGAAGTTTGGCAGGAATGCGCAGCCGCCCGACAACTGAAGAGGGCATTCTTGAGCGTGAGGGCCAGATTCCGACTGCCGCCAATGACGAAAGAAAGCCAGCGGGACATCGCCCCGCCGACCCTGCCGCCTTATAAAATCATCAAGCTGCTTGTGTTGAAGATTTGCCTGTCAGTGCCGCGCAGGCTTTCTGAATGCGTGTGCAGGCTTCTGTCAGTGCGGCTTCCGATGTGGCATAAGAAATGCGAAAATAGGGCGACAGACCGAAAGCTTCGCCATGAACGCAAGCCACACCTGCCTCTTCCAGCAGATAGGTTACGAAATCCTCATCCGTGTTAATCACTTTGCCTGACGGGGTTGTCTTGCCCATTACACCCGCACAAGAAGGATACACATAAAACGCGCCTTCAGGTTTCAGGCAGGTCAGACCTTCGGCTTCATTCAGCATATCGACAACCATATCGCGGCGGGCTTTAAAGGCCGCATTACGCTCAATGAGGAACGACTGATCGCCGTTCAAAGCAGCCGTTGCTGCCGCTTGCGAAATGGAGCACGGGTTCGAGGTCGATTGGCCCTGAATTTTGTTCATTGCCTTGATGATCTCTTTGGGGCCACCCGCATAACCGATGCGCCAGCCTGTCATCGCATAAGATTTCGAGACACCGTTCACCGTCAATGTGCGGTCATAGAGCTTCGGCTCAACCTGGGCAGGTGTCGCATATTCAAAACCGTCATAGACAAGGTGTTCATACATATCATCGGTCATGATGTAGACATGCGGGTGCTTCAACAGAACATCCGTCAGCGCCTTGATCTCATCATGCGTGTAAGCGCCACCCGTGGGGTTCGACGGAGAATTGAAAATCAGCCATTTGGTCTTTGGTGTAATGGCGGCTTCCAGCTCATCAGCTTGCAGCTTAAATTGGTTTTCCTGCTTGCAGGACACAATCACGGGCTCGCCTTCTGCCAGCAAAGTCATGTCAGGGTAGGACACCCAGTAAGGCGCGGGGATAATCACCTCATCACCCGGATTAAGCGTCGCCATCAGGGCGTTATACAGCACCTGCTTACCGCCTGTGCCAACAATGATTTGGTCGCGAGTATAGGTCAGATTGTTGTCGCGCTTGAATTTGGCGATAATCGCGTCTTTTAGCTCGGGCGTACCGTCAACATTCGTGTATTTCGTTTTCCCTGCGGCAATCGCTGCGCAGGCGGCGTCTTTCACAAAATCAGGCGTATCAAAATCAGGCTCGCCCGCACCCAGGCCAATAATGTCGCGTCCTTGCGCTTTCAGCTCATTCGTCTTGGCGGAAACAGCCAATGTAGGTGACGGTTTGATACGGGACAGGCGGGAGGCAATCAGGCTCATTTTATGCATTTCCATTTTTCAAAAAGACTAAACGTAAAGGGCTATCTAGGCCCAAAGGAAACGCTAGTCAAGCTTGGCGGTAAATGCAAGTTTTCTGATATGAATTAGAACGCATCGGCAAGGATAACGCTGGCGTCAATCTCGACTTCGGTCTCTTCTGAAAATAGCGACCCTAAAGATGAAAAGAATGATGACAATTCAGCAAAAAGCGGATCATCCAGTTCTTTGACCAGATATTTCTTAATGCGCGGCACATGAATCAGTAAGTCGTCACGTTGCGTTTCAATCGCCAGCTTGTAAACCTGCCCCAATACGCGTGAGTGATATTGCACGCTTAACAGCTTGTACCAATGCATGAAGCTCTCGCGCTCTTCAAAATCCAGCCCCATCTGCACGGAAGCCAGTACCGATTTTTGAAGTGCGGAAGGCACTTTTCGGCGAATATCCCGCAATAGATTGACTGTGTCATAGGCTACAGACCCGACACAGGCATTTTGAAAATCAAGAATACCGATTTTGCGCTTTACATCTTTTTCCGACAATCGATAGACCAGATTGGCGGGGTGAAAATCCATATGCGTAAAGCACTGCCCTTGCGCGGGCGCGTCTTTGATCAGACGCTTCCAGATCGCGTTATATTCAACCTTTAAAGACCCTTCAAGCGGCATGCCCATCACAAGGGGAACATACCAGTCCATGATACGCACATGCCCTTTGCCGATTGCCGTGTCTTCATAAGCGGGCAGTGTCTCGTAAAAGTCGGCAGGGATATCCTCGCGCAACTTCCTGACGATCTCGCCCATCTCGGCATAATAGTCAGGCAGCCAATGTTTCTTATCGACAAGGCTGTCCATCGCAAATTCACCCAGATCCTCGACCAACATTAAGCCGGCCTCGCGCTCCTCGGCAAGGATGTCGGGTGCTGAAAAACCGCACTGGCGCAAAGCATTTGCAATCCGCACATACTCTTTCATCTGCGCCTTGGTACGGTCATCACGACAGATCATCAGCATCGCCGTGTCCTTACCGTTTTCGGCAAAAACGCGCACGTAAGACCGCGCCGACCAGTCGCCGATCAGACGTTTGACACGGATCGCATAGCCGTTTTCTCTAATGAAATTCAGCAAAAACGGGTCAGAGAGGATGGCTCTTGTTTCAGGCATGAAAAAGACTTTAATCTCAAAGATATAAAGATGTAAACGGGATTACGCTTAGTCGGTCGTTTTACGTGTCGCCAACGACTTCATGGTCGCAATATGCGATTCAGAAGCCGGCGTTTTGCGTGACACAGGGCGACCTGTTGCCCCTTCCATGCCAAAACGCACAGAATCACGACCAGATAAGGCTTTGAGCAAATCTTTGCCGAATGTCTCAGGCGCCATATCGATACGTTTTGCCGTCTGGGACGTCTGACGCACATAAGTCGGCGCAACCTGCTTTTGCTGGGCCTTGGCAACGGCATAGGCGACAATCCCTGTCAGGTGGCCTTTGGTCAGCCCCAGCAACAAGGCGGGATCGGTTGCGGCCCAAGTAATGAGCTGCTGGCGCGCACGTGCTGCATTGCCTTTATGAAGGGCCAGTGCTTCCTCAATCTTTTTATCGACGTAATTCTGGGACATGGGTTTCCATCCTTGTTGTTGCTCGCGCACCCGTAAACCTACCCTTTTAAGGATAGCACGGGCGGATAGGCCCTGCCACGTTTTATTGGAAAATGCGCTTGTAGGTAATGTATAAAGCGGCTTGGCGCGAGGAAACCCCGTGTTTGGCAGCGCAGGCCAGAACAAGGCGCACATTCTCGGCAATCTTTTGTTCCGTCAGCGTTTTGGCTTCCAGACATTTATTTTCAGAAGACGAGGTCATCTCGACAAAGGCCGCGATAATACCGCCCGAATTAGCGATAAAGTCGGGGATGACCGTGATACCGCGTTTTTCCAAAATCGCGTAAGACTCCTCCGTCACAGGGCCGTTTGCCCCTTCACAAACAAGCTTGGCATTGATTTCGACCGCATTGGCCGGCGTAATGACATCCTGCACGGCGCACGGGAAAAGAACATCGCAATCCAGTGTCAGGACCGCATTATTATCGGTCGACAGAAAACGCCCGCAATGCCCGAGAATGGCAATCAACTCGGCATCTTTACGGTCGCGGATCGCCTCATACAAGCTTTCAGGCGGTGGCGCTTCAAATACCCACGAACCGCCGACCCTAGGGTCGGAAATACCGGCAAGTATCCCGCCATATGTTGAAAAATAGCGTACGACCGCAGCACCCATGGCACCTAAGCCCTGCACGATAAAATTTGCGCCTCTTGCCGATTTCCCCGTTTCTTCCAGAGCCGTGCGCGCCGCAACCGCAACACCTAGGCCTGCTATTCCCTCACGGTCATAATCCGTGCCGCCCATTTCCAGCGGTTTTCCTGTAAAAGAGCGTGTTGAACCAATCGCCTCGCACGCCCACAAAGCATGTTCAGGGCGCGCCCCGATATCAAAACCGAACCCGCCGTAATCGCCGCCGAATTCATACAAATACGGTTTTGAAAGCTTACAAAAGGATTGATACGTGTCTTTGAAATCAGGTGCTGACGGATCCGCCCGCAATCCCGATTTGGCCCCTCCCAGCGGCAAGCCTGCCGCAGCATTTTTCAGCGCCATTTTCTTCGCCAGCATGGCGACTTCATCTTTGGTAAGATTGGCATGAATGCGCGTGCCACCTTTTGCAGCACGGGGCATTGGTCCGTCTTTAGCAATGCCTGTATTCCAGACGATAATATAGCCTTCAACCCCCATTGCTGCGTCGGAAATCGTAATTTCTTGTTCAGGGCGCATGGCTTCAAACCGGCTATGTAGCTCGGTAAGCTCAACGGCAAACGGGGAATTATCCTTTAGCATAACACCTCATTTCACCACGGAGCGCGGTGCAGCATAAAGAAAAATCTTTGCTGCGATGCGTGCATAAAAAGAGCGCTTAAGGCATGCGATACAGATAGATCGGAATGGTCACGAACAGGCTTTTCACTGTGGTAACCTCGGTCGGCACCCATTCGGGAACCGCAAAAGCGTTGGAGACAATCAACGTCCCCGATCCGCATGTCTCAAAATGACTTTTGAGCGCCGCCATATGGTTGGGACTTAAGTAACAATAGATCATGTCAAATTGCGTGAGATCCGCTTCATAAAAATCACTCCCGTGTATGTCGATCCGCTTGCCCGAAAAAATGCAGCGCATACGCGCCAGCATGCGAGGCCAAAGCGACATTTCGTATCCCGTCACATGGGCATTGGGAAAGGATTTGGCAAGTGCTTTCAGGATACCGCCCCAGCCGCATCCCAATTCCGCAATCCTGTATGGTTTTTCCTTGTCACTATGAAGTGTCAAAAGCCGCAAGGCTTCGCGTTTGACATGGGGCAATGTCGGGGCGGCAGGCACGCGGGCGCGTTTTTCACCCCACAGCGTCATACCGATCACAGTAAAAACCAGCATCATGGCAATGCTGTATATCCAACTTGCTAAATCCATCGGATATGAATTTAAGGCGATCAGCTTAAAGAGGCAATCTCGGCGAGCAATGATTTCGTGCCTGCAATGCGCTGGGCATCCGTGTGCCAGGCTTTCAGCACCGAAATTTTCTGATCGGGACGCAGTTTCACAAGGCCCGATTTTTCTGCCATCCAGAGCAAAAGTTTTTCGGGATTGGCAGGACGATCCTGATGGAAACCGAGGAGCGCACCTTTTGGCCCGACATCAACGCGGTCGATATTGGCGCGCTTACAAAGCTGCTTGATCTTGACGATATCCAGCAAATTCTCAACCTCGGAAGGCAGTCTTCCGAAACGGTCGATCATTTCCGCGGCAAAAGCTTCCACCTCGCCCTCATCCTCAAGTTCGGAAAGACGCTTATAAAGGTTCATACGTACCGATAAATCCGCGACATAGCGTTCAGGGATCAGGATGGAACTTCCCAGATTGATCTGCGGGCTCCATGCGCCTTCAAGCTGGATGTCTTCAATCGCGACACCTGATTTGGCTGCAGCAACGGCCTCTTCCAACATTTGCTGGTAAAGCTCGATCCCCACTTCGCGCACATGTCCCGATTGCTCCTCACCCAGAAGATTACCCGCGCCACGAATATCCATGTCATGCGAAGCCAGTTGAAATCCTGCCCCCAGCATATCGAGCTGCTCCAGCACCTCAAGGCGGCGTGCCGCTTGCTCGGTCAGAACTTTTGCAGGGTCGGTCGTCAGATAAGCGTAAGCTCTGACTTTGGAGCGTCCGATCCGCCCTCTGATCTGGTAGAGTTGCGCCAGACCAAACATATCGGAGCGATGCACGATCATCGTGTTCGCCGTCGGAATATCGATCCCCGACTCGATAATATTGGTCGCAAGCAACACATCAAACTGCTTATCAATGAATGCATTCATGCGCTCTTCAAGCTCGGCCGGAGGCATTTGCCCATGGGCCACCACAAGACGCACTTCGGGAACAAGCTCCCGCAATGTTTCCTCAACCTCATTCAAATCCTTGATGCGCGGACACACATAAAAACTCTGCCCACCCCTGTAATGCTCACGAAGCAGGGCCTCACGAACAACCATCGGATCAAAGGGCAGTACGAAGGTACGGATCGCAAGCCTGTCGACAGGCGGCGTCGCAATAATGCTCATATCCTTCACACCCGTTAGCGACATCTGCAATGTGCGCGGGATCGGTGTCGCGGTGAGGGTCAACACATGGACATTTTCTTTAAGCTCCTTGAGGCGCTCTTTTTGTTTCACGCCAAAGCGCTGTTCCTCATCGACAATCATCAGGCCCAAATTGGCAAATTTCATACCCCTCGCCAAAATGGAATGCGTGCCGATCACGATGGAGAGCGTCCCCTTCTCCAACTCGTCATGCGTGGCTTTTGCTTCCCGCGCTGAAACCAGACGCGACAAATGTCCGACGCGAAGCCCCGTGCCCTTAAAGCGTTCAGAAAAATTCTGGTAATGCTGGCGCGCCAATAATGTTGTCGGGGCAATCAGCGCCACCTGCTTACCTGCCATTGCCGCGACATAGGCAGCACGAAGCGCCACTTCGGTTTTGCCGAAACCCACATCACCACAAATCAGACGATCCATCGGCTTCCCGCTTTCCATGTCGGTAATCACTTCGGTAATGGCGCGCAACTGATCATCCGTTTCGGCATAAGGGAAACCTGCCGTAAAGCGTGCGTAATCGCTTTCGGGGATATTGAGAACCTCCCCTTTTTTCAGAAGACGCTGTGCCGCAATCTCCATCAAATGTGCGGCAATCCGAAGAAGGTCTTTTTTGACCTTGGCTTTGCGCGCCTGCCAGCCTGCACCGCCCATGCGATCAAGATGCGCCGTTCCCGTATCTTCGCCGTAACGTGAGAGAACCTCGATATTCTCAATGGGCACGAAAAGCTTGTCGCCGCCTTCATAGACAACCTTCAGACAATCATGAAGCTGCCCACCGACTTTCAGCGTTTCCAACCCTTCAAAACGCCCAAGCCCGTGATCAATATGGACAACCAGATCACCCGGAGCGAGGGATGAGGCTTCGCGTAAGAAATTGTCGGACTTCTTCTTGGTTTTTTTGGACAGTGCCCGTGACAGACGGTCACCCAAGATATCTTCCTCGCTTAAAATCGCGATATCATCAGCGACAAACCCGTCTTCCAGCCCCAGAACAACAAGTCCGATCTGGGAAGGCAACAGTTTTTTGACGGCAGCAAAGGACTCGCAGATTTTTAGGTTCGGAATCTTTTCGGCATCCAGTAACGCCTTCATGCGGTCTCGAGACCCTTCGGAAAAGGCGGCAATCGCAATTTTACGCCCCTCACCGCGCAAAGAAGCCAGATAGGTTTTCAATTCCGCAAACACATTCCCGTCAGGCAGGGCGCGGATATCGGCAAAATCGCGGGCCTTCTTCGCCGTCTTTGCGTCATCTGGACGGGATGGGTCGGCAAAAGGCGAAAATTCCTGCCCCTCTGTTATCAATCCATTCGCATATAAAAGGGCTGGCGGAATCGGGTGATAGATCAGTTGGGGCGCATCATCCCCGCCTCTCTTGGTCTTCTTTTGAAGCGCCGCCGCCTCAAGGCTTTTGCGGGTTTCATAAAAATCGGCAATTTGTGTTAAGCGCTCGTTTTGCGCCTGAATAGCATGGTAGTCCGATGTCAGTGTCGCATCGGCTGCGTAATCAAACAGGCTTTCCATCCGCTCATAAAAAAGCGGCAACCAATGGTCAGCACCGTTATAGCGTCGCCCTTCCGTGACCGCCTGATACAGGGGGTCAGAGTCAAATCGTGCCTCGGGAAACAGCTCGCGATACGTCTTTCTAAAACGGTCAATTGCGTTTTGTGAAAGAAAATACTCGGTGACGGGCGTGAGCGCAAAATGATCGAGATTGTCACCCGAAATTTGCGAAAGCGGATCAAAAACGCGTAAAGATTCAACCTCATCACCAAATAAATCGATACGTACTGGATCACTGAAGCCAGCAGGAAATAAATCAACAATACCACCTCTTAAGGCAAATTCTCCGGGTTCTCTGACTGTTCCCGTTCGGTGATATCCGTTCGCCGCCAAATAGGACTGAAGTCCTTCCAAATTCAAGCGGCCGCCCTTGCGAACAGAGAATGCAGCCTCAAGCAACGCGGATTGCGGCATCACATTCTGAAGCGCGGCATTGACAGTTGTGAGAAGCAAGCGCGGTACGCGTTTTGTCTCTTGCGCCCATTCCATTAAACGGCACAAACACGCCACACGTTCGGCAACGATATCCGAGGCGGGCGAAACACGGTCATAGGGAAGACAGTCCCACGCAGGGAAAACGGCGATTTCGACTTCAGGGTCAAAGAAGGCGACAGCCTCTTTCAAGAATGAGACTCGTGTATCATCGAGAGCCATGTGGATATGGACGGCATCACGCACCATGCTGGCCCGCGCTTTTTCAATGAGAACACGCGCATCCTGCCCCTCAGGCAATCCGTAGAGGACGTCTTTTGCGCCCGAGGCGCGTTCAATTGTTTGCGAAGTCGAGGTCGCGCTCATGCTAGGCAATACCATATTCATAGGCCAAGAACGCATCGAGAGCAGGATTGTTCAAATTAGCAGGGGGAACGGCTTGCTTGCAGTACCATGCATAAAGTTCGGGGTCTTCCAGATCCAGAAGCGCTTCAAAGTCATCCAGCCCCGCCGCATCCAGTTGCGGCACATATGCGCGGGCAAATCCGCCCAGCAACAAATCCATTTCCCGTGTCCCGCGATGAAGCGCACGGTAAATGAGTTGTTTGGCGCGCTTTTCCAGCGTCTCGACTTGTGCGTGATCTTTTTGCATAGTGGTCTTGGTTATAAAGAACGAAAGCCCGTCAAGGCAACTGGTTAAGATAAAAAAGATGAGCCGCCCATTCCTGCTTGATCCGCTGTTTCGCGCCCTCACCGTCCTCCCCGGTGTGGGCCCGCGCACGCAAAAGCATTTCGAGAGGCTGGCAGGAGGACCCAAAATCCTTGATCTTCTCTGGCATCTCCCCATTGATCTGGTTGATCGCTCCTATCGTCCGACCATTGAAGCCGCAGAGGCAGGCCGCGTGGCAACAATCCGTGTCACTGTCGCTCATCACACCCCCAACCCCAAACGCAACCTGCCTTACCGTGTGTCTGTCACCGATGAGACAGGCCGCATGAGTCTCGTCTTTTTTCATGCACGTAAAGATTACTTAGAAAAACTTCTCCCCATCGGCAAAACAGTCCTAATCAGCGGCAAGCTTGAAGCCTATCAGGGCTCTTTGCAGATGATCCATCCCGATCATATTGCGGATGGGGCCAGTTCCGCCGAAATCCTGCCCGCCGAACCCATTTACCCGCTTACACATGGCCTCACAAATAAGGCTGTGACTAAGGCCATGCAGGCCGCTTTAGAGATGGCGCCCGACATGCCCGAATGGATTGACGGCGCGTTCCTTAAAAAGAACAACTGGCCCACCTGGAAGAAAGCCCTGCGCACCGCCCACAACCCGACCAAGCTGTCCGATCTCGAAAAAGACGGCACAGAGCGCACGCGCCTTGCCTATGACGAGCTTCTGGCCAATCAACTGACCTTGGCAATCGGGCGTAACCGTGCCCGCAAGAAAGGTGGCAGAGCTTTTAATATTCGTGGGGAATATAAAAAACAACTCGAAGCCGCCCTGCCCTTTAGCCTTACACATGCACAAAATGTGGCACTCTCCGAGATTGATGCGGATATGGCTGAACCCCATAAAATGATGCGGCTCGTTCAAGGCGATGTCGGTTCGGGTAAAACGGTGGTCGCGGCACTCGCCATGATGAACGCGATTGATTCTGGCGCACAAGCGGCCTTCATGGCTCCCACCGAAATTCTTGCGCGCCAGCACGCCGAAACGCTCGCTCCTTTATTTGAGAAAATGGGTCTTACACCCGTTCTTCTGACAGGCCGATTGAAGCCCAAGGAAAAGGCGGCGCTTTACGAAAAGATCGCCTCTGGTGAAGCCAAAATCGTCATCGGCACGCATGCGCTCTTTCAGGATAAAGTCATCTTCGATGATCTGGGTTTGGCTGTGATTGACGAGCAGCATCGCTTTGGCGTGCATCAGCGCATGAGCTTGTCTTCCAAAGGTAAAGGTACGGATATTCTGGTGATGACCGCAACACCGATCCCACGCACGCTCGCACTCACCGCTTATGGGGACATGGATGTGTCGCGCATCACGGAAAAGCCGCCCGGCAGACAACCCATCGATACGCGCCTCATCCCATCCGAAAAACTTTCCGAAATGATAGCGGGTTTAAAACGCCAGATTGCCGAGGGCCACCGCGTCTATTGGGTGTGCCCTCTGGTCGAAGACAGCGAGGTTTTGGATCTGACTTCAGCACAAGAACGCTATGAAGTGCTCCAACAATTTTTCGGAGAACGCGTCACCCTTGTTCACGGGCAGATGAAGGCAGAGGAAAAAGATAAAGCCATGGCTGATTTTGCCTCGGGCGCTTGCGATATTCTGGTCGCCACAACCGTGATTGAGGTCGGCGTGAATGTCCCCGAAGCGACCATCATGGTGATTGAAGAAGCCCACCGTTTCGGCTTGGCACAACTCCACCAGCTCAGAGGCCGTGTCGGTAGAGGCTCTGCCAAATCTTATTGTTTTCTTCTCTACCGCATGCCGCTCGGGGAAACCGCCAAAGAGCGCCTCTCCATCATGCGCGCTTCCGAAGACGGATTTCTGATTGCGGAAAAAGATATGGAACTGCGCGGGAGCGGTGACGTTCTTGGCACCAAACAATCGGGCCTACCCGATTTCAAGATTGCTTCACTTGAGGCCCATGGGTTTCTGCTGCCTGCCGCACGCGATGAAGCCAAATATATCCTTGCCAAGGACCCTGATCTGACAGGCGAAAAAGGCCAAGCCTTACGTACCCTTCTCTACCTCTTTGAATGCGATCAGGCGATTACCTACCTAAACGCAGGGTAAGCCTCACTCCCATGCAATTATTGCATGGCACCATGCAAAATTACCCTTGGAATTTAGGGGGGTGATGCCTTACATACGTCCTTTCCGCGTACGTGCCCCTGGCCCTTCCAAAAGGTGAATGTAACGGCGTTGAACTTTTTTGTTTAACAACTGGCTGGCTCCCATTATCGAGCCACCGATTGACTCCGAAAGGTTTACCGCAAATGTCTCTTGGCAATCCCTCGACCCTGTCCGCTGTTTCGGTTTCCGCGCCTGCACGTGGCAAACTTACGACAGTTTCCCCGTCAGCCCATGATGCGCTGGTACGCGAGATCGCACCTAGCATCCCGACTTACCTTCTGGATATTGAAAAGGTCCAAGAGCGCACGCGCCTCTTCCTGAATAATTTCAGAGGCACAAGCATGTATGCCGTTAAAGCCAATCCTGCACCTGAGATTATCCGCGCCATGGCAGCAACAGGCATGACAAATTTTGATGTGGCTTCTCTCAAAGAAATGGCTTTGGTCAAAGCCAACGCGCCGCACGCCAAGATGTATTTCATGCATCCCGTCAAATCCGAGGAAGCGATTGAGGCCGCTTACTATGATTACGGCGTCAGATCCTTTGTTCTGGATTACAAAGACGAGCTTTTCAAAATCACGCGTATGACGGGCTTGGCACAAGACCTTGAGCTGTTCATCCGCATTGCGCTTCCTAAAAACAAGGAAGCGGGGATCGACTTCTCCTCCAAATTCGGCGCAAGTGTTGCCGAGGCGATTGAGCTTTTGCAGATGGCACGTCCTTACGCGAAAAAGCTGGGCCTGGCCTTTCATGTCGGCACACAAAATGCCAGCCGTACGGCCTATATCCGTGCGATTGAACTGGCTGCCAAAACGGTTGAAGCCTCAGGCGTGACAATTGACGCGCTCGATATCGGCGGCGGCTTCCCTGTGACCTACACCGAAAAACTGCCTGTCACGATTGAGGATTTGTTTGCAACAATTCACGCAACACATGCACGCTCATCCTTGAAAGATGTGCCCTTACTTTGCGAGCCGGGCCGCGCTTTGGTGGCTGAGAGCATGTCGCTCATCGTGCGTGTTGAACAACGCCGCGGTAACCGCCTCTACATCAATGACGGCACATATGGCGGTTTGTTTGATGCAGGACCCGTCTTAAACGAAGCCTTCCCCGTGCGCGCCATCATGAACGGCACACATAAAAAGGCACAGCCCGTCGAGGCCTTCACCTTTGCAGGTCCGACATGCGACTCCATTGATATGATGGAAGGTCCGTTCCTACTGCCCGCCTCGATCACTGCGGGTGACTGGATTGAGATTCGCAATGTCGGCGCATATTCCTCGGCAATGCGTTCGGACTTTAACGGCTTCGGCGAAGCACAGACAATTCTGATTTAAGATTTTTTAGCAGGCTTTTTGGAAGCGGCTTTTGCGGGTTTCGCAGGAGCCGCTTCTTTTTTGGTGATTGGTGGCGTAGCCGCTTTGATGGTCGAGCGGTCTGGCGGCGTGATAATCCCTGCCGAGACAATCATCTTGATGCCTTCCTCAACACTCATATTCAGAAAGATCACATCTTTCTTGGGCAGAAAAAGCAGGAAGCCCGAAGTCGGGTTCGGCGTTGTCGGCAAGAAGACATTCACGACTTCAGTGTCGGTCAGGCGTTGAACTTCGCCTTCTGTCTTGCCTGTTAAAAAGCCCAGCGCCCAGACGTCTTTTCTGGGGTATTCAACCATGACGACTTCGCGGAAGGCTTGTGACTTCGAGGCCATCACGGTTTCGAAGATTTGCTTCAAGGCTGCATAAAGCGTGCGCACAATCGGCATCTTGGCAAGGATATATTCAGAGATACGGATGAGAAGCTGTCCAAGATAATTACGCGCAAACCAGCCGACCAGAATGAAAAAGACGATGGCAATGGCAATGCCGAGACCGGGGATCGCATAAACCGCATGCTCGGGGCTATAAAGACTGTTACCCGGAAGAAGACGGCGCACGGTGGAATCAATGAGGTTTAAAAACCATAAGACAATCACAATCGTAATCGCGATAGGTGCCGTGACCAGAACACCTGCCAAAAAATAGTTACGCAAGCGCACGAACAGCGAGCGGGTTTCCGCACTGTCTGTCCCGTCATCCGGGGGTGTCAAAAGCTCTTTCAGGGGGTTTTCATTGTTCATGTGCACATATCTTTGCAACAGTTCGGGGAAAATGGCAACGGCTTCCTTTCCTTCTGCCCTGCGCTGTCATAAATTAGAGGACATATGAGATCAGCACTTATCCTTTTGGCGCATCCCGCCTATCACCGTTCACGTGTCCATCACATGATGATCGAGGCCGTGAAAGACATGAAAAATGTCACTATTCACGACCTCTACGAAACCTATCCTGATTTCCATTTGAATTTGCCGCGTGAGCGCGAGCTGCTGCTAAACCATGACATGCTGGTTTTACAGCACCCGTTTTACTGGTTTTCAGCACCCGCTCTGATGAAAGAATGGTGCGACCTTGTCCTGACTTACGGGTGGGCCTATGGGCCTGACGGCGGTAAGCTGGAAGGCAAGACACTGATGAGTGCGGTCACCACTGGCGGGCCGCACAAAGCCCTGCAAAAATCCGAAGACCCGCTTTATTCCCCACATGAGCTGCTCGCCCCTTTTCACAAGATGGCGCATATCTGTCATATGCGTTATGCCGACCCGCATATTCTGGAATATTCCAACCGTGCCGACCAACAAACCGTCGTTAAACATGCGACCGCCTACTGCCAGCGCCTGCAGGACTTCATTGACGGCAAAGATTGCTGCGGTTTCCCTTACGTCAAAAACACATCCGAGAAAGCGAGCTAAAACGACATGGAACATGCCGCAACCGACAGCCTGCTTTTTCAAAGCTTTATCTTTCTGGCTTCTGCCGTCTTTCTAGTACCCCTTGCCAAAAAGACAGGATTGGGAAGCGTCCTCGGCTATCTGATTGCAGGCCTGTTAATCGGCCCGCATGTTTTCGGATTGGTCGGTGACACGGAATCCGTTTTGCATTTTTCCGAATTCGGCGTTGTGATGATGCTGTTCCTGATCGGGATGGAGCTAAACCCGCATAAGCTTTGGAAGATGCGTACCGCGATTTTGGGCTTGGGCGGATTACAGGTTTTACTCACCACACTTTGTATTGGCGGGTTGCTCTATCTGATCGGCGAGAGCCTCTCGGTCGCGGCTGCCGTTGCGCTCGCCTTGGCACTGTCTTCAACCGCGATTGTCTTGCAGGTGATGGCAGAACGCGGCATCAACCACACCTATTCGGGCCAGTCCGCCTTTTCCGTTTTGCTGTTTCAGGATATTGCCGTCATTCCGATTCTGGCCCTGATCCCCGTGATCGGTGGAGGTGCGCTGCCTGATGTCGCGGCTAACCCGATGCATATGTTGGGAGGGCCTGCCAAAGTTCTGGGGGCGGTGATCGCCATTATCGTGATCGGTCACTACGGCATTCGTCATCTTCTGCGGATGGTTGCCAAAACCGAGATGCGTGAGATTTTTACGGCAACGGCCTTACTTCTCGTGATTGGTGTGGCCCTTGTGATGGAGCTGGCAGGCCTCTCCCCTGCTTTGGGTGCTTTTGTCGCGGGTGTTGTTTTAGCCGATTCCGAATATCGCCATGAGATCGAGATTCAGGTTGCGGCCTTTAAAAACCTGCTGCTCGGCCTCTTCTTTATTTCGGTTGGCATGGTTATAAATGTCGATATCTTTTTAAGCCAACCCGCCAAAATTCTTTTCTTTGTCCTTGGTCTGATTACCGTCAAATTCGTGATCCTGTCCGTCCTTGCCAAATTCTTCAAAATGTCGCTTGCACAAAACATGCTGTTTTCGACACTGCTGGCGCAAGGCGGTGAATTTGCCTTCGTGATATTGCAGTTCGCCTTCGTCGAAAAAGTCATCACCAATGACACGCTGAGTTTCTATACGGTTGTCGTTGCACTCTCGATGGCAATGACCCCGCTATTGGTTCTTGCCAATGACAAGTTGTTACAGCCCCGCCTGTTTTCCTATGTTCCCGATCCAAGCCGAAAGCCTGCACCGCAAAATGATGCCGCACCTGTCATTATTGCGGGCTATGGTCGCTTCGGACAGGTGACAGGTCGCTTATTGCATGCGGAAAAAATTCCTTTCACTGTTTTGGAGCATGACCCCAACCAGATTGAGCTTTTGAAGCGTTTCGGCTGGAAAGCCTATTACGGCGATGCGGGCGACATGGAGATCCTTGAGCATGCCGGTGCAAAGGATGCCAAAATTCTGGTCATGGCAATTAATGATAAGGAAACCTCCGTTCGTGCCGTTGCCGAGGCCCGCAAGAAATTCCCGCATCTCAAAATCATCGCCCGCGCCTATGACCGCCGTCACGCCTATGAGCTGGATAAGGCAGGTGCGGATTACTTCCAGCGCGAAACATTCGAGTCAGCCTTACATACGTCGCGAGAAGTTCTCCACTCTCTGGGCTACCGCGCCTTCCGCGCCCGCGATCTGGCGATGAAATTTGCCGCTCATGACAAGGCGGCTCTGGTGAAATCTTTTGCTTATTTCGAGGACGAGACAAAGCTCATGTCCTTTGCCACACAAACACGTGATGACCTCACCAAGCTGTTCGAATATGACCGCGAATATGATCAGGCTATGCTGCCTGACGGTTGGGAAGAGGAGAACCTCTATTACATGAAAGCCTTAAAGGAAGCCCAATCGGATGCATGATACTCTGCCGCAAATTGCCTTGATCGCACTTCTCGCGATTTCCGCTCAATGGATCGGCTGGCGCTTTAAAATCCCTTCAATCGTCTTTCTGTTGCTGCTCGGATTTCTGGCTGGCCCCCTTCTCGGCTTTATTCAGCCCGAACCGCTCTTTGGCAATCTTTTGCAACCTGCAGTCTCTCTGGCTGTTGCGATTATCCTGTTTGAAGGCAGTCTCAACCTCAACCTCAAAGAAATCAAGGTAGCGCGGAAAGCCATCAGTCGCTTTGTGTATATTGGCGCACCTGTCGGATGGGTGCTGACAGCCTGTGCCGCCCATTATATAGGCGGACTGTCATGGCCTGTCGCGACGACCTTCGGCGCGCTGCTGATTGTCACAGGGCCGACTGTGATCATCCCGCTTCTTAAGCATGCGCGATTAAATGAACGCACGGGTTCGATCCTCAAATGGGAAGGTATCGTCAATGACCCGATCGGTGCGGTGCTTGCCATTCTCACATACGAATATTTTTATCTGACCGGAAACGATACGGTCACGGTCACCGACTTTTTCTTGAAAACAGGTTCGGCCATTTTACTGGTCAGCATTCTCAGTGCAGCAATGGGCTATGTGATTGCCAAAGTCCTCAATCGCGGCTGGGTCCCTGAATATCTGAAACCCGCCTTCATTCTTTCTTCCGTCATTATCCTGTTTGTGGCCTGTAACAGCCTGCAGCACGAGGCGGGCCTTATCGGCGTGACATTGCTCGGTATCGTGCTGGCCAATTTGAACGTGACCAGCATCGAAGAAATCAGACGATTTAAAGAAACCATGACCATCATGCTGGTTTCGGGTGTGTTCGTCATTTTGACGGCAACACTTGAACCGTCGCTTCTTTTGAATATTGACTGGCGCGGCCTTCTCTTTATTGCCGCCGTGCTGTTTCTGGTACGCCCTGCCGTGGCGATCAGCTCCTCGCTCTTTACCCAGACGACATGGAAAGAAATGGTTCTTCTCAGTTGGATTGCGCCTCGCGGGATTGTCTGCGCTGCGATTGCGGGGATTATGGGCCCACTTCTGGTGGATGCGGGATATGCTGACGGCAACCAGATTTTGCCCCTCGCCTTTGCGATTGTCGTCATCACCGTGTTTCTGCACGGTCTTTCCGCCAATTATCTCGGGCGCAAGCTTGGCCTTTCCTATGGAAACTCGGACGGGTTGCTGATTGTCGGATCGTCCGACTGGGTTATTCAGTTTGCCGAGGTTTTAAAGGCCAAGGATATTGCCGTGATGATTGCCGACCGCAATTGGCATGCCCTCAAAAATGTGCGCCTAGCCAATATCCCCGCCTATTACGGCGAACCGCTTTCGGATGAAACCGAATATAATCTTGAGCTTTCACGCTATAACAAGCTGCTGGCTGCTGCCGACAATCCCGAATATAACGCGCTTCTTTGCTCGGCGTTCGGACATGAGTTTGGTAAGGAAAATGTCTTCCAGCTCTCGACACAAGATCAGGAAACCCATGAACGTCGCCAGATTGCGCATACGATCAAAGGCCGTGTCTTTTCCGAAGACAATCTGAATTACTGGGATTTTGCCCGCATGTTCCGTCAGGGCTGGCGCTTCCGTGCCACCAAAATCGATAAGGAACATAATCTGGCCCAGATCATGGAAGAGCGTGAAAACGAGACCGCCAAACTGATCGCTGTCGTGCGTTCAGGTGGTAAGCTCCAGTTCCGCACACCGGATCACAACAGCATCAAAGACGGTGATATCGCAATCCTGTTTGAAAAAGATGCGCAGGCGCAAGCGGCGATTTTCAAGGATGAAGACTAGAGTGAAACGGCAGCGGCTGACGGCGCTTGAGCGCGAAGCTGGGCATTAGCATCGGGTGCTTGTTCTTCAGGCAGTATTTCCGCATCGGTGTCCGTCTCATCTGAAGGATTCAGCTCTTGAATAGCGGCTTTTACATCACCGTCGATAAGTGTCCGCATGTAATCTTGTGAGACATTATCAAGATAGTCCTGTCCGTAAATTCCCTCTGCTGCAGCCATATAGCGTTCCAAATAGGCTGTTGTCTCAGGAAGATTGGCATATCCTCCGCTATCATACATCGTTTTGTACATTGCATATTGTTGGGCAGGATCATTGAGAAACTCTTCGGCGTCCATTTTGGTAAAGCCCGCCTGCTCTAAAATGACTTTTGCATC
Organism: Pseudobdellovibrionaceae bacterium; assembly: GCA_050251555.1. Classification (GTDB taxonomy): domain Bacteria; phylum Pseudomonadota; class Alphaproteobacteria; order Micavibrionales; family Micavibrionaceae; genus UBA2137. The sequence goes on along the minus strand of JBFWMN010000008.1, from coordinate 12,593 downwards.
ATAGTTCACATAGACGTCCTCAGGCTCTTCACCGACTGGAAAGTTTGTGATGTCAACAGCAGCGGCCTGGGCAATGTGTCGCGTCATATCGGGGTCTGTCACTTCGGGTTTCAACAGGCGCTCACCCGCCTCCAAATAGCGATCGACAAATTGATTGCCATAGGGAATATCGTCATAAACACCAAGCTGACGACCAAGCTTAAGGGCTGCATAACGGGCCTGATCAGGAGAAATTTCAATCTCACTGTCCACGTCCGTCAAATTGAGTTTGTTAATCATGTCTTCGGTAGCGGCGCGAATAGCATTCGGAGCATTCGCTACGTCGGTATATTCTTCATCAGCAACCTCGCCGTTCTCATCTGTTTGCAATTCAATAAACGACGAGTGCGTGGTATCTGTCGGATGAGGTGAAAATGCTGAATTGAGAGCTGTGAGCGCTCGTACATCATATATAAATTGACCGAATTCCGGTGAAAATTGCTTTAATGCCTCTCGGTCCGCTTTAAATTCGCCTGCAGTGGCTACACCTGCTGCGACATATCCGGACATGTCGCCATCAACAGGTTCATCTGTATGGACAAGTTCATGCGCTGTCACAAATGAAGGAAAAGCCTCCTTAAAATTCTCAGGTATATTGATGTTTTCACGATCAATCACCCCTCCATAAAGCAGAGGATCGAGGGTTTCACGCTGATGTCCTGTGACCTCTATCAGACGCGCTCTCGTACCATCCGGCATATTGTCCATTCGAGCCATGGGCCCCATCGTGCTTTGCGCATGACTTGTAAAAACTTTCGTCAGCGTATCAAGGGGAAATCCCCCGCTGGAAGACAGATAGGAGAGCACATTGGCGTAGGTAGCGCTGTCAGGATCACCCATTGCCTCTTTGATGTAAGTCTCATCTCTGGTGGTAAGGACGATTGTATTATCAGGCAAAAGGATCGGCTGTTCCTGTCCTGTTGCAGAGACGGAGGCAGGTATAACCATGTCTTCGCGCGTCACATCGTTCGAGACAATAACGCCGGGACGCTGTAAATGAAACTGCGGACGATAGTCCTCTTCCTGGTCCATAAAAGCCCCTCAAATCACATCAATTACGTAAATTATAAGAACAAATAAGTAAAAGAGATATAAACATGCTTAAATATTTGAAAAATATAAGCATTTGTAAGTTTTTATAGGGAGGGAAAAATGGTGATCGCGCAGGGATTCGAACCCTGGACCTACTGATTAAAAGTCAGTTGCTCTACCGGCTGAGCTACGCGATCACATGATCTTTGGGACAGAACGGCGTGAAACCGTTTTGAGACGCACAGTCTTATGAAGTTTGAGCCCGCACGTCAAGCCTTGTTTTGCTGAGTTGCGCGATTTTTTGGCAGGCTTAAGACGGGACAATAGCAACTGGTCGACAATCATAGCTAAAACGCAGCCATTGGCGAGGATCGCAATGTGTCGGTATCTGGTGAAGGTCCGTCCAGTCGACTTTAAGCGGCGGCATGACATCTTCGAAAGCAACTGGGCCTTCCCACTCAACCTCCCCGTCAAGAACCACGCTGTAAACCGTTAATTTGTCACCGTCTTTCAGGCAGTGAAGACCGGCATATCCGTAATTTCCGAATTCCTGGACGCTCCAGATGACGCCTTCGGTACCTGTTTCAAAAAACGGATCGAGCGCGCCGTAAATAATGTGTCCGTCGCGTTCCAGCTTCGCCGGCAATTTATTAAAAAACATACGACCCCATTTTTGAGAGTCCATGTCATCCTGAACACCATGCACCCAAAACCCGCCGACGGCCTGCCCCTGATAGCCTGTCGGGCCCTTGACCCGATCGCGTTCACGATTAAGGGAAACATGCCCTTCCCAAAGGACTTCACCCTTGGAAACCGTTTTAAAGACTTTGACAAGATCACCTTTGGTAAAAGCGTAATCACCACGCGGGGTCAAAACATCATCGGCATATGCAGAATATCCAAAACGGGTCAGAAAGGCCTGCTCACGAAAACCATGCTCTTCAGCTTGCTTTTGCGCAGCCTCTTCCCGTGCAGGATCTGCAAAAGGGACTGCCTCATTTAAAATTTTCAACTGACCGAGGAGAGGCTTTGTCATGTCGGGCTCCTTATGTGTCTTCAGATAAGGCTTTTTGGCTGAGCGCGTCGAGCACGTTGGGCGTCACAAAAGATGAAACATCGCCACCCAGCGCATAAATTTCCTTGATGAAGGAAGATGAGACAAACTGCCATTCATCCGAAGCCATCAAAAACACCGTTTCAATATCCGGATTAAGCTTCGCATTCATGCCCGTCATCTGAAATTCATACTCGAAATCCGAGATAGCGCGAAGCCCGCGAATAATGCAATTGGCCTTTTTGCGGATGGCGTAATGCATCAAAAGCTCGTCAAAGCCCTCTACCGTGATCTCGCAATGCTTGACGGGCATATTCGCGATATCCTGTCTGGCAAGCTCCAGACGTTCTTCCTGTGAGAAAAGCGGGCCCTTCTTGCTGTTCGGGGCGACAGACACAATCAAGTGATCGACCACACGACTGGCGCGACGAATAATATGAAGATGGCCTTTGGTGATGGGATCGAATGTCCCGGGATAAATGCCGATACGTTTGCTCATCATTCTCTTCCCTTACTGAGCGCTTTGCTGACGCGGATGGAAACATTCCACATTGGCCTGACTTAAGCCTACCCTTGCCAGATCATCATTCGCCTTTTGGTAAGCGGCCTGCCTTTCGGCGGTAAGTCCTTGCTGCCGATAGGCTTCGCTTTCGCAGACCAGCCCCATGCATCTCCCCTTATCCTTACCTGTATTTTGAGAAAGACACGCCTCGACACGCGAAATCCAGCCTTCGAGGTCTGTTGTGCCATGTCCGACAGGTTGTGGCGTCGCCTTATCCAGCGCGGTCATGGCAACAGCAAATTGCGGACACACGGCATACGCCCGATCCGCAGCGATGATCACAAGGCAAAAAAGCACAAGAAAAAGAAAGGATTTTGCAATCATCCGCAACGATACTCTGTGATCCAGACCTAACTTTGTTCTTGTAGCGCCCTTTTACGGCGCGGATTTCGCCTTATTTATCGCACTTTTTCGTGTCTTTATATTCGGCTGCCTCAAGTTCCTTAAGAACGCCCTCATAGCTTGCGCGCTCTTCGGAAGACATTTTTTCATCCTTCAAAGCCTTGCCGTTGCAGATCAGGGCGTCACACTGATAAAACTCTGTCACCTTAGCAAACATTTTCTTTTGCTGTTCACTGGCATTGGTATTTTTAAGATTAAAAAGGCAGAAACGTGCGCCAACCACCCATTTTTCCGTCGGTGTTTTTGGATCGGCAACGTTGGAAGTGGCAGCCCCCGGCTGGTCTTTCGCAGCCTGTGCAGAGTACGCACCAAATATACTCAAAACGATAAAGCAGGTTAAAACAAAAATGCGCATAGTCTATTCCTCCTGTGGCTCATTGCCTGTTGGGTTAGAATCTTCACTGACAACTTCCGTTTCCATCGCGTCAGTCGCGGCAGGAGAGGTCGCAGAGGCATCCACGCCTTCGGCGGCAGTTTCAGCATCCGCCTCATCCTCGTCCTCGTCAATCAGCCAGCCGACGGACACAACTTTCTCGTTCTCCGCTACACGGAACAGCATCACCCCTTGCGTCGAACGCGAGGTAAAGCGCACATCGTGAATGGGAGTACGAATGAGTTTACCCTGATCAGTGACCAGCATGACCTGGTGATCGTCTGTCACAGGGAATGTTGCGACAACATCACCCGTCTTTGCAGTAAGCGCCATATTGATCACACCCTGACCGCCCCGACCGATTGTGCGGTATTCGGAAGCATAAGTGCGTTTGCCATACCCTTTTTCGGACACGCAAAGAAGCGCCTGACCTTGAGCATCTTCGGCCTCGCGCTTGAGGATCGACATGCCGATGACCTCATCATCCTTACCAAGCTTAATCCCGCGAACACCTGTCGAGGTACGGCCCGAGAACACACGGATATCGCCAACTTCGAAGCGGATAGCCTTACCCTTACGGGTTGCAAGCATCACATCTTCGTCTTCGCGGCAGATCTTAACGGACACAAGGCTTTCACCCTCCCCCAGCTTCATAGCAATCAAACCGTTCGAGCGGATATTTTTGAAATCGGTCATCTTGTTACGACGCACCGAACCATGCGAGGTTGCAAACATGATATCCATACCGTCCCAAACCGTTTCGTCTTCAGGCAGACGCATGTAAACCGAAACGCTCTCATCTTTTTCGAGAGGGAGCAGGTTCACGAAAGCCTTGCCACGCATCGTCGGATTTCCAAGGGGAAGTTGGTAAACTTTCATACGGTGCACAATACCGCGTGATGTAAAAAACAGGATCGGGGTGTGGGTTGAGGCCACGAACAGATCGTTCACGAAATCCTCATCCTTCATGTTGAGGCCCGAACGCCCCTTACCGCCACGGCGCTGCGCACGGTAGGCATCAAGCGGCGTGCGCTTGACGTATCCGTCGTTGGTGACGGTTACAACCATGTCTTCGCGTTGAATGAGGTCTTCAATATCCGTTTCGAACTCGGCATCGACCAGCTCGGTACGACGTGGTGTAGCAAAGCGTGTGCGAATATCGACGAGCTCGTTCTTCATCACTTCGTAAAGTTTTTCCTTAGAAGCCAGAATGGACAGATACTCAGCGATCTGGTCGGTGATGGCTTTCAATTCATCGGCAATCTTGTCACGCTCGAGCCCTGTCAGGCGGTGCAAGCGCAAATCAAGAATGGCGCGGGCCTGCGCCTCGGAAAGTTGGTATGTATTATCACTTTCCAGCGGATGCTCGGGATCATCAATCAATTGGATAAGAGGTGCGACATCATGTGTCGGCCATTTCTTACCCATCAGGCCTTCACGCGCAGATTGCGGATCGGGCGCATTACGGATGATCGCGATAATTTCATCAATGTTGGCCACGGCAACAGCCAGACCCGCCAAGATGTGCGCACGTTCACGAGCCTTGTTCAGCTCATAGATCGTGCGGCGTGTAATGACTTCTTCACGGAATTTGATGAAGAGCGAGATAAAGTCACGCAGCAGCAACATCTGCGGGCGCTTGTGATTGAGCGCAACCATGTTGCAACCGAAAGAGGTTTGTAAAGGCGTGTGTTTAAAAAGCTGATTCAGTACGACATCGGCCTGCGTGTTACGCTGCAGCTCGACAACGACGCGGACACCGTCACGGTCGGATTCATCACGCACCGCCGAGATCCCCTCAACGATTTTCTCACGTGCTACTTCGCCCAGACGCTCAAGCAAGCGGCCTTTATTCACCTGATACGGCACTTCGGAAATGATAATGGCTTCACGACCTTCGCGGATATCCTCGAAATGCGCCTTGGCGCGCATCATCACCGAACCGTTACCGGTGGTGTAGGCGGAATAAATGCCGTTACGGCCCAAAATCTGACCGCCGGTCGGGAAATCAGGTCCCGGGATGATCGCCATAATTTCTTCGGTTGTCATCTCCGGCTTATCGATCATGGCAAGGCAGGCATCGACGACTTCGCCCAGATTATGCGGCGGGATGTTTGTCGCCATACCTACGGCAATCCCCCCTGCCCCGTTCACCAGCAGATTGGGTACGCGGGAAGGTAAGACTTCAGGTTCGGACAGACTTTCGTCATAGTTCGGACGAAAATCGACCGTATCCTTATCGATATCTTCCAGCAAAGCTTCGGCAGATTTGGCAAGACGCGCCTCTGTGTAACGCATGGCGGCAGGTGCATCGCCGTCCATCGAACCGAAGTTCCCCTGACCATCAATCAAGGGTAAGCGCAATGACCAAGGCTGGGCCATACGCACAAGTGCGTCATAAATCGCGCTGTCACCATGCGGGTGATATTTACCCATCACATCCCCGACGATACGCGCAGACTTACGGTAAGGCTTATCCGATGTATAACCGCCTTCGCGCATCGCAAAGAAGATACGGCGGTGAACGGGCTTCAGACCATCTCGGACATCGGGCAGCGCACGGGAAACAATCACGCTCATCGCGTAATCGAGATAAGATTTTTTCATCTCATCTTCGAGTGCGATTGTTTCAATCTCGACAGGCTCCTGGGTAACCTCAGGCATGGAAAAATCTTTCTGTTTTTATCTTCAAAAAATGAACCCTCCATTCCTAGCAAATTCAGGGTTCACGGGCAATGAAAGAAGCACCAAAAACATAAGTTTTTTGGCGCTTTTGGGGATAGGTTGAACGGTATTTTTGAAGTGCGGGCGACCCGCCTTTGTCAGTTCTTCACTTTATCGATCAAACTGGAGGCATTCTGGTCGACAAGAGCACGTGTCCCTTGATCCATCAGACCTGTAAACAGCTCACGCTTTTCCTCGGCAGTGCGGGCTTCCTTGTGCTCGAAATATTCGACCATGGCCTCCAGCTCATCCTCGGTATAAATGCGCGCCGCCAATTGTACGGATAATTCGCGTACATCTTCAGGAGTCATTACAGCCCCCATGATTTTGCGGGCCTGCTCACGCTGCCCCTCAGGATATAATTGGGCGCGTTCATCAAGCATCTTGTTGACGTTGCCCTCAATATCCCAAAGCTCATGCAGCTTGCGTGACAATTTCAGCGTTTCGCCCGTCGGCTCATGCAGCTTTGCTTTTTGCTCGGGCTTCAGCATATCAACCACCGTCAATGCGGCTTTTTCCCCCGGCTTTTCATCAGCGCGGGCAGGAAGTGTTGTGCTTGCAAAGACAATCAAAGCAAGAAAAGCAAAGCGGAAAACTGTCATAGGGTATCCTTTAACGAAAAGAAATCGCGTCTTTCAATTGAACTATAACGATTTTATCAGAAAGGAATATCGTCTTCAAATTCATCGACTTGCGCCGCAGGAGCAGCCGCTGCCGCAGCACCGCCCCCCATGCCGGACGACGCAAAGCCGCCGCCGCTGTTGCCATAGTCATTGGCGCCCTGCCCACCGCCGGAGCGACCATCCAGCATCGTCAGCTCGCCACGGAAAGGACGCAGCACGACTTCGGTCGTGTATTGCTTCTGACCGTCTTTTTCCCATGAGCGGGTTTCCAACTGGCCTTCGATGTATACTTTGGAGCCTTTTTTGAGATAGTTTTCGCAAACGGTCATGAGGCCTTGGTTAAAGACCACAACCTTGTGCCATTGCGTGTTTTCGCGGCGCTCGCCCGTGGCTTTATCTTTCCAGCTTTCCGATGTTGCGATCGACAGATTGCAGACGCGATCACCTGATTGCATGGTGCGAATCTCGGGATCATTTCCCAGATTACCAACGAGAATAACTTTATTAACTGAACCGGCCACGATAACTACTCCTTAAGGGCTAAAAATTCCAAATCTTTTGGGCTTGATAAGACCGACTATAGGAAAGACTTCCCCTCCCATAAAGAAAAATTGCGGGACTATCCTCGCTTTTTCCTCTTGTCGGTTATATCTAAACAAGATACAAACATACGATAATAGAACAAAATAAGAACATCAAGCGGTAACGATGAGTTTAAAAGAGATTTCCGTACGCGGCGCACGCGAACACAATCTGAAGGATGTCAATATCGACATGCCACGAGACTCCCTGATTGTGGTGACTGGACTGTCAGGATCGGGAAAATCCTCGCTGGCTTTTGATACGATCTATGCCGAAGGACAACGACGCTATGTCGAGAGCCTCTCGGCCTATGCCCGCCAGTTTCTGGAGATGATGCAAAAGCCCGATGTCGATTCGATTGAAGGGTTGTCACCTGCCATTTCGATTGAGCAAAAAACCACATCGAAAAATCCGCGCTCGACGGTTGGCACAGTCACCGAGATTCACGATTATATGCGCCTCTTATGGGCGCGTGTCGGTATTCCCTATTCACCTGCCACAGGCTTACCGATTGAAAGCCAGACTGTCAGTCAAATGGTTGACCGCATTAAAGAGCTCGGCGAAGGCACGCGTCTTTACCTGATGGCGCCCATTGCCCGCGGACGTAAGGGCGAATATAAACGTGAATTTGCCGATCTCAAATCCAAAGGCTTTCAGCGCGCCCGCATTGACGGCACGGTCTATGAGCTGGATGAGGCTCCCGAGCTTGATAAGAAATACAAGCACGACATTGAAGTGATCGTTGATCGTCTCGTCATTCGCGAGGATCTCGGCAACCGTTTGGCAGACTCAGTAGAAACAGCACTCAAACTCGCTGACGGCCTACTGATCGTGCAAAATGCCGACACGAATGAGGAGACATTATTCTCCGAAAAATTCGCCTGTCCCGTCTCGGGCTTTACGATCCCCGAGATCGAACCGCGCCTCTTCTCGTTCAACTCACCGCACGGTGCATGCCCTGCCTGTGACGGTCTGGGCGTCAAACTCTATTTCGATGAAGAGCTGGTTGTACCCGATACCTCCAAAACACTGGCACAAGGCGCGATTGAACCTTGGGCGAAAAGCTTCTCGCATTATTACCTGCAAGCTTTGGAAGCCGTCGTCAAACATTACAAAGGCGATATGAAAACGCCGTTCGAGCAACTCCCCGAGGCCGCACGCCAAGCCCTTCTTTACGGCTCGGGCACAACCAAAATCAAAATTACTTATGAAGATAAGGCCAACACCTTCCGCACGGAAAAACCGTTTGAGGGGGTGATCAATAATCTGAAGCGCCGCATGCTGGAAACCGAAAGCAATTCGGTGCGCGAAGATTTAGCGCAATATCAAACCTCAGCCCCTTGCGAAACCTGCCACGGCTATCGTCTGAAAGAAGAAGCCTTATGCGTCAAAATCGCCAAGCATCATCTGGCTGAAGTCGCCGAATTGTCGATTGATGAAGCCCTCAAATGGTTTTCCACGCTGGATGAAAAGCTGGACCCGCAACGCCGCGAGATTGCCGCACGTATCTTGAAAGAGATCAACGAGCGCCTGACCTTCTTGGCCAATGTCGGCTTGAATTACCTCACCCTATCGCGTTCTTCTGCCACATTGTCGGGCGGCGAGTCACAACGTATTCGTCTCGCCTCTCAAATCGGTTCAGGCTTGACGGGCGTGCTTTACGTTCTTGATGAACCCTCAATCGGCCTTCATCAGCGCGACAATAACCGTTTGCTGGAAACCTTGAAGCGTCTGCGCGATATCGGAAACACCGTGCTTGTCGTCGAGCACGACGAGGATGCGATCCGCGCTGCCGATTACCTGATTGATATGGGTCCGGGTGCTGGTATTCATGGCGGGACGATTGTTGCCAAAGGCACGCCGGAAGAGGTCTTTGCCAATGCAAAGTCTTTAACAGCCCAATATATGACGGGCGAGCGCGAGATCGAAATTCCCGCTAAGCGCCGCGTGGCAAAAAAGGCGGGCAAGAAAAATCAGGAACTCGTCATTAGGGGAGCGACCGGCAACAATTTGAAAAATGTCTCTGCCGCTTTCCCTCTCGGTACCTTTACTTGCGTCACGGGTGTTTCGGGCTCAGGCAAATCCACCCTGACACTGGACACGCTCTTTAAGGCCGTGAACAGAAAGTTGATGAAGGCACGCGAAGTCCCCTCACCTTTTGAGGCACTGGAAGGTACGGAGTTTCTGGATAAGGTCATTGATATCGACCAGTCACCGATCGGGCGCACTCCACGTTCGAACCCCGCAACATATACGGGTGCGTTCACTCCCATCCGCGAGTGGTTTTCGGGCCTCCCCGAAGCCAAAGCACGCGGTTACGGCCCTGGTCGCTTTTCCTTTAACGTCAAGGGTGGGCGCTGTGAATCGTGCCAAGGGGATGGCGTCATCAAGATCGAGATGCACTTCCTGCCGGACGTTTATGTCACCTGTGAAGCCTGTAAGGGTAAGCGCTATAACCGCGAAACTTTGGAAGTCAAATACCGCGAGAAATCGATTGCCGACGTTCTGGATATGTCGATTGAAGAGGGCGCTGAATTTTTCAAAGCGGTCCCTTCCATCCGCGATAAGCTGGAAACATTGAAATCCGTAGGCCTCGGTTACATCAATATCGGACAGCCCGCAACCACTCTGTCGGGTGGTGAGGCACAACGCGTCAAACTCTCCAAAGAACTCTCGCGCCGCTCAACAGGCAAAACGCTCTACATCTTAGATGAACCCACAACAGGCCTGCACTTTGAAGACGTAAAAAAACTGCTCGAGGTTCTGCATCGCCTTGTCGATCAGGGTAACACCGTGATTGTCATCGAGCATAATCTGGATGTCATTAAAACCGCCGACTGGATCATCGATATCGGCCCTGAGGGAGGTGACGGCGGCGGTCAGGTGATTGCCACGGGGACGCCCGAAGATATTGCTGCCGCCAAGGCCAGCCACACGGGCTATTATCTGAAGCCAATTCTCGATAAAAGAAAATCTCAGGCACGCAACGTAGCGGAGTAAGCCTTACTCCATAATCTTGGTGCGATAAGCGAGCAAGAACCAAATGCAGGCGGCGTTCAATGACAATGTAGCCTGCAATGCCTCTAAGCGGCGAGGTGCCTGAAAGTCGACAAAAGCAACCAGTATCGCCCCTCCAATCATGATCAGATATAAAACGATATAAGGGGTTGCGGGTGACGCCTTGATAGCAGCGCTCCATTCCTTCCAGTCATGGCGGCGATACCAGACATAGCCCACAGCAATCAGGAGGGCGGCAGCAACCACAAAACGTATGGCAATCATCATGCCGATCTCGGAGCTTTTTTGTCGCAAGCCCCATCCCAAAAAGGCTTTTTCAAGAAGCGCAATTACGCCAAAGCGGGCTGTTTCACCATCCGCATTGGTCAAAAACGCACCACCCCAGTCCAGCGCCTCACCTGCCATAAACAGCGCAACGGCAAAGAGCAACCACAGGAAACGGCGCTCAGGATAGCCGCTTTTCAGCATCCAGACAGATAAGGCAAGCGCCAGAAAATAAAAGATGGTCAGAAGATTGTCGGCTATGCCTTTAGGAGCATAGAAGAGATTGAAAATCCATGTCTCATGCATAAGCTGATAGCCGATAAAGGGCAGCAAAAACACGGCGAAGAAACCGTAAAACAGCATGAAAAGCGGTGAAGACGTCCAAGCTTTGAGCATGTGCCTACCCTAGACGGAAAAACGCTCTGTCGTCCAGAGCGTATGTTGGGCTTCCCCCACAAAAAATGCATGGCGTTCTTTTCCTTTGACGAAAAAATCGTTTTCGTTTTTAACAAAGCGCATGAGTTTTTCATCCCGCCTTTCCACCCTGAACGACAGCACGCCCTTTTGCCTGATCGCAAAAGAGGGCGTGGTTCGCTTGTTTACGGGGGGAATGTCCCGTCATGCAAAGCTTGCCGAGATCCCGCGCAAAGCAGAAGGCAAAACGGTTCTTGCCAGTATCAGCATGATCCCGTTTTCTCAGATGAAAGAACGCGGTTTTCAAGTCGTGGATGACGGTGAGAAAATTCTGACCCTCACACCCGAAACGGAAGATCGTGTCTGCAAGGACGAATTTCTGGCCCGCGTCCCGCAAGGAGATGCACTCACATTGAAAGCCGATATCACCTATAATATGAATGATACGGAATTCGCACAAACCGTCCATGATGTCGTTCATAATGAAATACGCAACGGATCGGGATGTAATTTTCTTATTTCGCGCTGTTCGTATGCCGAACTGGAATCCGTTACCTACGACAAGATGCTGGCCCTCTTTGCCCGCCTCCTGCGTAACGAGTTCGGCGCCTATATGGTTTACCTCTTTTTTGACGGAGAGACTTATTTTATCGGCGCCTCCCCTGAAGGGCATCTTTCAATTGACAAGAAAGTCGCCCGCATGCGTCCCATTTGCGGCACGCTGTCCAAGGCTCTGCCCGACATGAAATCCGCCCTTGATGCGTTTGTTGTCGATGAAAATGAGATCAATGAGCTGTTTATGGTCGTCGATGAGACCCTGAAGATGATGATGCCGCTCTGTCCCAATGGCGGCGATGTGCTGGGTCCGACCTTACGTGAGATGCGCTCGGTCATTCATACTGAGAATTTGCTCGAAGGCCGCACTGATTGGGACATGATTGATGCCTTCCGCTCGACTATGTTTGCTCCGACGATGGTCGGCTCACCGATGGAGTCGGCGGCACGCGTCATTTATAAGGCCGAAAAAGGACAAGGTCGCAGCTACTATTCAAGCGCAGTTCTCTTGCTGGGGAATGATGAAGAGGGTGAGGAGTGTCTCGATTCCGCCATCACCATCCGCTCAGCGCAAATCTCCAAGGATGGTCAATTGCGCTTACAAGTGGGTGCATCCATCGTCAGAGACTCCGACCCGCAAAAAGAAACCGAAGAGGTGAAGGCAAAGATTGCAGGTCTCCTTAAAGCCCTCACATCTGACAGTAACGACCAGCCGATCCTTCCTGATTTGTACAGCAATCAGGTCGAAGCCAAAATGCTTCAACGCAATGGACGTCTTTCCAATTTCTGGATTGAAAACCAGTCTTTAGCGGATATGCCGAAAATCCTCAAAGGCAAAGTGATTTGCCTCATCAACAATGAAGATGATTTCGTCCATATGGCAGCCCACTTGCTCCAGCATATGGGAGCCACCACGCAAGTGATTGATATTCGCGAGTTTGATGAGCTGGC
>JBFWMN010000007.1:0-47999 GCA_050251555.1 Pseudobdellovibrionaceae bacterium | reverse complement strand
TCTCGTTTCTCTTTTTCTGCTTCCCAAACTTTCGGGCGAAGGCATCGACTTCAAGCCCCTCATGAATAAAAACATTCTTTTCATTCTGTTTATCGCGGTTGCCAGCGCCAAATGTGCCGATCTTGCCATTATGTTTGCGCTGAAATCCTCGCCTGCGACCTTCGTAGCATTCGGTGAAATCTCTTATGTTCTGTTTGTACCCTTCGTGACGTGGTTCATTTTCAAAAACAACCAGATCACAACCCATACACTGCTTGGCGGCCTGATTGTATTTGCCGGTGTATCCATCCTGCTAATGGGCCAGATGGGTCACGAAAAAGGTCAGACTTCCGACGCGCCGCAAATGGCAAAAGACGAAGCCGTCAAGGTTGCCGAACTGGAGCATAAAGCGCTTTAAAAAGAGCGCTTTTTCTTTACCTCCCTTTAAGAGGTCCTATGTTAGGCTTTAAGGCATTATGAGCAAAGATAAAGACATACCGACAATCAAGCCCTCACGCGAAGCCATTCTCGCGCAGGCTCGTGCGAATGCAGCCCATGCAAGAGCTGCGATCGGTGAAGAAAATTTGCAAAAGCTCGCCGCGCAAATTATGGGCAAACCTAAAGAGCCCTCCCCGATGGAACAGGCCATTAAAATCCTGAAAACCATGGATCAGGACAAGCTTGGCGACCATTTGCTGGCGATGATCCGCGAACGCTCCCATTAATTCTCTTAGCAATTGCAGCATGTTTTCGGGTCGCAATCCATGCGGCCTTAACTTTCTTTTCAAATCAGATGCGCTATACTGAATGGGTAAGAGATTTCCCATATAAACCATTAACTTAAGGTCTTTTCTCTATGCCCGTTTACACCGCCCCTTTAAAGGATATCCGTTTTGTAATGCACGAGCTTTTAAACGCGGAGTCTCTGACCGAACTGCCGGGCCTTGAAGATACCGCGCAAACCGACCTGATAGACCAGATTTTGGAAGAAGGCGGCAAGATGTGCGAAGAGGTACTCTTCCCCTTGAATATGTCGGGCGACAAGGAAGGCTGCCATTATGAGAACGGTGTCGTGCGCACACCCGAAGGTTTCAAAGAAGCCTACGATATGTTCGCGCAAAGCGGCTGGTGCGGCGTTGTGTCCGATCCTGAATTCGGTGGTATGGGCCTGCCGCACACGATCAATTTCGTAATGCAGGAAATGATCTGTTCATCGAATATGTCTTTCGGCATGTATCCGGGCCTCTCGGCTGGTGCTTATGACGCGATCGCGACACATGGCAGCCAAGACCAAAAAGAACTCTATTTGCCAAAGCTCATTGAAGGCACATGGTCAGGCACAATGAATTTGACCGAACCGCATTGCGGGACGGATCTAGGTTTGATCAAAACCAAGGCCGTGCCCACCGATGAGGGCGACGACTCATTCCTGATTTCAGGCCAAAAGATTTTCATTTCGGCAGGCGAACATGATCTGACCGAAAATATCGTTCATCTTGTTCTGGCACGTCTACCCGATGCCCCCGAAGGGGTCAAAGGCATCTCGCTGTTTGTCGTGCCGAAATTCCTGCCGAAAGGTGAGGGTACGAATGTCGAGGTCGGTGCGCGCAACGCTGTCACCTGTGCCTCCATTGAACATAAAATGGGTATTAAAGCCTCCGCTACTTGCGTGATGGTTTACGAAAACGCCAAAGGCTGGCTGGTCGGCAAACCCAATGAAGGTTTGAAAGCGATGTTCACCATGATGAATGCCGCACGTCTTGGTGTCGCCCAACAAGGTTTGGGAATTGCCGAGGTCGCCTATCAAAATGGTCTGGCCTACGCCAAAGACCGTTTGCAGATGCGTGCTCTGGACGGGGCGAAAGAACCTGAAAAACCTGCCGATCCCATTATCGTTCACCCCGATGTCCGCCGCATGTTGTTGACAGGCAAGGCCTTTACCGAAGGTGCGCGGGCGCTGTCCTGCTGGGTCGGGATGGCTTTGGATAAGGCTGAACGCTCAAATGACGAACACGAAAAAGAAGCAGCCGAAGATCTGGTTGCTTTGATGACTCCGATCCTGAAAGCCTATTTCACCGATATGGGATTTGATGTGGCCTCACTTGCGATGCAGATTCACGGCGGCGCGGGTTACATCTGGGAATATGGCGTCGAACAATATACACGGGACGCCCGTATTGCGATGATCTATGAAGGCACGAACGGCATTCAGGCGCTCGACCTTGTCGGTCGTAAAATGGGACAAAATTACGGACGGGCGCTTCGCCGTTTCTTCCATCCTGTCGGTGCGTTTATCGAGGCCAACCAGTCGGATGAGAAAATGGGCGAGTTTGTTTTCCCTCTTGCGAAGGCTTACGCAAAACTGCAACAAGCCACAGCGACGATTGCCCAAAAAGGTATGGCAAATCCGAATGAAGCAGGTGCTGCCTCGGTCGATTATTTGCGTCAGTTTGCATTGGTTGCGATGGGCTATATGTGGGCCCGCATGGCGAAAGTCGCACAAGACAGACTGGCAGAAGGTGCAAGCGACAAAGACTTTTATGAAGCCAAAATCATGACAGCCCGCTTTTTCATGACGCGCATGCTGCCTGAAACGGATGCCCGCTTTAAAATGCTGATGGCGGGGGCCGAGCCTCTGATGCAGATGCCTGCGGATGCCTTTTAAGCTTTTGTTCCCCCGCAAAATCACTTAAAAGTAACTCCCATGGAAACATTGAAAACACTTGCGGCTTTGCGCGAATGGCGTGCAAAACAAAAAGGTACTGTCGGGTTCGTGCCGACGATGGGCGCACTGCATGACGGGCATTTGTCACTCGTTAAACGTGCCAAGGAAGAAAATGATCATGTGATCGTTTCGATCTTTGTGAACCCCACGCA
This sequence comes from Pseudobdellovibrionaceae bacterium, assembly GCA_050251555.1. GTDB lineage: Bacteria > Pseudomonadota > Alphaproteobacteria > Micavibrionales > Micavibrionaceae > UBA2137. The sequence continues at coordinate 45,143 of JBFWMN010000007.1, read as the reverse complement.
ATTTGCGCCGCATGAAGATTACGACACCTATCCCAGAGAACTGACCTCCGACAAAGCCAAGCTGGAAACAGGTGGCGCAGATGCGATCTGGGCCCCCACGCCGCTTGAGATGTATCCCGAAGATTTCGTAACATCTGTGACTGTCGGCGGATCGGTGACTTCTGTTTTGGAGGGGGCTTTTCGCCCGCATCATTTCGGTGGGGTTGCCACAGTTGTTGCCAAACTTTTCGGTCAGGTCGCCCCTACCAATTCTTATTTTGGTGAAAAAGATTACCAGCAACTGATGGTCATTACGCGCATGGCACAGGATCTGAGTATCCCCACTAATGTGGTGGGTTGCCCGATCTATCGTGATGCTGATGGCCTGGCGCTCTCATCGCGCAATGCTTATTTAACAGCCGAACAAATGGTTATTGCGAAAAAACTCAATCGCATTTTGAAAGAGGCCATTGCCAATACAAAAACCATGTCGATCAAAGACGCCGAAAACCGCGCCAATGATGATTTGCTGATCGCCGGATTTCACAAGATTGATTACGTCGTCATTCGGGATGCGGCTGATTTATCCGAAGTCACGGACGGCACGACACGTCCTTTGCGAATTTTAGCAGCGGCATGGCTTGGCAATACGCGCCTGATTGATAATATGGCTGTATGAGCAAAAGCCAGAACCCCACTGCAATCCGCGTTTCCGACCTCACAAAATCTTTTCGTACAAAGCAATCGGGCTTAGGCTTTTCCCAAGCTCTCCGCAGTTTTTTTAAACCCGATTGGGTGACACAAGAGGCTTTGCGCGGCATCAGCTTCGATATTAAACGCGGCGAACGCGTCGCCTTTATCGGACCGAATGGCGCAGGAAAATCCACCACCATCAAAATTTTGTCCGGGATTTTGCATCCCACTTCAGGAACGGTTGAGGTTGAAGGGCTTGATCCCCTCAAAGAGCGTGAAGAGTTAGCCTACAAAATTGGCACCGTCTTCGGGCAACGCTCACAGCTTTGGTATCACTTGCCCGCCCGCGATTCTTTTTCGCTGCTGGCGAGCGCCTATAATCTTTCAAAGGAAACCTATAAGAAACGCCTTGATCTGCTGGTCGCCGCATTTGATATCGGCAAACTTTTGGATAAGCCCGTTCGGCAAATGTCACTGGGTGAGCGGATGCGTTGCGAAGTGGTCGCCTCATTCTTGCACGCGCCCTCCGTTTTATTTCTGGATGAACCGACGGTGGGATTGGATGTTGCCGCCAAGGTGATGATCCGTGACCTTATTCATACGGCATCCAAAGAAGACGGCACGACCGTGCTTCTTACCTCCCATGATACAGGTGACATGGAGCGCGTGTGTGACCGTGTGATTTTGATTGATGAAGGGCGCATTGTTATTGACGACAAGGTGGCCTCTTTGCGCAAAACCTATATCGCCAAAAAGATCATTACGCTGCAAACGGCAAGTGCAGATCTTACCTTAAACATGAAAGGTGTAACCATGCTTTCCACAGAAGCACACCGCCATGTTTTCGAGGTGGACACAGACCTGCAAAATGTTGAGGCCGTCATTGCAGCCGCCCTTAAAAAAGGCGGCCTACGTGATATCTCGGTCGAAGACCCCCCCATGGAAGACGTGATCAACGCGATTTATGCGCGCAATAAAAAGGGAGGAAAGGCTGTTTGATCGGTAAATTCCTCTCGCCGCTTTTGAGGCTTCGCGCTTTTGCCGGTGCGTCGTTTCGCGATCACCTCTCGCACCGCGTGCGCCTCTTCGTGCGCTTCATCATGTGCGTGATGTTCATGTATGTCTTCGTCGAGTTCTGGCGACTGATTATCCGCGAAGGGCTTTTGACAACCGACATTCCGGTCACGGATCTGTGTTGGTATGCCTCAATCACACAGATGATGCTGTTTCTTTCCTCCCGCCTTTTCATGGTGATCGAAGACGATGTCAGATCAGGCGATATCGCTTACTTTTTAATGCGCCCCGTTTCGTACACTGCCCTTCGCATCTCGGAAGGCTTAGGTAGCATGAGCGCCAATGCCGCGCTCTATTATACGGCAGGCATTGCAGCACTTTATTTTTATATCGGCGCGCTTCCTTCTGGTGGCTGGCCCGCACTTTTATCAGCACTTTTTCTTTTATATCTCGGCTCCATTCTCCATCTGGTTTTTCAAACGATAGCGGGGTTGACCGCACTTTGGCTGAATGACGCAGAATCGATTTACCGCATCTATCAAAAACTCCTGATTGTACTCGGTGGGCTTTACATGCCGATCCTGTTTTATCCCGAGTGGTTGCAACGCATTGCAGAGCTGACCCCCTATTATGTGATGATGTATCTGCCTGCCTCAATGCTGCTAGGCGCGACAGAACCGATGCCGCTTATCGAGGCAGTCGGATTGGTTGGCCTCTGGATGGTGATTGCCATGTCCCTTCTGTCTTTTGTCTTTCGCTTTTGTGTACGGAGGCTTGAGATAAATGGCGGCTAAAAAAACAGACTGGAAGCTGGAATTGTCCTATATCGGCAAACTTCTCGCGATCAATATGAAATCGGCTGCGTCTTTGCGCGCGGCTTACGCGATCCGTTCGGCCTTTACGCTCATTAATCATGCAATTTACTTATGCCTTTGGGTCATCATTTTTCATGCCGTCCCCTCCATTGGCGGCTGGCAGATTCAGCATATTCTGCTGGCCTACGGACTAGGCATTCTCATTTGGGGAATCCTCTCCTTTTTTGCCTATGGCCTGCGCACCCTGCCCAAACAAATCGATCATGGGGCGCTTGATGTGTACCTTACCCAGCCTCGCCCCGTGCTGGTGAATGTCGCACTCGGCAATACACAAACGGCGGGCTTGCCTGAAATTCTGCTTGGGCTGATCGTGCTTTTGATTGCGGGGCACATCACATCGGTTTCGATCCCGATGCTTTTATTTTTAGGGTTGTGTTCAGCCATCGTTTTTTGTTCTGCCGTGCTGGCATACGGCTCATTAGGGTTTTGGCTCAAAAATTATCATTCTTCGGCGGAAGAGCTTTATTTCAATATCTTCATCATGGCGACACGGCCCGAGGGTGTCTTTCATAACTGGATGGCGATACTCATTTTTACTGTGATGCCTGTCGCCTTTATGACCCATGTCCCTTTGAGAGTCCTCCTAGAACATGATATGATTGCGCTTGCCATTACCCTTGCCGGCACGCTCACCTGCTCTATCCTTTCTTATAAGATTTTTTTAACGGGTTTACGGCATTATGAATCCGGCAGCCGTTTCGGCGTACATGGCTGATACAGGACAATAAATTTAAAAAACAGGGTGCGTCTCACCTCTCTTTTGGTTATATTAGAAAAAACAAATAATCTCTTCAGGAGCCTTCATGGACCTCGCCCAGACAGCAGAAAAACTCAAAGAAAAAATGGCGTTCGCCCCGCATATCAAGGCCAAGGTCGTTTTCGATTTCGGTGACGAAGGGACAATCTATATTGATTCCACGCAAAGCCCCGCAGAGATTTCCAACGACAATCCGGATGATGCCGATGTGCGCCTGATCACGTCGCTCTCGACCTTCGAAGGATTTTTAAACGGTTCGAAAGATCCCAATATCGCCTTTATGATGGGGCAGCTCAAAGTCAAAGGGTCGATGTCACTGGCTCTGAAACTCAATGCCGTTTTGGAAGATTAATCAGGAAAGACGCATCCCATGAATCTGATCTTCCGCATGCTGTGGGTTCTGATCAGCTCGTTTTTCAAGCCGCGTCTGGCATCCGTCTTTGACACGTCGATATTGAAATTTCACGTTCTGCCCAATGATCTGGATACGAATATCCATATGAATAACGGGCGCTATCTGACATTGATGGATTTGGGGCGTTTTGATCTGGTGCTCCGCAACGGTCTTTTTACCTTCATGCGCTCGCACCGCTCGGTGCCTGTCCTTGGCGCTGCCATGATACGCTATCGCTTGCCGCTCAATCCGTGGCGGCCCTTCACGCTAGAAAGTCGCGTACTGGGCTGGGATGACAAATGGTTTTATATGGAGCAGCGCTTTGTTCTGCAAAACGGCTCGCGTAAAAATGCGGTTGCCGCCATCGCCATCCGGTGTACGGGTCGTACGGAACCCGTCGGTGGTCGGCGTTTCGTCAAATTGGTAACCGGCGCGGAAGGTCCATTGCTGATTCCACTCATATTCAGCACCAATTGCAAAGGCCCATGTGTCTTCATAGTTTTGCGGTGTAGCTGTTACAGCAACGCCGTCATCACGTACCGGCGCAATCGTTTTGAAGTTCGACCAGCCGAAATGTGTGGCATTAGCCATTACGCGCCATTTGTCACCAATATCCTGCCCGATACCGAAGGCGGCAATATCTGGGAGATCAAGGTCAGCCGAACCGGACGCATTAAAGTTCCCTGCTGCAAGCGGGCCCGTGAGGCCTGAGACCGAAATTCTGCCGTCCAATTCATGAGATACACCGTTCCTGTAGGTTGCGCCGATATCTGTGCCTTCCATAGGCGTTAATGTAATACCGATATTGTAACCGACTGTCGTGTCAGATCCTTTCAGCTTGCTTTCCCCTTCAGGCAAAGCCAGAGGTGAAGGCGATACAGCCCCTTTCAATGTGGCATTGGCATGCTGGATATCCAGACCACCACCGATAGAGAGCCAGTTGGTTGCCTTAAAAGCGGCTGTAGGGGAGAAGTCGAGAACTTGCAGATCGGATGAGGTGGAATCAAAACGTCCGAAAAAATCGTCATTATAGTTATTGGAAAGACCGAACGGAGCAGTGACCGAAAAACCCGTCCATAAGCGTTTATCCATCCATGGGTACGCAATATGAATATTCGGAACAGGTGTCACCGAGTAAGGATTGCCGCCGTCAGAACCGCCGATTGCCGTCGCACCGACTGTCGAACCCGTATCTTCGAGGTTGGAATAGGGAATGAGCGCGTGAACACCGACGTTGATCTGTGCGCTGTCCAGCTTGGTCATATTGGCAGGGTTGAAATAAGCGGTCGAGGCATCATTGATGCTGGTTGTTGAGCCTGCAAAGGCCGAACCCAGACCTGAAACAGACTGCTCCTGAATGTAGAAGCCTGCAGCTTGTGCGGATGTTGCGCCGAAAAGGGCGGCACCGCCGACAACTGCACACAAAGCTGAAGTGGATAAGAAACGCTTGAAAGACATGTAATACACTCCTTGAGAGAAGGGATTTCTAAACTGTTGGCTTAGACTATACAGGTGAAAACAAGCGCTGAAAATCAACCACTTGTGGTGCAGCGCACAAGTGGTGACATTTCCGCCACATATACAAATGTATGTAAGTTCGAGGGTTACTTCACCCAGGCGACGCGCAGGACGTTTGTCGAGCCAGGCGTGCCGAAAGGAACACCTGCTGTCAGAACGAGGCTTTGCCCTGTTTTTGCAAGACCTTTTTCCTTGGCAAGCTCTGTTGCGCGCTCCACTGTTTCGGCAAAAGAATTCACATCCGTGACATGCACGCCTCTGACACCATAAGACACGCTCAAACGTCTTGCGACACCCAAATTTTGTGTGAGGCACAAAATCGGAATAGCTGGACGCTGGCGCGCCGTTCTTAAGACCGTTGATCCTGAAGTCGTGTAATTCACGATGCAGGCGGCGCGAATATCGCGGGCCACCTGATCGGCAGCAACCGTGATGGCATCCGAAGGGTCTTCATCCGCACCCAGATGTGAGGATTCCATGAGACGTCTATAATGCGGGTCTTTTTCAACCTTTTCCAAAATACGACTCATGATAGTGACCGACTCAATCGGGTAGGCCCCTGCTGCGGTTTCGGCAGACAGCATCACGGCATCCGTTCCATCATAAACGGCGTTGGCAACGTCCGAAGCCTCGGCACGTGTGGGTGCAGGCGATTCGATCATCGATTCGAGCATCTGCGTTGCCACAACAATCGGCTTACCTGCAGCGCGGACTTTACGCACCACTTCCTTTTGTACTGAAGGCACGTCCTCGGGGGGGATTTCCACACCCAGGTCACCACGTGCCAACATCACGCCATCACAAATATCGAGCATTTCATCAAGGCAGGTCAGCGCCGAAGGCTTTTCAACCTTGATCATAAGTGCGGCGCGGCCCCCGATCAGCTTTTTGGCCTCAGCCACATCTTCGGGGCGCTGCACGAAGCTTTGTGCAATCCAGTCGGCACCGATATCCAGCGCGGTAACAAGGTCCTTGCGGTCTTTATCCGTGAGGGCGGAAATCGGCAGAACCACGCCCGGTACATTAAAGCCTTTATTATTAGAGAGTTTGCGACCGGCAATCACTTTCCCCATCAGATAGTCTTTACCTTGCTCGACAATCTCGATGCGGACCTTCCCGTCATCCATGAGAATCTGTTCGCCTGCCGTCAGGGCTTTGATGACTTCGGGGTGCGGCAGTTGCACGCGTTTGGTATCGCCTGGGGTTGGGTCTAGATCAAAGCGGATGACCATGCCTTCTTCGAGCTCAATCGACCCTTCGGCAAATTTACCGACACGGAGTTTCGGGCCCTGAAGATCAGCCACAACACCGATCGGGCGGTCATATTCGGCTTCAAGCTTACGGATAATATCCATACGGGCTTTATGGTCGGCGGCGCTTCCATGGGAAAAATTGAGACGGAAGAGATCAACCCCTGCCTCGAAAAGCTTGCGTAAAACCGCCTCGTCGGAGGAGGCCGGCCCCAATGTGGCAAGGATTTTCGTATTACGCGTTCTCTGGATTTGCATGATGATGTCTGTTTCCGTTCCTAAAAAATAATGTGTTTGCATATTAGAAGAGCTTTTCAAAAAAAGCGACAGGGGGGATGTGGAGAAGTAAAAAAAAATCTATTCGGGGCATCAAGAATCGGGAATCATTAAATCTGCCTGTGAAGAGCTGCCACTCGTGATTTTTCAAAGTTTTGGAAAAAACCTGTGGGAATAGGAAAACTTTCCGATTGGCGAGACCTACGAGATATAGTAGTATCATAATCGTCAAACACTACGGGTTGTGTCTTCACATAGCCTGTCTTCAACAGACATTAAAATTTAAATCAGTCTAAAAAGCCTGACCGCTTTCGCATGAATAAGGGGAGTCAATTGGTCATGTATGATGTTGCGCACATTGAACGGGGAAACAGAGTTCAGATCGATCGCTCACGCGACGCTTATCTGACGCAGTTTGGTATTTCTACACTTTACGACCGCTATTTGCTTCCCGAAGAACACCCGCAGGATTTGTTTGCGCGTGTCGCCATGTATTATGGTGACGATTCCGCACACTCCCAGCGCATTTATGATTACATGTCGAAATTGTGGTTCATGCCTTCGACACCTGTTCTCTCCAATGGCGGTACGAATCGCGGCCTCCCGATTTCCTGCTTCCTGAATGAAACACAAGACAGCCTCGAAGACATCGTGTCCTTATGGAACGAGAATGTCTGGCTGGCGTCTCTTGGTGGCGGTATCGGTTCTTACTGGGGCAACATCCGCTCAATCGGTGAAAAAGTCGGACGTAACGGCAAGACCTCAGGGATCATTCCGTTCATCCGCGTGATGGATTCACTGACACTCGCTATTTCCCAAGGCTCGCTTCGCCGTGGTTCTGCTGCGATTTACCTGCCGATCTGGCACCCTGAGATTGAAGAGTTCATTGAACTCCGCCGTCCGACAGGTGGCGACCCCAACCGTAAGGCGCTGAACCTGCACCATGGTGTTCTTGTGACCAACGCCTTTATGCAAGCCGTTGAGCGTGACGAAGAATGGGCACTGAAATCACCCAAAGACAATGCCGTTATTGATAAGGTCAAAGCACGTGATCTGTGGATTCGCCTACTGACCGCCCGTATCGAAACAGGCGAGCCTTACATCGTCTTTATCGATCATGTGAATGACCGCATTCCTGATCACCACAAGATGGCCGGTTTGACCGTAAAAATGTCGAACCTGTGCTCCGAAATCACACTGCCAACAGGTGTTGACCATCTGGGCAATGACAGAACGGCTGTATGCTGCCTGTCATCTCTCAATCTCGACAAATTTGACGAATGGTCCGATCACCCAACCTTTATCGAAGATGTGATGCGCTTCCTGGATAATGTCCTGTCCGACTTTATCAATAAGGCGCCAGATTCGATGAAGCGTGCGAAATACGCAGCGATGCGTGAGCGTTCTGTGGGCTTGGGCGTCATGGGCTTCCACTCCTTCTTGCAATCAAAAATGATTCCGATGGAATCCGTGATGGCAAAAGTCTGGAACCGTCGCATGTTCCAACACATCAAACGCGGTGTAGATGATGCATCTGTGAAACTCGCGCATGAACGCGGCGCGTGCCCTGATGCCGCCGATTACGGCATCATGGAGCGTTTTTCAAACAAGATGGCGATTGCACCGACCGCTTCCATCTCGATCATTTGCGGTGGTTCGTCCCCCGGAATTGAGCCGATTGCCGCCAATGCCTACACGCACAAAACACTCTCGGGCTCTTTCCCCGTCAAGAATTCCTATCTTGAGAAACTGCTCGAGGAAAAAGGTCACAACACAGAAGATGTCTGGTCATCGATCTTCACCAATGAAGGGTCTGTCCAGCATCTGGATTTCCTGACCGACATGGAAAAAGACGTGTTCAAGACCGCCTTTGAAATTGACCAGCGCTGGTTGGTTGAGCATGCAGGCGACCGCACACCGTTCGTCTGTCAGGCCCAATCGCTGAACGTCTTCTTACCTGCCAACGTGCACAAGAAAGACCTGCACCAGATTCACTTCGATGCGTGGAAGAAGGGTGTCAAATCCCTCTACTATTGCCGCTCGAAATCGATCCAGCGCGCAGAAAGCCATGCCTCATGGCAACGTGCCAAAGGTGCGGAGCCGACAGGGCCGTCCGGTCAGGGCGAACTGGGGGAGAACAAGTACGAGGAATGTCTCGCCTGCCAGTAAGATTTCAGGGAGGATAATCCCCTATAATAAAAGAGAGCCCGCCTTAAAAGCGGGCTTTTTTATGGCCTGATCTCTTTGCGGCGCAGCACATCTTTCTGTTCCCATAGAGGCACTCTTGCTGGCAGTATGTAAAAAATACAACAAGAAAATACCAAGGAGTTTCACCTATGGAGACAATTCAAGACCATGCCGATCAGGCTCGCGAAGCACTGGAACGCGGACACGCAACCAGCTTTCTTCGCATCACTTACCATCACTGGCGCGAAGCAGGCGCACGTGCAGCTTTCACTGAATCGGTTCGCGCCGCTGCACAAAATCTTGCAACACGCGGTGAGACACAGCGCCTTGCGGCACTCTACACAACCGTCAGTGCCGCCCCACCTTGGGCCCGCGCTGTCAAAGAGGGGGTCGCCGCAGCGGCAGCCGCACACCCGTTACCGCTCGCCGCTTAAAGGCATATGCACCCAAAAAAGAAGCCCGCCTAAAAAGCGGGTTTTTCATGGCACTAATAATTTGCGTGCGCTAAAATTGGGTAGGTAAGCAGAATGAAAAAAATTTTTAAGCGATGGTGGTTTCTTGTTTTGGTCTTAGCTCTGTTCTGTATGCAATCTTTAAATCACACTGGATTTTGTTATTCAGAGGGGCGCTATCTAAGTGAAAATGAACTCATAGACAGATACCTTTTTGGTCCAGATGCAAAACAAATGAGCCAAGAAGAAAAAACTGAAGCTTCCAAGAATAGAGAATATCCGACAGGCATAGGAGAAATAGCATATCCAGAATGCTGCTCGGCTAAAGACGGGCATTTTCTAAACAACAAAGTTTCTCATTTTTTAAATCGTACCTTTCTGGGCAAATACCTTTTTGAAGTTACCGCCTATTTTCCGGTAAAAGGAAAGGAGCTCTCTAGCGAATATCATTACATAGAAATAATCACACATGTTGATGCTTGTGGTCGTTCGATCTCGGGCGACAGTCTAGCTATAGGACTTAATGAGGGCCAATATAAGAATGCACTAAAACGAAATCAGCAAGTTCATCACTTATTAGAAAGATTCCTGAATATCTTTCACTAAAACTAAGCTGCAAAATGCAGGCGGATGGCATCATCCACTTGGGGGAGTGCGTCGACTTTGGCGAAAAGATCGTCAGGGATCGGTTTATCCAGCGAGAGGAGGGCCACGGCATGTGCGCCATCCGGTGTTCTGCCCAGACGAAAATCCGCGATATTATGCCCCGCTTCACCTAAGATTGTCCCTACACCGCCAATGAGGCCCGGCTTATCCTGATTACGGATAAAGAGCATGTCGCCCGTGAGGGCTGCTTCAACAGGAACGCCTTCAATTTCGACGATACGCGGCGCGCCTTTTCCGAACAATGTGCCTGTCACAGAGCGCGAACGTTTCTCGGTTTCGACAACCACACGGATAGCGGTTGAGAAATCATCCGAATCTTCCTGCTTGGTTTCAGACACCGTAATGCCCTTACCTTTGGCAACTTCTGCGGCATTCACCATATTCACCGAATCCGAAAACTGTCCGAGAAGCTCAGCCAGAATCGTCGAGGTCAAAGGTTTGACGTTCAAACTTGCCACTTTACCCAAATAGGTGATCTCCACCTTCGAGATCGCATGCTCGGTGATTTGTCCGGCGAACGCCCCAATCTGTGAGGCAAGCGCCATATAGGGTTTGAGTTTCGGCGCTTCTTCAGCCGTAATGGAGGCCGTATTAATCGCGTTGGTGATGGCCCCTGTCAGCAAATAATCGCTCATTTGTTCGGCAACCTGAATGGCGACATTCACCTGCGCCTCTGTCGTCGAGGCCCCAAGATGCGGCGTGCAGATCAGTTTTTCGTGACCGAACAGCGCGTTTTCCTTGGCAGGTTCGACGGCGAAAACATCGAGCGCCGCGCCCGCGACTTTGCCGCTATCGAGTGCCTCTTTCAGATCCTCTTCCACAATCAGACCGCCACGCGCACAATTGATGATGCGCACGCCGTCTTTCATTTTGGCAATCGCGGCCTTGTTGATCATATCCTTGGTTTTGTCGTTTTTGGGAACATGCAGCGTGATGAAATCGGAACGCGCATAAATCTCATCAAGCTCAACCTTTTCAATACCCATTTCCTTGGCGCGCTCATCCGTCAGGAACGGATCGTAACCGATTACATTCATCTTCAGCCCTTGGGCGCGATTAATCACGATCGAACCAATATTGCCGCAACCGATCACGCCGAGTGTTTTGGAGTACAGCTCCACACCCATGAATTTTGATTTTTCCCATTTGCCCGCATGCGTTGAAGCCGAGGCCTGTGGGATATCACGTGCCAGCGCAAACATCATAGCAATTGCGTGTTCGGCTGTCGTGATTGAGTTACCAAACGGCGTGTTCATGACGATAATGCCGTGCTTGGTCGCTTCTTTCAGATCAATATTGTCAACACCGATGCCGGCGCGTCCGATCACTTTCATGTTTTTGGCAGCCACCAAAAGTGCGGGCGTTGCGGTTGTCGAGGAGCGCACAGCCAAACCGTCATATTCACCGATAATCTTAATGAGCTCTTCTTCGGAAAGGCCCGTTTTCACATCAACCTCAACTCCGCGCTTTTCGAAAATCTCTTTCGCCAGCGGATCCATTTTATCGCTGATCAGTACCTTTGGCATATCTCACATCCCTTAAATTTTAAAAATCTATGTTAGGCGGCTTTGGCGTGAAGCTCGGCTTTGGCTTCGTTGTAAGCCCATGTCAGCCATGGCAGGGCGGCCTCCAAATCCGATGACTCAACTGTGCCGCCGCCCCAGAAACGGAAACCCGCAGGTGCCGTACGGTAAGCCGCACAATCATAGGCAGCCCCCTCATTGGCGAGCTTTTTCGTGATGGTTTTCACAAAAGCCTGCTGGTCCTCTTCGGGTAGAGCCTGAATTTCATCATCGATAATACGCAAGCAAATCGAGGTGGCAGAGCGGATTTCTTTATCCGTAGTCAGGAAATCCACCCAGTCATTCGTGGCAACCCATTCTTCGACAACATCCAGATTATCCTGAGAGCGTTTGATCATGGCAGGAAGGCCGCCGATGGATTTCACCCATTTCAATGCCGCCAGACAATCCTCGACCGCCAGCATCGAAGGCGTATTGATCGTCTCACCCTTAAAAATACCGTCATTCAATTTCCCGCCTTTGGTCATACGGAAAATTTTCGGCAAAGCGCGGTCAGGCTTGTAGGTTTCCAGACGTTCAACCGCACGGGGCGAGAGAACCAACATGCCGTGGGCTGCTTCGCCACCCAAAACTTTCTGCCAGGACCAGGTCGTCACATCCAGTTTGGACCAATCCATCTCATACGCAAAAACCGCTGAGGTGGCATCACAAATGGTTAGACCCTTGCGGTCGGCGGGAATCCAGTCATGGTTTGGAATGCGTGCACCCGAAGTTGTACCGTTCCAAGGGAAGACAACGTCATTGTCCCAGTTGACACTTGAGAGGTCAGGCAGTTGCCCGTATGGCGCGTTCATCACGCGGGCATTTTCGAGCTTCATGAAATCAATCGCGTCTTTTCCCCAGTCATTCGAGAAATTTTCCCAGACGAGAACATCCGTGCCGCGTGCCCCGCACATTGACCACATCGCCATTTCCACAGCACCCGTATCGGATGCGGGAACAATGCCGATTTTATAATCATCGGGAATACCCAGCAATTCGCGGTGCATCTCAATCACTTCGAAAAGGCGGACCTTACCTTCTGCCGAGCGGTGGGAACGTCCCGTCAACGCGCTTTCAAGTTCTTTCAATGACCAGCCCGGATGTTTTGTTGTCGGACCGGAAGAAAAACGGGGATTGCGGGGAAGAAGGGAAGGTTTGCTCATGGCATCGTCCTTAACGGTTACAAGTGATCCTTGTTGTTGCTTTGCAATAGAGGGTTCTATCATGGTCTCTCACGACAAAAATGCAAGGGGCAATCCTGTTGTGACCCGTCCAAAAATGCCGCATGATAGGAAAAAGATTCGTTACGACCAGAACCTCTGAAATCCGATGACAAAACTCAGTGTCAATTTGAATAAAGTCGCCCTCTTACGCAACCAGCGCGATATCGGCTATCCCGATCTTGCCGAACATGCGCAGCTTGTTTTAGAAGCCGGTGCAAGCGGCCTGACCATTCACCCCCGCCCTGATGAGCGCCATATACGCTATTCCGACGTGGCTCTGATTGGAAAGGCGCTGGATGATTTTGGCGATGAGGCCCGCGAATTTAATATCGAAGGCTATCCCGACGCCAAGTTTCTGGAGCTGGTCTGCGCCTCCACTTGCGATCAGGTCACCTTGGTGCCCGACCCACCCCACGCCAAAACATCGGATGCGGGCTGGAATATCCGCGACAATCACGCCCTGCTTCTCAAAGTTATCGGACAATTGAAAGATGCCAAGAAGCGCGTCTCTCTGTTCATTGATCCCGATGCCGAGATCGCCCGCGAAGCCTATGATATCGGTGCGGACAGGGTTGAGCTTTACACGGGCCCTTATGCGTTTGCCCATTTGAAAGGTGAGGCCGAAACAATCCTGCCCGCCTACAAACGCGCTGGCGAACAAGCCCACGATCTGGGCATGGGTGTAAATGCAGGCCACGACCTCAATCTGGATAATCTGGAGTGGTTTCTGGATGAACTTCCCTACACGGCAGAAGTCTCGATCGGGCACGCCATCACCGATGACGCCTTAAAATATGGCTGGGCCAGAACCGTCGCGCTTTACGGCACATTGTGCAGCAAAAAACGGAGATGGTTGGCAGCATGAGTTTCATCCTGACCCTTGTCACCTCGCAGATGTTTTTCGCTGACGGCTTTCTGTCAGGCATCGAATATATTCTGGATGAAGGTCGTGCGCGGGTTGAAGATCGCCGCGAACTGGCGATGAACCGCGCTATGGATTTCATCCTCACAGATACACTGACCGAGGAGACATGGCACAAAGTCAGTGATTTATGCGACCAAGCCAAAGTCGACCGCTTTTTTCAGGAAAATGTGGGGCGCCGGCGCAAACGTCTACTGATGGCGGATATGGATTCAACAATTGTGACCACCGAAACACTGGACGAGGTGGCAGGACGTTTCGGTCTGGGTGAAAAAGTCTCCGAAATCACTGCGCGAGCCATGCGCGGCGAACTGGATTTCAAAAGCTCGCTACGTGAACGCATGGCCCTTCTTGCTGGGGCCGATGCCCGCCAGCTTGAGATTGTGCGCGAAGATATGGTTCTCAGCACAGGTGCTCGCGCTTTGATCGCAACAATGAAAGCCCATTCGGGCATGTGCGTTCTGGTGTCGGGCGGCTTCACCTTTTTTACGGGCCATGTCGCAAAACTCTGCGGCTTTGACCATCATCACGGCAATATCATGCAAATTGAAGGCGGGCAGATAACGGGACATCTGGTTGAACCTGTCCTTGATCGCTCAGCGAAACTCACTTTAATGGGTGAATATTGCACGAAATATCGCTGCAAGCCCGAAGACGTCCTGGCGATTGGTGACGGCGCGAATGATCGTGATATGATTGTTGCTGCAGGTTTGGGGATCGGCTTTCACCCGAAAGGTGCTTTGCTAGAGGCCACCCACAATCACATCCGCTACGGCGATCTGACCGCCGCCCTTTATGCGCAGGGCTATCACGAGAACGAGATCAAGAAACTCTTTTAAGAGCATGAGAGAGAAAACATCATGAGCAAGAAACCCGGATTTAAATTCACAGATGAGGAAATGGATGAGCTCATCGGTAAATATTGTACGGATTTTACCGAGAATGCGCGCCTTGACCGTTATGACCCGATCACGGGACGCGACCGTGAAATTCAGGAAGTCATTCTGATTTTGCTGCAAAAGGGTCGCAAAAACGTGATGCTGCAGGCACCTGCAGGGGTGGGTAAAACCGCCCTGTGTGTTGGCCTCGCCCAATTGATTGTGCAAGACAAAGTTCCTGATTACCTGAAAGGCGCTCGTGTTCTGGAGCTTGATCTCGCCTCCATGGCGGCGGGAACGTCGCAAATTTCCGAGTTTCAGGGCCGCGTTGTGCCACTTTTGAAAGGGATCGGCGAGCGTTATATTGATCCTGAATACCCTAAGACCATCCTGTTTATTGATGAAATTCACCAGATCATGCCGACTTGTGAGGGAAGTTCCTATAAAGGCCTCTCCGAAGTCATGAAACCTTATCTGACTGCAGGAACATTGAATGTGATCGGCGCGACAACCAAGGATGAATACCGTATCTATGTCGAAGTCGACCCCGCCATGGATCGACGTTTCCAAAAGGTTGAGCTTTCGATCCCGAATGAAGAGCAAACCTTTACGATCTTACAAAATTTGCGACCGCGCTATGTGGCCCACCACAAGGTCGAGGTCTCCGATGTGGCTTTGCGCATTATCGTGAAATTGACGAACGAGCATTTGCGCAAACGTAACCAGCCCGATAAATCCATTATCACGATGGATGCGGCTTTGGCTTGGCAGGTGATGCATGAAGGCACAGGCGGGACTTTGAAATATGAACATATCTACCGCATGGTTGCCCGCGAAACGGGGCTTCATGCCGATGCGCTCGCAATGTCCGAGCGCGAGCTAAGAGACTTCGAAGAAGGTCTCTTCCACGACGATTGAGATTAATCGCGTAAATAATAATCCAGCGTAACGACAACCCTTAAGGTTTTCTCGAATTGCTGCTCTTCCTGCATGTTGGTGACAGGGTCACGCGGCAAAACCTGAAAGACGCCCTGATTGGCGGTACGGATTACACCGATATCCTGTCCGGAATCCTTGGCAAATTGTTCGGCAGATTGGCGCGCATTGGCAGTTGCCTCTTCGAGAAGTTGCGTCTTCACATCATTCAGCTTCGTATAGAGATATTGCGGAGGCTGCGCGGAATAGCTTTGTCCCGAACCGATCACCACGCCTTGCTTTAGTAGCGTTCCCAAATCTTCGGATGCGGCGATCATTTTTTGCGGGTCGGCTGTTCTGGCAATGTAAGTCTGCGACAAAACAAAGCGCGGGCCGCCACGGTTGCTGCTATATGGGTCGGCTTCGTTATCCGTCACCTGCAAATTCTGCATTTTGATGTTGTCGGGCTCGAACCCGTGCTTGGCAAAAAAAGCGCGCACTTTTTCGCCGTCACCCTCAAGGCGGCCTTGTGTCTCGACAAGATCGGCGCCCGTCACCGTCGTCGAAAGCGACCAGATAGCAAGATCCGCTTCGATATCTTTGGTCGCCAAACCCTTGACTGTCACATAACGATCATAATTTCTGAAATTTGTGAGGCCTGAAGAAATAAACCAACCTGTGGCAATCAGCCCCAGCGTCAAAAGAAGGGCAGCGAATAAAACACCGTCACCCAAACTGGCATGACATTTTTCGGTCTGTGTTTCGTCTTTTTTTGCCATGGCTTGCTCTCCTTTAAACTTTACAGGCCGACACTTTCATAAAGGATGGACAGCTCATCCTCACTTAAAGGCCGCCATTCCCCTTCAGGTAAATCTCCCAGTAGAATAGGCCCGATTTCTGTCCTGTGCAAGGCGGCAACCTTATTGCCCACTTCCTCGAACATCCGTTTGATCTGGTGATAGCGCCCTTCTGTCAGCGTCATGCGCACATGCTTTGCCGACAAGACCTCCATAATCACAGGCTTTAAGGGTTTATCTTCACCGTCCAGCATCATTTCGCCACTTGCGAAAATATCATCTTCCGAACCGTTCAGCGGGCTTTCCAATTCCACCTCGTAAATTTTAGGTAAATGGGTGGAAGGGTGCGTCACACGGTGCAGCAATTGTCCATCATCCGACATCAGGACAAGGCCCGTTGAATCCATGTCCAGACGCCCGCAAAAAGAGAGTTGCGGCGAACGTAAGGAAAAACGGTGCGGCAGCAAATTCATCGCTGAAGGCCCGTCTTTCTCATCATGGGCGCAGACATAAGTTGCGGGTTTATGCATGATCAGAATCAGCGGTGGAAACGGATCTAGCATTTGCCCGTCAAACAAGAGTTGCGCAGCATCCGTTTTGGAGAGATCGATTTTTTGTGCTGGGTTGGTCAGCTCTTCACCCTGATATGTCACCCAGCCATTGCGAATTGCGCGCTGCAATTCCGAACGAGTCCCGTACCCAAGATTTCCCAGTAATCGATCCAGCCGCAACGCGGATTTGATTTTGCCGTGCTTACTCATTTCATCGCCTTATACACTTTGAAACCCTTTTCCTCAGCAAGAAGGGTGAATGCAGCAAAATGCTGCGTCAGAATTTTTTCATAGGGTAAGTGACGGTTCGCCACCATATAGAGCGCCCCGCCCTTCTTTAATGAGAGCGCAGCCACCTCAATCAGCTTCTGTCCCAGCCCGACACTTTCCTTTTTACCTTCATGGAATGGCGGGTTCATGATAATCGCATCAAAAGGAGCCTCGTAGGGTTGAACGGTCAAATCCCACCAGATTGTCTTTGCCTCGGGCACATTCACAGATGTCGCAGAAACGGCGCGGCAATCGTCGTCATAAGCACAAATCTCAGCGCCATGATCTTTCAGGGCATGCGTCAGATAGCCATAGCCGCATCCGAAATCCGCTATCTTACCCGTCAGCCTTTGCGGCAAATTATTTAAAAGCAGAGCAGAGCCGGCATCAATCTTGTCTGCCCCGAAAATCCCTGCCTGCGTGACCAGCCCGTGCGGCCCTTTATATTGGCCTTGCAAAATCTCCTTCGAGATATCTTCAGGTGCAGATGCCCGTACGGCACGGCAATGATATTTAGTGATCTCATCAATAATATCGCAACCCATCTCCGCCAGCCATTTGGATAGGCGTTTCCCGCCCGCTTCATTGTGCGCTATAGCGATAAATTCGGCATTCTTTTTCATTTTTAGCAGCAAACTGCGAAGCTGGTAAAAGGCGGAAACCTTATCTTTTTCAGGAAATGTTGCAGCAAAGTCGAATTTTTCGGGAATGCTGCAATTATTCTGCGCAACGTGATAGTTTTTTCCCGCCCATATTTGGGCAAGCGTATAGTGGCAGTTGGAAATCACCGTGGCTTGGACAGGGAAAATTTTGGTCAGGCGCGCATCAAAGGGAGGCTGATCAAGAAAGGCATTGGCGGTTTTCAGATCATCCCAGCGATCAAGAGCATAGCAGAGTATATCAATGCGCTGGTCAGCCATCTTGTAATTAAAGCGCTGTATCGCCGCTTTCGCCTGTGCGGATGCGCACTGCGGATTCGATATCCCAGACGAAGATTTTTCCATCACCGATACGGCCTGTGCCGGCAGTGTCCTGAATGGCTTTAACAACCTCATCGGCCTGCTTGTCGGCAACAACGAGTTCGAGCTTGATTTTGGGTAAGAAGGAAACAGTATATTCCTGACCGCGATAGACCTCGGTCTTGCCTTTTTGACGACCAAAGCCTTTGACGTCCGTCACCGTCATCCCTTCGATTCCGATTTTCATCAGAGCGTCTCTTACATCATCGAGTTTGAAGGGTTTAATAACCGCCATAACCATTTTCATGACAAACCTGCCTTTTCGTTCTATATGTCCTTATACTCTGAACGCGAAGAGGAAGAAAAGAGCCCAAGCCCTCTTTTTTCTCCGAATAAGTACTTAGAGTGTCTTGCAACTGCGAACAAGGATATAAAGCCCATGCAGGCTCAGGATAAATTCGATGTGGTGATTGTCGGTGGCGGTTTAGCAGGCCTCAGCCTGACTGCACGCCTTGCAAAATCAGGCCTGAAAGTCGCCTGCATTGACACCCAAGACCCGCAAAAAGCCTTAGAGGCCAGCTTTGACGGGCGCACAACGGCTGTCTCATGGGCTTCTCAAAAAATGCTGGATCAGGCGGGTGTCTGGGAGCACTTACAAGAATTTGCTGCGCCTATTCGCGATATCCAAATACTGGATGGTGACAGCCCCGTTCTTCTCGAATTTTTCTCGGAAGAAGTCGGCGGCAAGACATTCGGCTGGATACTGGAAAACCGCCTCATTCGCAAAGCTCTTTATGAAACAATTGCAACATATGATCTGGCCACATTGATTGCCCCTGAGATGGTCGCCGATTTTTCCGTGAGCAAAACAAACGCCAAAACGATTTTAAAGAACGGACGAACACTAACCAGCGCTCTTATAGTCGGTGCGGACGGACGCGGCTCGATCGTGCGCCGTTTCATGGATATTCCGACCCGTAGCTGGTCTTATCGCCAGCAAGCCATTGTCTGCAATGTCATTCACGAAAACCCGCATTGTGATATCGCGGTTGAAAACTTCCGTTCGGAAGGACCGTTTGCCGTATTGCCGATGTGTGATGATGAGCAAGGACGTCACCGCTCCTCGGTTGTCTGGACCATTCATGCCAAAACCAAAGACACACCGCTGCAGTGGGATATTCCGACATTCAATGCTGCGCTGAATGAACGCTTTCCGGATTTTTATGGCGCCGTTGAGCTGACGGGTGAGCGCTTTACCTACCCGCTCGGATTGCTGCATGCTTATGACTATACGGGGCCGCGTATGGTATTGGTTGCCGAGGCCGCACACGGTATGCACCCGATTGCAGGACAAGGCCTGAATATCGGCTTCCGTGATATTGCGGTTCTGACCGAACTTCTCGAAGAGGCTCATGCCAAAAAGCAGGATCTCGGACATAAGGATTTGCTGGATATCTACCAGCGCAAACGCCGCATCGACACCATGGCGATGATGGCAGCAACCGATACGCTCAATAAACTGTTTTCCAATAACTTGCCTTTCGTGGGCCCATTGCGTCGTGCAGGCTTACGCCTTGTATCACGTGTTTCGCCCGCCAAACATTTCTTCATGAAACAAGCGATGGGGGCCGCAGGGATTATCCCCTCGCTCTTGCAGGACAATGACCAAGAAACACACAAAAGCAGCGCCAAAAAAGCGTAAGAAACTCAATCTCGCCCTGCAAGGCGGCGGCGCGCATGGTGCATTCACATGGGGTGTTCTCGATGCTCTGCTTGAAGACGACCGCATCGATTTTGAGGGGATTTCCGCAACCTCCGCCGGCTCAATGAATGCCGCCATTCTGGCGCAAGGGATGGCTAAAGGCGGCGTTAAGGGCGCAAAGCAACTGCTCTCCGATTTTTGGTGGGAAGTATCCGAGGCGGGAGCCGCTTTCAGCCCCGTCCACCGCACACCTTTTGAATATATGATGGCCTTGAACCCCTTTATGCCGCAATGGGGTCTGAATAATTCGAGCACTTATGCAGCCTATGATTCTGTTGTGCGCGCCTTCTCCCCTTACCAATTCAACCCTCTCAATATCAATCCTTTGAAAGATATTTTGTCTAAGATGGTTGACCCCAATGTGATATCGGCGGGCGATATCAAACTCTTCATTTCAACCACCGATGTGCGCCGGGGAACATCAAAGATTTTTTCGCATAAAGATGTCACCTGCGATGTTCTGCTGGCCTCGGCAGCATTGCCAGATCTTTTTCAAGCTGTCGAGATCGGCGAAGATGCTTACTGGGACGGTGGGTATACGGGGAACCCTTCTCTCTGGCCCCTATTTTACCAATCGCAATGCCGCGATATTTTGATTGTACACGTCAATCCGATCCGTCGCGAAGTCCTGCCCTATGATGCCTACGACATTGAAAACCGCGAGAACGAAATCACTTTTAATAATTCATTGCTGCATGAATTACGCAGCATCAATTTTGTGAAAAAACTTATTCACGAAGACATGCTCAAAGATGAGTATAAGGATGATTATAAAGACATCCTTATTCACGCGATCCGTTCGGATGAAATGCTGAAAGACCTCTCCTTGGCAAGCAAGTTCGACACGAGCTGGCCTTTTCTC
The DNA here is from genome assembly GCA_050251555.1 of Pseudobdellovibrionaceae bacterium. GTDB lineage: Bacteria > Pseudomonadota > Alphaproteobacteria > Micavibrionales > Micavibrionaceae > UBA2137. Next base: position 24,378 of record JBFWMN010000007.1, on the reverse strand, counting down.
TCATTCTTAAAAGATGAGGGGCGCAAGGCGGGACAGGAATGGTTGTCCAAAAACTACAATGCCCTCAATGAAGAGGGCACTGTCGATATCGCACGCGATTATTTATCTTGATTAGATATAGGCATTGGGGTCAACACTCACAATGTCGCCTGCCTGAGGGACACGTCTGTTACCGGGAACGTCTGTAGCAGGTCCTTCTGTCGGGGGTTGTGCTTGACCGGGGGGCGGTAAAGTGGTCATCAGACCTGTTTCCACATCCAAACGCTGCACGACAGTATTGTCGAATGTGATGCCATTGCGTCGTTCCCAAGCCGAACCGCGGTTGCGAACGTCTTCAACTGCATTCACTTCGTCACGGAAATCCATATCGGTGGCAGCGCGTAGATAGAGGCGTGCAGACTGAAACATTGAGCGACTACCTCCGCCTGCAGAAATAGCCTCACCTTCGGCTGACAATTGTCTCATACACGACATGATAGCACCGGGTTGAGCTGCAAGGCACGCTACAACACCGCGATTGGCGGGGTTACTGTAATCAAAATCATCGCCAAGCATAAAACGCATCAGCATGCCTTCAATACCGCTTGGTTGTTGCGTTTGGGCAAGTGCGGCATAGGCTTCATTACTCATACCCGCAAGCTGTGTTTTAGGATTATCACTAGACAGCATACGGAGATAAAATTCCGGCTTGGCCTCAATATCGGCAACCACGGCTTCCATAGCTTCGGGGCTGAGCTGTTCACCATTTTCACCTTGCAGCAAACCGCCCATATTCTTGAAAAGATTGCTGACTTTTTCAGGGTCTTGCAAAAGCGCCTGAAGAGAAGCGTTTCCTGCACCGCCTGGTCCAAATACTGCGTTAACACGCGCGCCAAAATCAGTGTTCGGGGCAACTGTCAGGAGTTGCATCTCCATTGTTGCCCCTGTCATCTCTGCCATATATTCGGGGTTGGTTTTAGCCATTGCCGAATAAAGAACACTTGCGGTTTGGGGGTAATTTTGTGCAAATGCTGCAAACCCCTCCATACTGGAAATCCCCCCCTCTATATCTGCGCGCAGTGTCTGGGGATGGGCTGCCATTTCAGATGCGACACGATTAGCAAGCGCAGGATCGGCTTGTAAAAGAGCCGTTACATTTCCTGAGATGGCGGATTCATCTACACCCCATTTATCAGCAATGATAGGGGCTGCACCTTGCAAAAGCGTTTCTGCTGCTTGCGGGCGGGTGTCAGGGTCAGCCAATAGACGTGTTGATTGCGCCACAAAGCCGTAACCGTCATCTTGAACAGGTTCAGGTGCAGGGGGAGGCGCAGAGCTATCCGAGGCAGCAGCGGCAGCATCATCCGACGCGGAATCAGGACGCGCCGCAGGCGGCGGCGCACTACGCTGACGATCCGCACTCGGGCGTGGCTGAGGTCTGGCAGGCGCATCGCGTTGCGGTTGAGCCGGTGCCGGGCGGGCAGCCGCAGCCTGAGCAGGGGCTCTTTGTATGATCCCTGTGACATAACTTCGGAAATTGGTCCCACCTAGGCGGCTTGCAAACCGATCAGGATGCGCTTCCATCTCGCGGAAAATGGCGCTTGATTGCGCAGGTGTAAAGGATTGGGAGCGCTGCTGATACCATGTCAGGTTCGCGTCCATATTATTAAAACTGTTTGATGACGTTTCATTATTATAATGGCGTCCAATGGTCTCGGCGACATTCGAACCGATCAGGCGGCGTTCCAATGCGGGAACGCGGCCTCTTTCCGCCGAGGACAATTCGCTCTGACGCAAAGTTTGTGCGACTTGACTAATAATGACGTTACCCACCGCCTTATTGTCACCAAAAACTCCGTTTGCTGCCGCCAATCTGGTGCGTGCTGCCGCACTTGTTAATACTCCCATTTTCTTTTCTCCTATTTTCTAACCGAAGCCAAAGCCTTCTCAATATGGGCTCTCAGTTTCGGGTCCAATTCTTCCATTTTTTTCGATGCGATTTCCTGCACTTCGTCCATGGCTTTCAAAGCATCCTCATTGCCCTTCGAGGCCAGATAGGACAGGCTCGACAAAATAAGTCTGCGAATCTTCTCCTGTGTCGCGGCGTCATTCCCTGTCGATTTTGTCATTGGTGCAACATTCGTCATTTTCACACCTCCTCTATATTTCCGTCGGATGTGTAACGGATGATAAGGGGTACGGTATAAGGGGTGATGGGCATATTTTCTTCGGTCACAAAGACGAAATTCACGACTTTGGCCTGATAAAGCTTGCTGTGCAGAACGGGCGTAATCGGAAAGCCCAAACCGATAATTTTGCCCGTAACAGTGACAAAATACATGGACTTCAAATCCATGTCATATTCGGCCCACCAGATCGATTCAGGCAAAGGCGTTTTGTGAAAAATGGCTGCGGATCGCCCGCCATTGACAACCAACTCAACAGGCATTGTTTTGTATAAAGAGGGCAGAACAGGCGTATCTTCAGGCATTTTCTGGAATTTTTGTATTCCTGCCTGAGCTTTTGCGCCGGTTTGTGTTTGCGGTGCTTGCTGGACCATAAATTACCCCAATTTCACTTTCTCCCCCATAGTATAAGGGATCAGGTTAAGTTTTCGCAAATTTTAACCATTTGATAAAAATGGGGCGGCACCCCTATCTTTTCAACTCTTCGAGTGTTCGCCCGGGGCCGAGCACAAAAAGGGGTGGCGGATTGGCGGCAATGATCGGAATCGTTGCGTTAAAAGCCTCAATTTTGGCAGGGTCTTCGGCCTCGAAACGATAACGGCGGTCATTTAGACCCCGCTTAAAGCGAAAACTCTCCAGCAAAACTTCCTGATTGGGGCCGCGCTTAAAGGTACAGGTGGCCTCGTTTGTCAGGCGTTGCCCGAACGGGTCCGAGGTTACATATTCCACACTGACCTTCGGTCCGCGTTCTCTGAGATCAATAAAATTGATAGTGCTGGGATACTGGCTGTTCAGTTCGACATAGGTTCGGCAAATCCCGAAAAGAATGGACCCCTGATAGATGATCGGCTGCACGCCCCACCAGTAAATTCCTCCACCTAAGACAAGCACGGTGAGGGCCACCCAGCGTTTCCATTTGCGCTTCTTCAGTTTTCCCGCTTGTGCTGCACTTCTCATGTCGTGTTCTGGTCAATAGGCTTGGTTTGCTGGGCCTGCGGGGCTCTTTGGGGTTGCTGTTTTTGCTGCGCGGCAGATTGTGATGAGGCCGCACCCGGATCATTGGCCTTAAGAGACGCGGTTGCCAGCTCCTCAACAATTTCCTCAATCACAGCAGAGACAGCCGCATTGCGGTTTTCGCCTTGCGCATTTTCGGATTTAGCAATGACGCGGCGCTTGATCTCGGATCGTGCCGAACCGCCGGGGAAGTATGTCGCCAGAATGCGTCGGGCACGTGCCGCACCGATTTTGGAATAAAGGCGGCGGCGGATCGCCACATCTTCGGCAGAAGTTGAAAGCGCCCAAAGCTCAATCGGCCCCAGCGTATTGATCAGATGTTGCTCGTAACGCCCGTCAGTCGTCCCTAAAATCAGGAGGGCCGGCGCACCGGAAGAGCGCGGGCCCGTCAGGCGATAGCGGATGACATTCCGTGCGGTTTCGGTCAAACCGAAACGCTGACGGACATTCTCAACGGCATTTTCGGACACAGCCGTTCCCAGCACCCAGACACCCGTTGCCAGATCGACCATATCGTCATCAAAATCGTCCAGAAGCTGCGAGGCAAGAACAATCTGCACGCCGCGCTTACGGCCTTCACGCACGTCACGAATAACCTGCCCGCGCACGGCAGCCGAAGAGCTGGTGCGGTGAAATTCGTCAAAGCAGAGACGTTTGGGCGTTTCTGCCAGATCCTGTAAGCGCAACTCATGGAACGGGCGGTATTTTTCGGGAATGAAGCGAAGCGCCTCAGGCCCCATCCACCAGGCACGTACCAGCGCGTGGCGGGCCAGCATATACATGATCGAGGTCTGACGGTCTGCCGTATCATCCCCTTGCGGACAGACATCCATCAAATCCAGCGAGCAAACGCGGGCATCGGTAATTTCAAAGCGCGTGACAGAGGAGAGAATCGGATATTCACGGATAGAAGAGGTAATCATACGCTCAAATGCGTTAATGACACTTTCCGCACCCGAACCGATTGAGGTTTGCTCCATCAATGTTCGGATTTGCGGGCGGCGAGCGGCTGTGATGGCATCCGCCAAGGTCGGGACAGCATGGCGCTGCGCCAGATTGGCTTCGTGATAGAGGCCCAAATCGAAGAATTTGTCGACAATATCCCACCAGTACGGATCGGTCGGCAGATGCACATTATGTTTACGCAACGCCTCATCGACCTCACCGTCAATACGTGGCAGGTAGGGTCTGGCTTCCGCATTGGCTTCACCGTCAGAGCGCCAGCGATACATTTCATCCACGACGAAACCACATAATTGGGAAATTCCGTCATAGGCCTTTTCGTTTCCTGGCGGCGTACAAAGCAGCGTCATCAGCTCAATCAGATAGGCGCGCTCATCCTGTAAAGGGTTACGCATACCCAATTGCGTATCAAACGGGTTGATCGCATATTCCTGACTCATCTGCAGGCGGTAATAAGCGGCTTCGTGCGCACGCGATGGCGGCAACGCATCTTTAATAAGGGAGATTAAACCCGAGGATGAGGGGCCGATATCGATAATCGCCACATAGGGAAGTTTGGAAAGACCGGGCGAGACGATCGTGCCCAGATTGAGCGTATTCATCAAAACCGATTTACCCGCACCGGGTTGCGCAAAAATGAGATCGAACCATGTCGTCGTCATATTTGTCCCCGTCTGGTAAGGCCAGACTTTGCCGTCAGGTGTACGCAATATAATCGCACCCTCATCAAAGGGCGAGCTTGGGCGCTGCCACGGTAAAAGCTTCATGACCTCTGCCATAGGTGCGACAGCCGCAGGCGCTGTTCCCGCACAATGAATACCCATCGCGGATGACATCACACAATCAAGCGGATCGCCCGAAACTTCGGAGACCTGACAATAGCCCCAACTTTCAACCGCCTGCACAAGGGTTGAGAGACGATCGCGCACAAGCTGGCCTTCACCGCGCTTGGCCCAGGTTGCAAGTGAAATGCGAAGGCGCACGACAGGTTCCGTGCGCGACATGGCCTCAAGGCCTTCCAATGCGAACTTGATCTGGCGGTTCATCGCATTTGTCACACCAAAAATGGTCGCCAGAAATGTTCTGAATTGCATGGCTTGCGCCCCGCCGCCTTCTAAAAGGAAGGAAATACGGTAAGGGACTTGGGCTTCAAACAATCTGTTCAAAAGCTGCGGGAAAGGGGTTGGGTCCATGGGTGCCAGAACCACGTCGGCCCCTGCCCAAAGGAGATCACCGATCTGCACGACCGTTTCATCCATGACCTTGGCATCACCTGCCGCGAGTTGTTCGCGTAATGGAGGCCACAAAATATCCGACATGTCCGATGTCGATGTCGGTGCACGAGGCGGCAAAGGGTCGCCGGGCAGACAAGCACGCCAGTTATTGTTGGGCTTTGAAGGAAAGAGGTTGTTTTTAACAGCCGTCAAAGCTTCATGCGCTTCCAAAAGAGAGCAGGAAACCCCAAGCTCATCCATAGCCGAGAGGATCGCCGTTACATAACTTTTGTGACGTGTGCGCAGGGCATCCAAGCCGCCGAACGGATTTTGCGCGTTGGGCGCATGCACCCATTTATCGCCGCGCTTGCTTTCCTTTTTAATGCGATCCAGCTCAGCCTTGGACAGCGACGAGGGACGTGTCCACAAAACGAAATAACATTCTTCATAAGACAGGAATTTTTGGAGGTGGCGGGCGCGTTCTTCAAACACGTCATCCATCTCAAGACCGATATTGCGCGCCGTGGTTCGGGAGGGTTGAACAAGACGTTCCAGTTCTCCCTTAATACGTGACGGATCACGCACGAAATAAATTTGAAGGGCATGGCCTGCGCGGTCAAAGCGCGAACCGATCTTGACGGTCGCAGATTGGACGATGTGGTTATATTCATCCTCACCGATAATCTGGCGGGCACCATCAACGCGCACATACGAAACCAGCGAGCCGTCCATAGTGGCCAGCGTCGTCTTATCATCAGATGTTTCCAGCGTGATAAAGGTCTCCAGAGCTTGCTTCATCGCAAACTGGAAAGGCCGGAGGAATGACTCGACAAATTTCATAGGGCTTCAAGCAGGTCGGTTAGAATCCAAATCAATTTTACACCATGAAACTATAACTTGGCTGTGGCCTCAAGAACAGGCCTCAATCACAAACGATTCAGGGAAAATCACGTGTTTCGTCGGCGTCAGGCCGACTTGCGGACGGTATCTTTGAAAAAGTCGATCCAGCCATTGGGGACTTTGCCGCCAAAAGGTCCGTCTTTCGAACGCCAGAAGGCGAGAATCTGCGGAAACTGGTTAAATTCCATATCTTCTTCTTTAATGAGGCGACGATCCAGCGGGAACAAGCGCACGCCCTCCATTTTTTTGGTCCGTTCGGCATAATGCCTGCGTCCGATATAGTCGCGGAAGACCCCTGCCAAAACATAAGGGTCATCAGTCCCTAAACGATTGCGCACATCTTCGCGGCGCGTCATCAGAGAATCGAGAATGGCACGCGCCGTTTCCGACATCGGGCCTTGCGAGATACGTGCCACATAAAGCGCACGGGCGATATTGTGAAGGTCGGCCTGCGCGATTTCGGGCAGCCAGATCAGCACACCCGAACGCATCTCGGCGACCTTATCCATATGAAAGCACTGGTGGCAAAAAATACAGGTGGTGGCAAGGTTATCAACCTTTGTGCCGAGTGCCTCATCCAGAGCCAAAACCTCTTGGTATTTCTTGGCCTGAAAGCCGCAGCATTGGCATGTGTGATTGTCGCGCTCGAAGATCTTTTGCTTCAATTCAAGCTGCGCCGCAGGGGTCATGCCCTGAAAGAGAGAGGCATTGCCCTTGCGGGCAATGCCTAACGTAATCGGTATGGTTTTCATCAAACCTCTAAAATTAGAATGTCAGAGCATTCAGGTTTTGTTGAGAAACTGTCGAACCTTGGCCGATTGTGTTCTGCATGGATTCGAACATGATCGGAAGGGCGAACAGGGCACCACCGGCAGCAAGACGGATCGCGCCTTCTTTCAGAGGTGTCTGTATTGGGTTCTCAACGTGATCTTTCACTTTCATCACACCCAGAACACCCAGCAGAAGACCGAACAGGTACGACAGAGCGGACAGCAATGTCGGGAAGTCGGAGATCGAGTTTGTAATGTTCTCGGCGATGTTGTTGAAGTTGTTACCTGCAAAAGCTGGGCTTGTTGCCATAACGGCAACCAGAGCGGCAGAAGCAACAAGTGTGGTTTTGTTGAGGTGTTTCAGTGTAAGCATGTTTTCCTCCTTATGCTTTCTTAATTAGATGAACTGAACGACATTTAGACCGAAGGTGCTTTCGACAGCGTTGATCACGCTTCCGATATTCACAGCAAACGCGCCACCAATAATGTGTGTCATCGCTGCCATGAGAGAGGCTTGCTGGTTACCATCGGCAACCTGATGCAATAAGAATATACCACGAACAAAGGCGATCGTGCCAATAATTATCATAAAGCCGACAACCGCGCTGATCACAGCCAGAATATGGTTGTCGATTGCGGCATCGCCGGTGCTTTGGGACAGAAGCGCAAAGTCTGCAACATGCCCGCCACCAAAGAGGCCGAAGAAATCCGAATTAAAGAAGCTGCCGCCGACCGCACCAAGAATGGCATCCAGCGAAAGGAGGCAACCCGCAACAAAGAACACGAACAATGTCCCGATACCGCCAGGGCCTTTAGCGCCCTCTTGCGAGGTTTTCAAAAGGCGGGAGATACCCACCATGACCAGAATAATCCCTGCGACATAGCCGAAATTGGCGATGAGTTTCATCATCGGATTGAAAATATCCATGATGAAGAAGAACAACATGCCGTCCAAGCCGTTACCCGAAGGTGCGCCGGAGACAATACCGCCAAAACCGAGTTTGTTCAGTTTGACAGAAGAAGAATCGTAAACCTCGCCGCTATTGGTGATGAGGTTTGCAGAGGCCGAAATAACCATCGGCAGGGCCAAAAACGCGCCACCGGCAACAAAGCGTTTGATCGGCTCCCAGATCTGTACCGAACGAGGATCTTCGACATGCTCGCGCAGTTTCAAAATCCCGAAGACTCCAAGCGTAATCCCGAACAGGTAGGACAAGGCTGCAAGAAGTGTCGGCACCATTGAGGAGCCGCGCATCACATTACAGATCACGTCACCCATCGAGTGCATGGGGCCAAGGCCCGAAATAAAGCCTGAATTACATGAATTGAGTTGAGGACAGTAAGTAAAACCGAACAGGCTCAGGCACGGCAAAGAAATCGCGTGCGCCGGCATATCATAAAAAACGACGGTTGCAAAAAGCAGCGGAGCAAGGAGCTTCATTGCTACTTGCTTCGCTGATAACGACTTCATACTTGTCAATTTGGGGAACAACACGCCTTCTATAAACCCTTCAATTTCCTGATACTTAAATTACACCATATTTGTTTGATATTACGCAAACTTTTGATGTTTAGGTCGTTTAAGTCCTTCATATATCAGGATGAATGAAAATGCTTTACAAAGAATTAATCTAAAATTTTAGATATTTTTTGTGTGGCGCGGCAAATCCTACTCCGAGACGCGGCCTTCCGAACCTTCCACCATCCAGCGCCCTTCACGCTGTCCGATGAAATTGACGCGGCCTAGACCCGGCAAATAAGCGCCTGTTGTGACTGTCACGGGCTCACCGCCGCTCGTGCGGGTCAGCCAGGCCTTGCCGGGCTGTGCGCCTTGCAACTTCCATGAAACAGAGGCCGCTTTTGTCGGCTGAGACGGTGTTTGTGTCGCAGCAGGAGCCGTTACCGTTTTCGTTGCCGCAGGCTTGGCAGTAGGCGCAGGTGTCGGTTTGACGGCAGCGGGTGCAGGTGCGGAAGCTTGCTTTTTCATCAAAGCGAGAGCCTCTTTCACAGCCGCTGTTTGTGTTGCCATCGCCTCTTGCATCGAGGCGATTTTCGATTCCATGGATTTCACATCGCCTTTTAGGACCGCGACTTCTGCGGAATTGCCTGAAGCAGCAGGCGCAGGGGCGGCAGCTTCGGGTGCGGGTGCATTTTCAAGAGCCGACACACGCACTTCCAGAGAATTCATGCTTTGTCTCAACTCACTAATTCCACCTTGAATGCCGTTTAATGCGCTCAAGATTTCGTTATTCAGCTGCGCATCGGATTGCGGCGCACTGGGTGCAGGAGGCGCAATCGTCGCATTGGCATCTGTCTCGGCGATATTCTCAGCCGTTACCAGATTTGTCTGCGGCATCGGGTCGGGATTAACAGGTAAAGGCGCACCAGTTGTGGTGTCTGCGGCAGCAAGTGGGTCTGCCATGGGCGCTGCGTTCATATCCTGCTGCTGTGCATTCATATCCTGTAAAGCCTGTTGCTGGGCTGCCAGTTGATCGGCAGCAGGATCATTGGGTACAAACTGGTTATTATTTGTCATGGGATCAGCGCCCATGCCCATATCGGCAGGAGCCACATTTCCGTTGGTATCAGGCGTCACAACGACGCCGTTTGCATCTGGCAACTGGGCCATATCGGAAGGATAGGCATTTGGGTCTGCAGGCTGTTGCTGGTTCGCCATATCGTTCAGCGAGGGCATTCCCATGCCGTTCGGATTATCGGCAGCTTGCTGCTGCATGTCGAGATCGGATTGCATCGGCGCTGTCGGTGGCGGGATGGCAGGGCCTGACATAAAGGTCGAGAAGACAAAGAAACCGCCGCCCAAAATAACCAGAGCCAGTACGAGATAGAAAATCGCGCTCGATTTTTTCTTGGGCGCAGCAGGAGCGGCATTCATATCCGCATCATAAATCCCATCATCATCATTCGGCAGATCACTTGCTGAGACATTCATGTCGTCATCGGCAAGAGGCTCCATGCCGGCCTCTTCGTTGGGCAGATCATCGAAATCGACATTGCCCATATCCATATCAGGATCATATTCGAAATCGCCTGTTTCATCATAGGCTTCGAAGTCGAAATCATCTTCGGGGTTTTTGCCTGTTTCACTCATGGGTTTTCTTCCTGATCCTAGAATTTTGAAAAGACGACTTTCCACCAAAAAAGTTAAAAAACTATTGGGAAGTTGTAGTGGTGGTCGTCGTTGTCCCTGTTGTCGGTGTCACATTTTGGCTGTTGATCACATTCGGCATACCCGGCATATAAGGATATCCTCCCTGCGGTAACCCATAAGGATAATAGCCTGCGCCCTGTTGCATCGGGTAACCGCCCGTAACCGTACCTGCGGGGTAACCTGTTGTTCCCGTTGTTCCTGTCGCGCCTGTTGGTAGACCGCCATACGGCATGTAAGGGAACTGACCATTTGTGCCGTACATATTGTAGAAGCCACCCTGATTCTGATCGACCAGACCCGTATTGGCGCTGTTGTCGAAGACAGGTTTCAGGAACAGGATACCGACTGGTGTTCCGGCACGCACGCGCACCTGAATCTCCGTTTCATTACCTTCCTGTTCCAAAACATCGCCCATTTGTTGGGCGGCTTCCTCAACCCCTTTATAGAGTTCTTCGCGGGTATCGAGATCGTTACCTTGCTCGACAACCGTATCGCCCGAAACCGTCACAGTCGTGCTGCCTGAATCCGCAATCGCCGAACCCATCCCTTCAATAAAGCGGGCGGCGGCAGGCAAGATCACACGTTCCCAGTAACGACGGTCAACATCCGTTGCCATACCTGTCAGATTATTGTCGGGATCGACAGCCACGGCATCAATCGAGTAGCTGATCCCTTCGGAGACAACCGTATTGAATTTAATGACCAGATATTCGTCTTCACGACTGAAAGAACCGATCACACGACCACCCGCAAAAGGACCCGTAACAATTTGTGCAAGAACAGGGCCATTAATATCGGAATTAGCTTCAATCAGCATCTGTCCGTATTCAACCGTACCTGCGGGCAGAAGCTGCGTCACGGTTTGTTGCATCGGCATCGGATAACCGTCCGCGCCCATCATGCCCCCGTAACTTAACCCTGTCTCTTTATTGGCATCGACTGGCATACCGCTATTGTCAAACGAGGTGACTGTCATCGTGCTCAGATTTTTAATCTGGCGGCTGCCGATAATTTCGGACATTTGTTTCGACATGGCTTGCGCCAGATCGTTCAAAGCTTGCGCGCGGGCCTGCTCCTCTGGGCTCGGGCCTTGCTGCATCGGCTGCACTGTCTGCTGTTGGGCGACAATTTGCGCCTGTTGTTGTTCCTGAATCTCGCGCCATTTATCCAGCGGGTCTTCCTGTGCTGCCTCCAGAGGCTGGGCCTCCATACGGTCACGGGATGTGTCGATAGGCGTTGGCAAGAAGCTTGTACCCGTGTCTTCCGCTTGGGCTTGCTGCTGATCATTCAGTTCCTGCAAAGCTTCCTGCATGGACGGGTCCAGCTCGGCAGTTCCGACAGGCTCACGCAAATCGGTCCGCGCACCCCCTACAACTGAAGGGTTCACAGGTTCCGATGATCCGCCGAAAATAAAAATCGCACCGATAATGACGACGACAATCCCGCCAATAATGCCAAGCTTGACCAACGGGCTTTGCGACGAGCCGCCTGTTTCGGTCTCGAACGAATCAAAATCTGAATCCATCGCATCGTCGAATGCGGCATCATCCACGTCAAATTGGTCTTCGGCATTATCTTGCGGATCAGAAGTCATTCTTCGGCTCTTCTTTTTGTTTCACGTATGCCCGTACCATCTTACCATTATCAGAGAGAAGGAGAACAGGCGCATCTTCAAGCTCGTAAACCGTCATCCCGTCAGCCGAACTGACCGAAGCGCTCCAGGCGGGAGATAGGAGTTTCAAAGGAGTACGGAAATAGGTCAGACCATTATAGCTGTAGGCGGTCGAACGCGAATCCGTGCCCGACACAATCAGATGCTCAGCATCACTTGGGGGCACGCCCTCAAGAACACTGGTCAGCTCTTTTTTACCGGCTTTGGTCGAGATTTTCGTATCAATGGCAGGCGGCGCACCAGCAGGGCCGTAATCAGGAATACGTAAATCAAGACGGTATTGAACCTGCTCGCGGTCGGTTTTCAGCGTCAAAATGACAGGGGCTTTCAAACCGACAAGACGCACGGAAATGTTCCCGTGAGCAAATTCAGTCAGAGGCGTGATGCGCAGAATGTTGCCCTTTTGCTCAGGCTGAAGAATTTCAAAATCGCCCGCCCAACCCATATCGCGAATCGGCCATGGTTCACCCGTCAGATCGACAAAGGTCACAGTGGTCACAAAACCGACAGAAGTCAAAACCGCCAAAGGTGCGGCACCAGGTTCCAGGGGCACGGTTTCCAGAGAGCTGACGGGTGTCGGCTCAGCATAGATCGGCTTTTGCACAACTTCTTGCGTGTCGTCATATGTTTTCAGAAAACGGCGGATTTCATCAGGCTTCATCGGCAAAAGGCCTGTCACAGAGGCATCAAATGCCTCATCACGCAATTCCGCCTGTTTTTCTTCGGATGATTTCTCACCTTCAACCATTGATGAATCGACAGGCATCATCATGCCCGGCTCATTGGTTGTTGCGACAGCGCCTTGCTGAGGTTGGGGCGCAGGAATAACCTGCATACCGCCAGTCCCCGGCACAGGCGGGGCAACCGTATTGGCAGCAGGAGCGGCAGGCGTTTCCGTCTCACCCGTCATTTGCATCAGTACGGCTTTAAGGTCATTTGTTGACTCCATAGCCTGATTGGCGCCAGCATCGGCGCTCGGCGCATCCATTGTTTCTTGCGAAGGCGCTTCGGGGGCGGAGGCCGGATCAACAACAGCTACAGTATCGCTTTGCGCCGAAACAGGCGTAGCCGCCAGACACAACGCGAGCGCGAAGCACAGGAAGATGGGGCGGGCGGCTGTATGGGCCATTATATTTTGTTTTGAACTCATTCTATTATCCGGTTACCGCTGACTTTTTAAAGCAAGGCATCATAGCCATAGAGGGGGTGCTTTAGAAGTCTTTTTGTCCAAGCCTTTCAAATTGAACGTCTTTCACGAAATTCCTGTCTTAGCCGCCGCCTGCCGTTGCGATCCATTGCTCGATCCCGACACCGTTCGGGCTTTCCAGTTTGGGAACGCGCACAACCACAAGACGGACCAAAAGATTGTCCGCACGCGTCTGCGATCCGGCGCGGTAGGTGACATTGAGCGGCAATTCAACCTGCCACTGATAGCGTCCGTTCACGATTCCTTCCGAAACAATGATGGGTGCCGATGTCGGCGCCGCGGTTACAACCTGTTTATTCGCCTCAACCGTCTCAATAATACCGGAGGTTTGAAGCGCTTGTGTAAAGCTGGCCCAGCCTTGGCGCGTAAAGTGACGGGAAGCCTCCTGAAGGCGCTTTCTGTAATCATGAAAACCGAATGTCATTGTCTCGGTTGCGGCCTGAGCCACCCATGATGTCAGAGCAGGTGTACTCAAATTCGGCTCGGACAAAGGCAACATCGGCACAAGGCGGCCGTCTTCGGTCGTTGCAAAGTACACATATTCCTTATCCGTCGAATTGATCACAATAAAGAAAAGAAGAATCAACACGAGAATGATGGCGGCCTGCAAGGCGGCAACAGCCCGCAAGGCGCGATAGCCGTCACGGTAAAAATCATTGCGGACAATGACCGAAGCCAAACCCTTTAAGGGGGAATCCTTTTCACCCTCTTCCGGAGATTGCGCGGCTTGCGCACCTGCCATACGGGCCATGCCGGGCAGGACTTTTTTCTTACCCAAGCGTTTAAGGGGCGCATCCGGGGCTTCCGGAGGTCTTGAAGTATTCTGGTCGCTCATGCGGTTATCTGTTTGCAAACTTTAACGTGAAAGAGTCGAGATCGGCCATATCAATTGGTCTACACATAATCAAGTGTATGTCGCGAACACGGCATAACGCAAATACTCTATCGCGGACGCGCTGGCCTTACAAGAGTTTCGTGCTGGTCAAAAAAGGTCTAAGTGAAAGAAAGCCTTGAGAAATTTTTTTGACGGCGATGACCCCTATCATGCTAAAATAACTTCGAATACACTATGCGAGGTCAACTTTTAACAAAGCGAGAGCCTGCCTAATGCCGAAAGGCCCTTTTTTCATACGCACATTTTTGCCGATCAGCGCACGGGTCGGCTGCCTTCTGGCGGGGGTTTCTCTTCTTTTGGTAACACTGACCACAGCGGCTGCGGCAGCACCTGCCGCTACAAGCACAACGCAAACAGGCGGGGTTTCGGACCTTGTCGGGTCTCTTGGCGGCGCAGGCGGATCGGTGAGCTCAGCTCTCACGAATGCGCAAGTCACGCAAGCCATCAGCAATGTGTCTATCGGCAATCTCACCGGCTCACAGCTCTCACAGATTGTCGGCAATATTCCTTTGGGGCAAATGTCACCGCAATTGCAAAGCGCCATCGGGCTGGGCAGCAGCCTGTCCAATTTGGGTCTTTCCAATCTCGGGCTGGGACTTCCCTCCAATCTGAGCCTGAATGATCTGGGGATTGGTAACATCAATATCGACCCTAATATGCTGGCTGGTTTAGGTATTCAAAACTTAGGCGGCCTCGGTAATCTCTCAGGGATTGCACAAAATCTGCCACAAATCCCCGGCCTTGAAAATCTAGGTAATCTGGCAGGCTTAAGCGGTCTTGGTGGGTTAGGCGGCGTGCTCAGTGGCGAACAACCCATCATTTTACCTGAAGCGGCGATTCAGGCGGGTTTAACAGCCCACTGCCAGCCGATGACATCTATTTGCGGACCGAGGCACCACGCAAAAACCATCCATACCATCGAAACGCATTTCCGAGAGAAACGCCACGAACTTCAGGACTGGATGCTTGAGGATCTGACCAAAAAGGACATGGAAAAAGCCCTGCGAGCCATGACCGACCAGTGGAACAGCGGTGAAGGTGAAATCGCCACAAAGGCAGCCACCACGGCAGATGCGGTTGCCACTGCCAAAACAACCGATACGGTGAATGCCGGCACGGCAGCCATCGCGATTGAGACATCCGATCTTGACGGGTTGTGTCGCGCCTCTGACAACAGAGACAATTTGCCGCAAGTTGTTTACGGTACTCGCGAACGCGGGCGCTCACTGTTCAATACCGTTAACGCTAATATGCAGGGAATGCCCGGCGCACCGTCTTCACGCGGGGCAATCAACCAGAGCCTTGATACATTGGCAGAAATGCAAAGACGTTATTGCAATCCAAGCGAGTTTGGCGGGCTGGTTGGGCCGACGTGCGCCACGATTTCGGCTTCGGCAGATATCAGCTTTGATCTTGCTGCACGTTCAGGGGATGCCGACACGATGGCGGCTTTCATCCAAAACGCCACAAATATGGTCTCTCCCGCAACATTTTCACAAGCCCAAGCCGGTTTGCCCGAAGTTTTGGGATATCGTGGCATGGTTCAAAACATCAATGAATTTAATGGGTTGACCGTCGATTCTTTATCAAACGCTCTTGCTGTAAGCAGCCCTTCAGGGGAGCCAATATCGCAAAATCTGCAGACAACATTGCTGAACTCCGGCATGCCGCAAACAGCACTGGAGAATTTGACGCAGCCCGACAATGTCAGTCCGGTTGAATATTTGCGCCTTTTGGCCCTATCAGGCACTGCACCCGAACCCCTTACAGAAGATTTGATCGCTAATCGCGCAGCACTGGAACAACGCAATGCCATGAATGCTTCTTCGGAGAGCATGTTCCTGACGATGCTGGATTCTTCACTACAACGCGAAAACAGAAACATGGCGGCAATGGTCGGTCTGATTACACGTATGCGCACGGAAGCCGCCAATGCCGACATGCTGAGAGTTTCGGAAACGGAGGCGGGAAGTGAGTAAGATGAGTCTTCGCTTCATATCTCTTTTATTTACGACATTAATACTCGGTTGGTCGGGTCAAGCCATGGCGTTTTGTTATACATGTGCAACAGGTACCGGACCGATGAAGGATGAGTGCGAAACCTGCGCCTATGAAAAACTGCTCCATAAAAACACGCGCAGCGAAATCAATAAGGATAAGGTTGAGCCCTCCTTCGAAAGCCAGCGTGCCGATTATTTCCTTGGCGAATTCGTCGACAAGTTCTGGGAAGAAGCCTTGCGGGCCATGACCCAACAAATTGATAACGGCTATTCAGATATGGGGACGAAAAGCACAACGGTCACCTCCCCCGTTGCCGATTCAAAAACCGCAGATGTGACAAATACCAAAGAAGCTGAAATCGCAATTGAAACCGCTCCTTCCGAAGCCATGTGCGAACGCGTCACACTGAGCGAAGGCGTGGCTGCAACCGCAAACAACGTCGTCATTGCGACAGACACATTGAATGAATCTGGTGCCGCAACCCTGGCGGGCGCAGCCGGAACGCCCGGTGCCGCGGGTCCCGCCACGGAACGCCAGATTAATCTTGATACCATCATCCAGACCAATATGAATCCCAACGATTTAGGCGGCGTGGTCGGAGAGGCCACGGGATTTTCGCCTGCAGACGGCTCGCGTATCAATGCGGACCTTGATGCGCCGTTTCTCGAACAATACACGTTCGACATTGATTATCGTGACGGGACATCCAACCCCGTTGAGGAAGACCTCGATATGTTGCGCTATAACCTTTATGGCGGCGCGATTTCCCGACTGCGTGCCATTGATCAGGGATCACGCGGATTTGATGATGCAATTGCCGCACGTTATCAGGTGATTGCGCTCAAATCTCTTGCACAGGGCAGCTTCAACACATTGGTCAGTTTACACCATCCAGGCGTGGAAGGTTCAGGGCAATATTATCGTGCCCTACTGGAATCACGCGGTGTGACGGATGAAACTATGGTGAAAAGTCTGCTTGGTGAAAACGATGCACCCAGCCTTCTGGCGCAGGCCAAGATTCTGGCGCTTTATACGAACGCCACACCCGAAGTCGCAACCGATACAATCGCCACATCTGCCGATACGCGCCGCTTAGCGATTGCCCAGCAGGCTGCAAAATTAATGATCAAATACGAAGTTTATAAATCCTTGCAGCGCAGCGCGCTGTCTTGGACCATGTTGCATGAACTCAAGATCCGTCCTTACCAGAGAGCCTATGAAGGCCAGATCGGTTCGGATCCTTTAGGTGAAAATGACGATATTTAATAAGGGAAGTCATATGATGAAACACGAATCCGCATACAGAATAAGTCAGACGCTCTTTAGATCTGCCGTAGTTATTCTGGCAATTTGTGCGCTGGTCATTTTGCCCGGAACAACAAAACGTGCTTTCGCCGCATGTCTTTGCGGATCCATGCTGACTTGCTCAAACTCTGACTGTCTGCACAAAGAAACACGCAAACAGGTCAACGAGTTCGTCGACAAGGAATTTGAAAATCATCAAAAATGGCTGGAAGAAACATGGTGGGAAGAGGTTCTGAAGTCCCTGCGCGCCATGACAGAACAGATCAATGCCGGACAGCAGCAAGTCGTTGCTGCGGACTCACAAGTCCAGACAGCCAATATGTCACGCAATAATGCTTTGACCATCAAAGAAGGTGAATTTGAAATTACCAAAGAAACTACCCCTTCCGAGGGTCTGTGTTCTGCCGTGACGGCAACGGAAAATGTGGTCACAGCAGAAATTGCACGAGCGGAGACAACCGACCGTTTTGTCCAGGCTGCTGCGAGTAACTTTAATGCAAGCGCTGGCTCGCCAAGTGCTCCGGGGCGCGAAGCCATCCTTAATCAGGAAGCATTTATTCAATGTTTGCCGCAATATCGTGCCGATTACCCTGATGCCGACTGCAGCAATGCAACTGTTTATCCAACTGCAGCGGCGGCCCTTCTGGACGGACGCGTTTCAGCAGATTCAGAGACAGATGCGGCCCAGTCACTCAATCAGTTTATGGGCAGTTTTACTGTCCCTCCTCCTGTCGGCTACACGCCGGACAATTTTAACCGTGCCGCACAACTTGCATGGGCTAACCGCCGCGCATTAAGCGCCCCGGCTTCGCTTGCTGCCAGATGCTATATGAAGGCGGTTTCAGGCAATACCGTCTTAGAAGGCACGGATTGGACAGATGAACAAAAAGCCGCGATGCGCGAAATGGGCATGGATGATCAGGCGATCGCTGCCTTTCCTTTCAATGCGCAAAATCACCGCGAATTCTTGAGCATGGTCAACAACTCAACGCAGCGCGCACTCGATATGATCGAAACACAGGAAAATACTCAGCGTATCGCTCTGGTGACGCAAGGGTCAAACCTGCCGATCCTGTATGACATGCTGGAACAGCAACTCTGTTCGGAAATGATGGCTTCACTTGTTTTGAATGCCGTAACCGAGCCGTTAAAAGAAGCTGCTGAGGAAAAAGCCACGCAAGTGACATTGCGTACAGATGAAGAAGCGGCAAAAACAAAATATGCCAGCTCTCACTAACGCGTAGGTAAAAACGACACGGAAAACGGTTTTATGAACGGACTGACACTTAGAAAACTTGCAGCAAATTGGGCGCTGATTGCAGCCTGCCTGACATTGGCAGCGCCGTCTGTTATGGCTGCAAATCTCGCGACAGGTTTTTCTGGCAGCGCCGTACCGAACTCAACCGTCAGATTTACAGGAAGCCTGACGGATGCCTCAGGAAAAACCTCTTCGATCAATGTCTCGGCAAAAGCTTCGTCGACAGGAAATTATACGCTCAGTTCCCCCGTTACTAACGGTGCGGATTCCATGACAGGCAAGATCGTCTATGACACCAAGATCGGCTCTGCCACCCAGACGAACACGCTGAATTTTGAATGGGATCGTTATACGAGCTCAATCCGCTTTTACGGCACCATATCGCCCTATGGATCGGTTAATCTGACTACGTCAGATGGTTCGGGTACGGGTGCGCCCATCGTCGCGGGTGCCGGCGGTTCCTTTGACACGGGTGATATTGTCTCAACGGGATTTATCGGCGGCAGCACCAATGTCGGTTTAAGCATTACCAACACGCAATATAATTGTTCGCCGTGTGTTTACACGCCTGCCTCGACAACCAACCTTTCTTATTTTGTCGGTCTACAATCAACCGGCGGCTCAACCGGCTCTGGCAGTGCAAATTCAGGTAGCGGCTTAGGCGGCGCATTGACCAATGTAGCTATCGGCGCAGCAGTTGCAGGGTTATCCTCGCTTTTGGGCGGGAATAATTCAAAAAGCAATGTTGCCGCAGTTCAGGATAATTCGATTGATCCGCTACGCGCCATGACTGAGGAAATTAACAATGTGATGGTTGATCAATCTCACATCAAAGCCGAGGCAGCAGATGCCGATGCCCAAAAAGATGTGGCGCTTGTTACGGGAGAACAGACAGCAGAACTTGCCATCGAACTGACACCATCCGAGGCCGAGTGTGACATTACATCTTTGCATGCAGCCTCCGCACCAACCCTTATTCACAATTCGCAGGCGCAGGCAAATGCCGGCGCGGCTGCTATCGGCGATTATGCCATCGGCGCGGCAGGGACGACGGGTGGATTATCCGCTCCCCAGCGCACATCCTTTGTCGCCGACATTGTCCGTGCTTCCTGTAACCCTGCTGATATGGGTGGCATGTTGACCGATTTCTGCGAACAGACACAAATCCAGTTAAACCCGACGGCGCTTTATGGCGCACAAGGCCCACTGGATGTTGACTTCGAACACGGTACAGGCTCTCAGTTTGATCAAGTTAGCGCCCTCATTGATATGATGGTCGAACCTTTGACTCTGCCGACAAATGAACAACTGCAACGCAGCCGTGCCGAACGTCGCCGCATGGGATCTGAGGGCACATGGCTGATGAACCACAAGCAGGATATTGCCTCCTCCATCATGCAAATCATGGGAAGTAATATTGGTACGGCAAATGAAAATGAAACCGAAATGCGTGCCCTGCTCGAGGAAGTGGGCCTCAGCCAGTCACAGCAAGATACGTATTTTACGCCTGACGGAAAAATCAGCGAGGATGCGCAGCTCGAAATTTTGACTCACTATTATCTCTTAAGCCCCAAATTCCTTGCCAATATCCAAAACAGCGAAGCAGCACTCGCACGTATTCAAGGCAGTTTGGATGCTATGGACAACAGACTGAATACGAAAATTCAGCAGATGATGGCTCTTAAAAACCGCCAGATTACACTCTTCAATGTGATTGATACGCGTAATGAAAGTATCGAACGCAATCGCGCCCTCACCACAGTCAGCAATAACTGATTACAAAATTATCTAACCGAAATCTTTAAGATGGCGACGGCGGAACGTCATCAGTGCCGGACGGTTGCGTCCTGAAATCGTCATACGCAAACGGCGGAAAGCCGAATCAAATGTCAGCCCGTATTTTTCCAGAAGGTAGAAAGCAACCGTCGATAGAATGGCAAAGATCAGTGTAATCGGTCGCGCATAGACAAGAAGCAATAAAAAAGAAAATGAGGCGCGGGCATCAAATGCAAAAAAGCGCACAGGACGCATTGAATTGCGCCAATGCCAATTCACCTGTTCTTGTAAAAGCTGAATTTGGTTATTGGCCATAGCGCTTAATGACCTCCGCCGCCCGCACCTGTCAAAAGGAGATAGTGGCGCTTGCTGATCAGCCCTTCTTCAAAGGCTTTCGTTGCGGTTTGCACCATCGTCTGACCATAGCGGGGAATCATACGCTCGATCTCGTTGGTCCATTCATCAATATCCATATCGAGAAGCTTTTCTCTGACATCGTCAGGAAAGACCATCCATTCACGGATGCCCATGCGCCCGCCGGATACTTTGGGGACAAGCACCTGTGTGACAATCATCCGAAGAGTTTCCATGAGCGCGTAAGCCCGCTCGCCGCGCTCTTCTTTCTCAAAAGAAGAAATCATACGGCGTACGGTCGAGGAGACACCCGTTGTGTGCGTTGTCGTATAAACGGCGTGACCAGTTTGCGCGGCTTCAATGGCAGCAGAGATCGTTTCGCGGTCACGTGCCTCACCAACCATGATGATATTGGGTTTACGGCGCAGGGCGTTTCTGACACCCGCAGCAAAGTCAGGCAAATGGCGTGGAATCTCGCTTTGTGAAACAAGTGATCGCGGCGAGCGGATCGTGTCATAGGTGAACTCGATCGGGGCCTCATAGGTCAACATCTTACCGCAACCTTCGGGGCGTTCCATCAACATGCGGTTTCCTGCTGCCAGCAAGGTCGATTTACCTGAGCCCGTTGGGCCTGTCACGACAACCATCCCCATGCGCGGGGCCCAGTTATCAATGATGTGTTGTTCGATATTCAGGTCGGATAATTTGGGTGGCTCTGTCGGCAGGGAACGCATGGTAATTTGCGCCGCATCGCGGCCTTTGGCCTGAATGGCGGTAATATTCACACGAAAACGAATACGTGAATAACGGTCGGGACGCACTTCGTAAGACACATCCAGATCGCGCCCCGAAGCCAGACGGGCCGAGGCATCGGACCCGTAAATTTTGCCCAAGAAAGATTGCATGTCGGACGCATCCATCACACGGTGGGTCGCAGGATAAAGCGTTCCTGAAATGTCATTATAAATGACACGTTCGGTCTGAATGGAAATATCGGAAGTGCCTTGTTTCACGCACCAAGCGAGAAAAGGATCAATGTCCTCTTCACGGAAACGGTTCGGTTCATCAGGGTAGATGTTCCCCGCCGCATCACCGCCTTTGACAAGGCTTATCGGCTTACGGGCTGCCATTGGCTTGCTCCGGGTTGAAGTGAGGGCTTACCTGTAATTTCAAGGGCGCGGTCGCCGACACGCATTTCTTCGCCGCCGCCTGTTACGCCACGGTCGGTCTGGTTGGCATAAGGCGGTGTAATCATGCCATAGGCCAGTAATTTACGGTAACGCACCATGCCTTCGAAATCGGCTGTGAGGCGGTTCAAATCTTCCTGAAAAATTTCATCGGCTTGCGCGATACCCTCAGCCCAGCCTTTGTCGATCAGCTCTTGCCAGATCGCAATTTCTTCATCATTGCGCGGCAAAAGAATGGCGGGAGGGTCTTTCACCTCACCCCAATCGCGCTCAAGATACTGACGCCAGGAACGCGCCGTCGAAGTAAAACGCGCATTGCGGTTAATATTATAAATCGCATCCGAAACCGCCGCTTTTTGACCGTCATTTTCAATGAGGATCGCATCTTGGGCTTCGGACACAATCGGCGGTTCGATCAACACGCCTGAGGGCGCTGCAATCAGAAGCTGGCGAAAATCGAAAATCTTGTCGAGCTGCGCATTAAACTGATCAAGCTCGGAACGGATGTAGAATGTGCGCCAAGCCAAACCGCCGCGTGCGCCATAGGACAGCGCCGCCTCTTTCAAAGCCTGACGGCGGATATCCAACGGCATCGCATCATCGGACAGCGCTGAAACCGTTTCATCGTAACGTTTTGATTTCAGATATTCGATTTGCGGAGGGGGGGACAGATCCTCACCCGAATTCACGGATTGCGCATGCGCCGTCCCTGTGAGCGCAACGGCTGCGATCAGGTAAAGTGTCGGGAGAATTCTGTATGACAAAAAACGCATATCTTTTTCTTAAAAAGGCGCTTCCTTAAAAAACTTCAGCAGGCGCGATCAGGGAGGTGTATCTCAGTTCAACGCGTTTCTGAACAGCATCAACCGAAACATCACCCTGCGTTCCGACCTGATAACCGATCGAGCGCAAAACATCGATGATTGGTGTATTTTCAACATTCAACGTGACAATCAGCGGGTTCGAGGGACCTTCGCCAATCACATCAAACGAATAGCTGGCGCGGTTTGCCATCTGCAAAAGCACTTCCTCTGCGGGGCCGACCCACTCGATAGACACGGCACGCTTCAATTCCATCGGCACATCGTCCAGCGGAGCGGTTGAGGCCGAAGGTGTGCGTGTTTGTTCGACAGCCGCCAGCGTTTGCAGGGCGTTGCTGGCGCGGTCTGCGGCTTGCGCCAGTTGCGCAGACACCTTGTCGGGGTCAGCAACCAGTTGCGGATTTTTGTATTTATAAGGCTTGCCTGGCGCGCATGCAGCCACAAGCATGAGGGCGCTCAAGGCGAGGCCCGTAGACACAAACTTTTTCATGGGTTTCAAACGGAGTGCCATTTGATCCTAACCAATTCTCTTTAAATCACTAACGGAGGCATAAACTGACATAAATAAGATTACCTTACAAATCTTTAGCAGGTAAAGAGTCCTTTTTCTAGCGTGTTGAAGCCCTGATCAAACCGTTTTTGCGCATCGTGCTCACAACCCTCTCCCGATAGGCATACCCGTATTTAGGTGTTTTCGAGTGATAATGGGCAATTGCCCGTGACAAAGACTGCGTATCATCATAGTGCGAGCGTAAAATCCATGCCGCCACACCGATATTCGTACAGGCATCATCTCTCACCCATGTATAGGCCGTGCCCTGATCCACATTCCAGTATTCCGCCAATTGCGGTACCCAGACCGTGTTAATCTGCATGGGCCCCAGATCGTAGCTGCCGTTCACATTCGGCCCGACACTCTGACCCACCTGCCCGCCTTCAACCTGCATAATACCGATCAGCACCGCTGGCGGGATATTGTAGGTTTGGGCTGCCAATAAAAGGCATGTTGCTACAGCTTTCGTAACCAGCATTTTACTTAACCGGTCATTCCCTCTTTAAAAAACCCTAGCCGCCGCTTTTGGCGAAAAAGGACATCGGGTTGTCGTTATTACCAGCCGCAGCAGCGGGGGCTGCCTCGGTCTTTTTCTCCTCAACAGGCGGCGGCGTGACCGCAGCGGGCGGAGGGGATGTTTCCTCGGGTGTCGCGGGCGCGGGCGCCGTGAAAATTTCCGGCGTCTTTACCTCTTGCTGTGTTTCAACCGCAGGGCTTTTCGAGCCGCTTGCCGATGACACAGCGCCCGCCTCATCACCATTCATGACTTGCGCCAGAACTTTCAGCATTTCCAGGCGCTCATCAAAAGCCTTCCAGACAGGGTCCAAAGACAATGTCATACTTTCGCGCTGCTGATTGTCCAGGCTCATAATGCGGCCCATTTCACCAAAATGAGACTGAGAATAGATTATCACGATTCCGCGCAAAAGTGCCAATTCTGCCATTTTTTTCTGTTGTGCATCAGATGTTTGCACAACTTCTTCTGCCAGCGATCTCGCCTCTTCTATCAACCTATCGGCTATTTTGCGCAAGAGTTTTTGCGGTGTTTCACCAAAGGGAAAGGCAATCACCGAATTCATGATGGGGAGAAGAGCATTCACTGTCTGTAAGCGGATCTGGTTGTCATCAAGAGGGGCCAGTCCGCTCTCAACCTT
>JBFWMN010000006.1:0-48133 GCA_050251555.1 Pseudobdellovibrionaceae bacterium | reverse complement strand
CAAGTGTTGCCTGCCCGTCCACATGACCAAACACAAGATGACCACCCAGATCATCACCCATGCGCAAAGATGGCTCGAGATTGATTTGCGTGCCCGCTTCCCACGTGCCGAGGGTTGTTTTGGAAAGCGTTTCGGCAGAGGCCTCCACGTCAAACCAGCCTTCCCCGCGCTCAATCACGGTCAGGCAAATGCCCGAACAGGCAACGGAGGCAGCGATATCATAAGCTTCAAATGGAAGGTGCGTGGCGATCCGCAGGCGAACGTCATCCCCTTTGCGGGAAAAGCCCATAATTTCGCCGATGTCGCGTATCAGTCCGGTAAACATGGGTTTTCATATGGCCTTTTTTGTACGCCAAATCAAGCTATTCTGCGGCATCCTCGTCGAAGGCCTGCAGTTTTTTGAGCTCGTCCAAAAATTCGTTAAAGTCACCCGGCTGGCGGAAATCCTTATAAACCGAGGCATAGCGGATATAACCGACCGCATCCAGATTGGCGAGCGCCTTCATCACATGCGCACCAATCACATGGGTCGGAATCTCGGGCTCGCCCAATTGTTCCAACTGACGGACCACACCGTTGGCGGCACGCTCTATCTGGGCCTCGGTCACAGGGCGTTTCCGAAGGGCCACCGTCATTGAACGGATGACTTTCTCACGGTCAAAGACTTCGCGCTTATCACCATTTTTAATGACAATCAGATCACGGAGCTGCACGCGCTCGAACGTCGTAAAACGTCCCCCGCATGACGGACAGGCCCGACGTCTGCGGATGGCCGCATTATCATCGGTCGGACGGGAATCCTTGACCTGACTTTCATCATGTCCGCAAAACGGGCAACGCATATTCTACCTGCCTCTAAGCGATAGCTTGCTTGTAAATCGGGAAACGGTCGCACAGGGCTTTAACCTTCGCACGAACGGCTTTTTCAACCGCGCTATTACCTTCAGGGCCGTTATCTTTCAGGCCATCCACGACTTCCAGAACCAGAGAACCGATTTCCCGCCACTCGGCAGGGCCAAAGCCTCTGGTTGTGCCCGCAGGCGTTCCCAAGCGCACGCCTGATGTCACGAACGGGCTTTCAGGGTCAAACGGAACAGCGTTTTTGTTACAGGTGATGCCTGCATGCTCAAGTGCCAGATCAACGGCTTTTCCTGTCAGGCCTTTGGGGCGCAGATCGACAAGAACAATGTGGGAATCCGTACCGCCAGTCACGATATCCAGACCACCGGACACGAGAACTTCAGCCAAGATTTTTGCATTGGAAACAACATCTTGCGCATATGTTTTAAAATCAGGTTTGAGGGCCTCAAGAAAGGCCACCGCTTTACCTGCAATCACATGTTCCAAAGGACCACCCTGAATGCCCGGGAAGATCGCCGAGTTGATTTTCTTGGCAATCGCCTCATCGTTGGTGAGGATCATGCCTCCTCTCGGGCCACGCAATGTTTTGTGCGTTGTCGTTGTTGCGACATGGGCATGCGGGAACGGTGTCGGGTAAGACCCGCCCGCAATAAGACCCGCATAATGCGCCATATCGACAAACAGGATCGCACCCACTTCATCGGCAATTTTGCGGAAACGTGCCCAGTCAATCACGCGCGGATAGGCTGATGCGCCAGCCACAATCATTTTAGGCTTATGCTCACGAGCCAATTGCTCAACTTGTTCGTAATCCAGAAGTCCATCTTCTTTTTTCACGCCGTACTGGATGGCGTTAAACCACTTACCCGACTGGTTCGGGGCCGCACCGTGTGTCAGGTGACCACCGGCATCCAGCGACATGCCGAGGATTGTATCACCCGGCTGGATAAGCGCCGTATAAACGCCCTGGTTGGCTTGGGAGCCTGAGTTGGGCTGGACGTTGGCAAATTCGCAATTGAAGAGTTGCTTGGCGCGCTCGATAGCAAGTGTCTCAACTTGGTCGACATACTCGCAGCCCTGATAGTAACGCTTGCCCGGGTAACCTTCGGCATATTTGTTGGTGAGGATCGAGCCTTGCGCCTGCAAAACGGCACGCGAAGTGATGTTTTCAGAGGCAATTAGTTCGATCTGATCGCTCTGGCGTTGAAACTCGGCTTCAATCGCGGCATGGAGGTCAGGGTCAACCGATTTCAATTCATGTGTAAAAAAGCCTGTTGTCATTGTGTCTTCGTCTCGTGTTGTTGCTGCTTGTGCCATATCGGTTTTCTCCTCATCAAACTTTTCAAATATCGATTTTGTCGACACGCCGTTCGTGCCTGCCGCCTTCAAATTCCGTATCCATAAACATTTTCAGGGCTTGCTTTGCTACATCCCAGTCGATTATGCGTTCGCCAAAGACAATGACATTGGCATTGTTATGTTCACGCGACAATTTCGCCATTTCAACCGAGGTGCAAAGGGCTGCACGCACACCGTTATGACGGTTGGCAGCTATCGAGATGCCGATACCCGAGCCGCAAATCAAAACACCGCGTTCGGCCTGACCTGAAAGCAAGGCTTCCGCCAATTTATGAGCAAAATCAGGGTAATCGACGGAGTCCGCCGTTTCGGGGCCGCAATCTATCCATTCATAAGGAAATGCGGATTTGAGTTCTTCTTTCAGGCCAAAACCTGCGTGATCGGATGCAATAAGGACTTTCATATCCTCTTCATATATAGGGCGAAGCCCGCCCGATCAACGGCTTTTGCCTCTTTTCAGAAAGGTTTTTGGGGAGCGTTAAATATGGCCTTTTTTCTTAAGGACATATTCAAGGCGCGCCAGCGCATTTTTACGCAAAGCCACCTCACCTGCCGAGGCAGGGCCTTGCACGGAAATTTCGGTCAATGTCTTTGTATCCATGGCTGTGACTTTGACGATGCTCCCGAAACGGTGCATCTCCACAATCACTTCGCGACCCGTCAACCCCGTACTCATAAAGGATGATCTTTCCCGTCATAATAAAGCGCCTGCCCAAGAAGCGATCCGTCGGGATTATACCAGCGACATATCCCGTAAAGCTCCCCGTCTTTGTAACATAAATCCTGATCCAGATTGCCGTTATCACGATAGAGGCGGAAACAGCCGTATTTTTTCCCCTTTTGATAAGGGATATACCCGTATAGCTGACCGTTATCGAACCAGTACCCCGCTACACCGTGAATGCGCCCATCCTCTAGCGGCTCCATCTGCATGATTTTGCCATTGGGCCATTTCTGCTGTTGGTTTGCTTGCGTTTCGGGATCAAAACTCATTTCTGTGGGAAATGAATGGTCATTGGTCCATTGTATAGCCGCTTCACGTTCGACGGAATTTTCAGGGGCGTTTGTATGGCTTTGCGGCGTATCCTCAGCCTTCAGATTTGTCCAACGCTGCCCCGCCAGCCATTTGACACCCAAGAATCCGTCCTTGATACGCAGCTCAACTTTCGTTCTTTCAGGCACGATAGAGCGATAGACGTTGTTTGTGATCCGCATTTTATTCTCGGCCCCACCAAGATCTTTCATCAAAAGCGGACCGTCAAAAATCGCATAATGGCTTTTTGCGCCTTTACTGCCTGTATGCTCTTCCCGCGCAATGACTGTCCGCGTAACACGGTCTTCCAGACTGGAATCAAAGCTTTTATTCACAAGCAAAAAAAGCGGCACGGAGAGAAGACAGAAAAATCCCATCGCGCCAAAAAGGCCGATTTTCCCGATATCGGGTTTAACGCGTTTGGCTAATAAAACAGCCAGCACACACACCACTGCCGCGTAAGGAAACCAAGAGGCCAGCAGCACCCACATATTCAAAGGCTGCCCGATCCACTCAAAACCGCCCGCCCCCATAAAGGCAAACGTCGCGCCTAGAACAACAAAGAACGGCATCAGCGGACGCATTTCGCGCTTCCGGTCCTGATAGCGCTCATTTCGCTGTTTTATCCGTTCGCGAAGATCCATGTCTTTTCTCGGGGGCTTTCGGTGATATACTTAAAAACTGACAAAGATAAAAATATCACCATAATGACAATTATTTAATACCCGCCTCACTTTAAAGGATTTTTCTGATGAGCACACCGTCCCGCGCCGCCTTTGACTGGCAAGACCCCCTTCTTCTGACCGATCACTTGACCGAGGAAGAGCAGATGGTTTGGGAAACGGCCCACAATTTCGCCCAAGAAAAACTTCTGCCCGGCATTGTCGAGGCCAACCGTCACGAACGCTTTGATCCTGCCATCATGAAACAGATGGGAGCACTCGGCCTTCTCGGTTCAACCATTGACGGTTACGGCTGTCCGGGGGTCTCGGAAGTGGCCTATGGTCTGGTCGCACGCGCCATGGAATCTGTGGACTCAGGATATCGCTCCTGCCTTTCCGTGCAGTCCTCGCTGGTTATGTATCCGATCTATGCGTTCGGGTCGGAGGCGCAAAAAGAAAAATACCTGCCTGCCCTTGCCAGTGGCGAGAGCATCGGCTGCTTTGGATTAACCGAACCTGACGGCGGCTCCGACCCCGGCGCCATGAAAACCCGCGCCAAATCCGTCAAAGGCGGTTTTAAGATCAGCGGTGCGAAACAATGGATTACCAACTCCCCCATTGCCGACGTTTTTGTCGTCTGGGCCAAAGATGATGCGGGCGACATTCGTGGCTTTATCCTGGAAAAAGAGATGGAAGGCCTGACTGCCCCAAAAATCGAGGGCAAATTCTCGCTTCGTGCCTCCATCACAGGCGGCATTGCGATGGATGAAGTGTTTGTCCCCGAAGAGAATATGCTGCCCCATGCCAAAGGTTTGAGCGGCCCGTTTTCATGCCTAAATAAAGCCCGTTACGGCATTGCCTGGGGTGTGATGGGCGCAGCCGAAAGCTGTTGGCATCTGGCCCGCGATTACGTTTTGGAACGTAAAGTCTTTAACCGCCCTTTGGCAGCAAACCAACTTGTGCAAAAGAAGCTTGCCGATATGCAAACCGAGATTACGCTTGGCCTTTGCGCCGTTCATCGCCTTGGGCAATTGATGGATGAAAAACGCGCCGCACCCGAGGCCATCTCGCTTTTGAAACGCAACAATTGCGGCAAAGCCTTAGAGATAGCCCGCGTGGCCCGCGACATGCTGGGCGGGAACGGGATTGCCGACGAATATCACATCATCCGCCACATGATGAATCTGGAAGCCGTCAACACCTATGAAGGCACGCATGATATTCATGCCCTTATTTTAGGCCGCGCCCAGACAGGCATTCAGGCGTTTTCCTGACCCTCAAAATAAAGATTGATTTTTTGTCATAAGAATCATATATCAGGCCCGCAAACAACACTGAGGAGTTTCCCATGTTCGCGCCTGACCATCCTGTTATCAAGACCGCCTGCGATCAGGCTCGCCTCGCTTTCGACCGTGGGGAAACCGCAGAGGCCCTGCACATTCTTGCTTTGGCAGATTGCCAATGGGACGGTGACAAACCGATCCTGACCCTGCACCGCGCCGAATTTGAACTGGCGAGCGGACATCAGGTCGCCGCCATCGCCTCAATGAATCGCGCCTTGCAAATGGCACCCTTCAGCGGCAACGTACATGTCTATGTCCGCACCCTTTTGGAGAAATGCGAAGACAGCGAACAAACGGCTTTCTTAAGCGCAGAGATTGAGAAAGCTGAAGCCGCCTCAACCCTCGTCTGGGCGATGTCTGAAGAGATTTCAGGCGCACAAGGCGGAAAAATCTCCGTATCGCGCAATCCACACCACCAAATTTAAAAGAAAAAACCGCCTCGAAATCAGGCGGTTTTGTTTCTTTCAGCTTCCGTATCGTCTTCTTAGCTGTTAAGCCCTGTAAAGCTGACTTGTGAGTTCCAGAAACGCTCAAGCGAGTGCAGCGTATCAATGGTGTCTTTCAACTTCTCGTCTGTCAGTTTCGTGCCTGCCAATTTGGATTCATGGCGCTCAAACATTTCATCGATCAGCTTGTGCAATTCTTTCCCTTTATCGGTCAGACGCACGCGGATCGAGCGTTTATCATGGACGGAGCGCTCCTGCTCCAGATAATCATTCTCGCACATCTTCTTCACGTTATAAGAGACGTTGGAGCCGAGATAATAGCCGCGCAAGGTCAATTCACCGACCGTCAACTCATCATGACCAATTGAGTGCAGGATCATGGCTTGGACGTTGTTGATATCCTGAATGTTCTTGCGATCCAGTTCGATTTTAACCACATCCAGAAAGTAACGGTGCAGGCGTTCAATCAACTGAATGGCATCATAATATGGTGTCGACACGGGGGCATTCTCCGGTAATTGGTTATTTTCGTTCGAGATGTCAGAAGACAGCTAGTAAGCAGAAAAAGTGAAATCTTTCGATTATGGTACGTGACTTATCGGTAAATGACAAAGCCAATATGAATATCACGCATTACATCAACCAGTGTACAGGCTAAAGCGTAAACAAAGCGTTTACGTCAGCATCCACTAATTTATCAATATGGTCAGGTTGCCAACGCGGGTTCTTGTCCTTGTCAATTAACAAGGCGCGCACCCCTTCATAGTAATCGGGGCGTTCGATCATCTTGTTCGCCAGCCGTCCGTCACGTGCGATCACTTCCTCAAACGTGCCCTCGCGTGCCAGTTGCAAGTTCTTAAGTGCGACCGCCATCGAAAAAGGCGAGCGCTCACGCATCTCAGCAAGAATCACTTTGGCTTGCGGATCTTTGTCTTTTTCCAGAGCGGTTACGATATCGCTCAAGCGCTCGAAACGGAAACAGCGCTCCAACAGTGCGCGCAGTTTTGTCAGCTCCCCTTCACCCTCGCCTGTTCTGCGAATGGCATTGAGCATCTCCACCGCTTCACTTTCGGAAGCCGCACTTTGCAATGAGGACATCAGCGTCGAGATATTTCCTGCAGGCACGTAATGGGTAGCAAGGCCTGTATCCAAGAGGTCTTGCGGGTGGGAAAGCGCCGTTCCCGTTAACGCAAGATACGCGCCGACAGGATAGGATGCACGCGCCAGATAATAGACACCGCCCACATCAGGGAAAAAACCGATCTTTGTTTCAGGCATAGCCCAAAGCGTGTTCTCGGTGGCAATCCTGACACGGCACGGGCCGGCAAGACCTACGCCGCCACCCATTGTCACCCCGTCCATTACGGCAATGGAGAGTTTCGGATAGTCAAACAAGGCTTTATTGAGGTGGTATTCTTCCTCAAAAAACATATGGGCGAAATTGATTTGTGAAGCCCCTTTACGGTGATCCATGCCCAACTTGTAAGCCGCCTTGATATCGCCGCCTGCGCAAAAGGCGCGCCCTTCCCCGCCCATGATAAAGCCAAGGCAATTCTCATCCTGATAGGAGATTTCCAGCGCGTGCGATAGAGCGCGGATCATATCAAGGTTAAGCGCGTTCAAGGCTTCCGCACGATTAAGGCGGAAAATGTGAAAAGGTTTTCTTTGATCTGTTAGGACAAAACTCATAAGATGCGCGGCAATTGCTTGAAAAATACAATTAAAGAACAGGTTTCAAGACAAAAGGAATAGCAGCAAATGAGCACAAAAACCAGAACAGCACCAAGCTTTGTCCCCCAAGATTATGAAGGCAGCACAGATGCGGGCCTGACATACCGTCCGCGCCGCTTGCGCCGCACACAAGGCTTACGCGATATGGTGCGTGAAAACACACTCACCCCACACGATCTGATCTTTCCAATGTTTGTTGAAGAAGGCTTGAAAGAGCGGGCGCCGCTTACATCCCTGCCCGGCCAGTTCCGCGAAACCGAGAGCTCGATGGGTGCGATGGTCAAAGATGCCGCGAAGCTCGATATTCCTGCAATTATCCTATTCGGTGTCTCCCACCATAAAGATTTCACAGGCTCGGATTCATACTCATCCGAAGGGTTGCTGGCCCGCATGATCGACCGCGCCAAGCAAGCCTCTCCTGAAACGGTCGTGATTGCCGATGCTTGTTTTTGTGAATATACCGACCATGGCCATTGCGGCCCGATCGGCGCAGACGGCGACGTCGACAATGATGCGACCATTGAAAATATCGCAAAACAGGCTGTTACCGCAGCCGAGGCCGGAGCTGATATTATCGCGCCATCCGGCATGATGGACGGACAGGTTGCCGCTATTCGCGCAGGCCTTGATGAAAGTGGTTTCTCACACATTCCGATCATGGCCTATTCGGCGAAATACGCCTCGGGCTTTTACGGGCCGTTCCGTGATGCCGCAGGCTGTGCGCTCGGTGCCTATGAAGGCGTTGCCAAAGACAGAAAATCCTATCAGATGGACCCTGCCAACGGGAACGAGGCTATCAGAGAAACCGCGCTCGATATTGAAGAAGGTGCGGATATGGTTATGGTCAAACCCGGCCTGCCTTACCTTGATATTCTCTTCCGTATCAAAGCTGAATTTGGTCTCCCCACTTACGTTTACAACGTGTCTGGCGAATACGCGATGCTGAAAGCAGCAAGCGAAAAAGGCTGGATCGACTATGACACGGTGATGATGGAAATGTTGATGTCCTTTAAGCGCGCCGGTGCGGACGGGATATTAACCTACGCGGCACTTGACGCTGCGAAAATCCTTCGCCAATAAAGAGCATTCAAAAATAAACAAAACCAAAAAAGTGTAGCTGTAACATGAAGTTTCCTGAACTCGATAAATCACCAGAAACAACAGAGATCGAAGAGCGCGCCCGCCATTTGTGGAATGTGACGAACATCCATAAATACGACGCCGACTCTAAAAAGCCGCTTTTCTCGGTCGATACCCCGCCCCCTTATGTGTCGGCTGCACATCTTCATGTCGGACACGCCATGTCTTACACGCAAGCAGAGATCATCGTGCGTTACAAACGTATGACAGGTCACAACGTGTTCTATCCCATGGGTTTTGACGATAACGGATTGCCGACAGAGCGCTATGTTGAGCAAACTTACAAGATCAACAAAAAGAAAACGACACGTTCCGAATTTCGTGCTTTATGCATTCAGGAAACCCAGAAAGGCGCCAAGGACTACATGAAGTTCTGGGAGGCTCTCGGCCTTTCTGTTGACTGGGATTTGCGCTACTCCACCATTGATGATTTGTCCCGTCACACTGCACAAAAATCATTCCTCGATCTTTACGCCAAGGATCTGGTCTACCGTGCCAACGAGCCTGTCCTTTGGGATACGCATTTTGAAACCGCTCTGGCGCAAGCCGACCTTGAGACACTGACGCGCAAAGGCAAGATGTATGACATCGCCTTTTCTGCTGCTAAAGACGGTTCGGATTTAATCATATCCACCACGCGTCCCGAGCTAATCCCCGGATGTGTCGGTCTTTTCTTCCACCCCGAAGATGAGCGTTACCAGCACTTGAAAGGCAGCGAGGCCAAAGTGCCCCTCTTCGACCTGACCGTGCCGATCCTGACCTCCGAAGATGTCGATAAGGATTTCGGAACAGGCCTCATGATGTGTTGTACTTTCGGGGACGGCGAAGACGTGAAGAAGTGGAAAGAGCATAAGCTCGAAACACGTATCGTCATTACGCCTGACGGCAAAATGAATGCTGCTGCCGGTAAATATGAAGGCAAGCAAGTTGTCGAAGCCCGCGCTAATATCGTGAAAGATTTGACCGAAGAAGGCTTTATCCGTGGTGAAAAAGCGGTCGATCAGAATGTTTCTGTCGGCGAGCGTTCCGAAATCCCTGTCGAGTTCATTATGGAACCGCAATGGTTTATCAATCTGCTGGGTAACAAGGAGCGTTTCCTTAAACGCGCTGAAGAACTCGGCTGGTTCCCCGATTATATGAAGGTCCGTCTGGAGCACTGGATTGACGGGCTGAAATATGACTGGAATATCTCACGCCAACGCTTCTACGGCGTTCCTTTCCCGATCTGGTATGTGAAAGAAACGGGTGATGTGATTGTGGCGGATGCCGACATGCTGCCTGTTGATCCGATTGAAGATGCCCCTCCCGCTTGGGCCATCGAGAAATATAAAGGCATGACCATCGTTCCTGAAACGGATGTGATGGAAACATGGATGACGTCTTCACTCACACCGCTCATCAATGCCAACTGGGCAGGTCGCGAGGGGCGCAAAGGCACGATGGATATTTATCCGATGTCTTTACGCGTTCAGGCCTTTGAAATTATCCGCACATGGCTCTTTTACACACTCGCCAAATCGGAGTTTCATACGGACAGCCTGCCATGGAAAGAAGTGATGATTTCGGGCTGGGGCTTGAATGAACAGGGCAAGAAAATCTCCAAACGCGACATGGAGAAATTTACCGATGCCGACGGTTACAACCGTTACGACCCTTACTCGCTCATCAAGCGTTATGGCGCTGATGCGCTTCGATACTGGGCTGCGAGCTCGCAACTCGGTAAAGATCTGCGCTATCAGGAGCGTGAAGTCAAAGACGGTCGTAAAATCGTGATTAAGCTTTGGAATGTTGCGCGCCTTGCCTTCATGTATATGGATGATTTTGATCCAGCGACGCAAATGGTGCCTGTTGCCGAACGTCCCGTTGAGGATCAATGGCTGATGCATGAGCTGAATGCGCTTATCAAACGCATGACTGCTTGCTTTGAAAAATATGACTATGCAACCGCCAAAGAAGCCATTCACAAATTCTTCTGGATCACCTACTGCGACGATTATCTGGAACTTGTGAAAACCCGCTTCTGGGAAGGTACAGCCTGGTCGGAAAAAGACATGCTCTCTGCCAAATCGACTTTGTTCGAAAGCTTACGCACCATGCTTGGCCTTCTTGCCCCGTTCATGCCTTATGTGACGGAAGAGATTTACCAGCAAGGTCACAAATTCGGCGAAGATGCCCCCTCTCTCCATGTCTCCGCATGGCCTGAAGTGCATTCCGAGGTTGCCTTTGACGCGCAGGCCGAAATGGATGTGATCTTGGGCACGCTTTATACCGTGCGTAAACTCAGAACCGAACGCCAGATCGGACAAGGCGCGAAACTCAAACAACTGATCTTTGACGGACAAGGTGACACCAAAGCCCTCATTGAAAAGCTGAATGCGTCATTGCTGGGTGCAGCACGGGCTGATGCCATTGCTTTTGGCAGCGCGCAAGCTGAAACGGGTGTCACCGGATTAAAGCTGGAGATCGAAGCCTACCCCGAAAGTGCGGCCAATTGAGCTTTGCCTTTTGCAATCAAGGCTTAAGCTTGTTTTGATCAGCAAAAACAGATACACTTTGAAGAATTGATGCGGCGTTTACAAAAACAAACCCCGCATTTTTCTTAAGAGTTTCTTTTTCTGTGTACCTTGTGTTCAGCTTTTCTTAACATCCTCGTGGCACACTTTTACGTGAGCAAACGATAATATACGGGTAGTCCTTTACAAAGCTCATGAAATTTATAGCCATTGCCTTAGTCTTTGTGTGTACATTCGGCGGCCTTCTGGTCGCGATGCACTTTGACTTTCACCATTTCGTCGCATTACTGACCGTGATTTTGACCGCCATGCCGGGCGAATTCATTATCATTTTCGGTGTGTCGATCTGTGCCTTCCTGATTGCCAACTCCACCGAGACAGTCAAATACACGCTGAAATATTTCAAGGCCGTCAAACAACCCGAAGCCTACACAAAAGACGATTACCTGGACCTCCTCGGTCTCCTCTACTCCGTATTCAAACTGGCCCGTACAAAGGGCTGGCTCGCGATGGAAGCACATATCGAAAACCCGCATGATTCCACGCTCTTTAACAATTTCCCGAAATTTTCCAAAAACCATCACGCCGTCACATTCTTGTGTGACTATTTGCGTATCATCTCTTTAGGGAACGAAAACCCGCATGAGATCGAGGCCCTGATGGATGAAGAGATCGGCACCATCGAAGCCCATGAAGGCCATCCGGGCCATGCGGTACAAACGATGGCTGACGGTATTCCTGCGCTAGGTATTGTGGCTGCTGTTCTCGGGGTTATTAAAACGATGGCCTCGATTAACGAGCCGCCAGAAGTTCTGGGTCAGATGATCGGTGGTGCGCTTGTGGGTACGTTCCTTGGGGTGTGGCTTGGCTACTCCTTCGTGGGTCCGATTGCCGGTGCGATGACACACCGTGCTCATACCGAAGTCATGTATTATAAATGTATGAAAGTCGGAATTCTGGCCTTCTTACAAGGTGCGGCCCCTCAGGTTGCGATTGAATTTGCGCGTAAATTCTTGCCGCACAACGTCCAGCCGGGCTTCATCGAGCTTGAAGACTACGTCAATCAGCTCCCCACTCCGGGCTAGGCCTTAAAGGTTTAAGGACAGCAATGACCAAGAAAAAAGGACAGGAAGACAAAGCCGCCCAGCCGTTGATCGTTAAGAAGGTCAAAAAAGGCGGCGGCGGACACCATGGCGGTGCATGGAAGGTGGCCTATGCCGACTTCGTAACGGCGATGATGGCGTTCTTTCTTCTCTTATGGCTCTTGAACGTCACGACAGACGAGCAGAAAAACGCTATTGCCAATTATTTTGATCCCGTCCACCCGAAAGTCTCACAAGCCGAAAGCGGTGCAGGTGGTGTATTAGGCGGTTTGTCGATGTCGCCGGAAGGTGCGATGACCTCCGACCTGCAAGCGCCCGTCCCTGCCCCGACACCTCCCAATTATTCGCAGCAGAAGAAGGGGAACGAAGACGAAGCCCCTCAAGGCGACAACCAGCAAAATGTTGCCCTTGAAGATGTTGCCGATCAGGCTTTGAATGCAGAAAAACAACGCCGTGAAGACCAGCGTTTCGAAGACGCCAAAGCCGAGCTGGAAAAAGCAATTGCCGACAATCCCGAACTCAGCAAAATGTCGGAAAATTTGAAGGTCGACATTACACCTGAAGGTTTGCGTATCCAGATCGTCGATCAGGAAGGCGAGCCAATGTTCCCATCGGGCTCTGCGCAAATGTTTGAAAAAACCGAAAAGTTGATGGGATTGGTTGCACAGATCATTTCCTCCATGCCCAACTCCATTTCCATTCGCGGTCACACGGACTCAGTCCCCTATCGCGGACGCGGTGATTACTCGAACTGGGAGCTATCTGCAGACCGCGCGAATGCCAGCCGTCGCGTGATTTTGGATAACGGCTACTCCCCGCAAAAAATTGCCAACGTAGTCGGTAAGGCCGACACCGATGCTTTCATTAAGGAAGATCCCTCTGATCCGAAAAACCGCCGTATCTCGATCATTCTGCTGAGACAGTCAACAGGCGAGTCTGAGGCCAACAGCGTTAACTCTAACGACAATGCGCCGAAATCCTCAATTGTGCCGAAACCTGCCTATCAGAAGACTCGCGGCAGCGTCAACTTCCCCTGATAACAGCCCCGTTTTTACATTGACATAACGCTTATATTTTTCTTATATAAGCGTTATGAAAATGCAATGTATTCATGGCTCAAAGCGCCCCTGCTCTTATCTGGAGGGTTGTAACCTTCTGCAAGCGCATTTTGTGGCAGCCAATCTCAGAT
This sequence comes from Pseudobdellovibrionaceae bacterium, assembly GCA_050251555.1. Lineage (GTDB taxonomy): Bacteria > Pseudomonadota > Alphaproteobacteria > Micavibrionales > Micavibrionaceae > UBA2137. The sequence continues at coordinate 34,753 of JBFWMN010000006.1, read as the reverse complement.
CGCCCGACCCTGAGTTTTTGGAAAGAAATACGCTGCGTTATGGGCGCTTTCAACTCTATCGCATGGGCATGATTGCGAATGGGCTTTATGCCGCAGCTCCGCAATGTGACCCTTGTAATGCTTGCGTTCCTTTGCGTATCAATAGCGCGAAATTCGAGCCGTCAAAATCACAGATGCGGCTTATTACAGAGCGCCGCAAACGCTTTGCGGTCTATGTTGAATCCACAGAAAGAGACGGACGCACCAACCATGCCCATTACGCGCTTCATACACGATACCTGCAGGCGCGACACCCTGAGTCCGGTATGCGCCAAGCCAGCGAACAAGATTTTTATAGAAATGCCAACGGCCTGACACACAGGCTGTGCATTCATGACACGGAAAACAATAATCGCCTTGTCGGTCTTGCCACCTTTGATGTGCTCAGAAACGAAGCCTGCTTTCATTATCTGAGCTATGACCCCGACTATATGTCCTTTTCCCTTGGGAAATACGGCTGGCTCTCCCTGATTGATCACTGCATGAATGAAGGGATCAAACACATGTATGTCGGATCATGGGTGGATGGCAGCCCGAAGCTGGACTACAAAAAGAATTTCGGCGGTCTGGAAACATTTGATGGCGACAAATGGGTCGATTTTGACCCCGACCGTCATCGTCAGGGCCCTCTATTCGACAAGTTCGTCGATCGAAAAACCTATCAGGTCGGTTAACTGAATTTGTTATTGCGCGGGAAACCGTTGGGCGGCAGTTTGCCAGCGGAGGCACGCGCACCTTCCCACGCCGTCGGGTCTTCGAGGATCGTTTCCCCTGCCCCGTATTTATAGGCAAGCTTTTCAGCAGCAGTGAAGCTTTTCGCGTCAGACAAAATACCGTCTTTATATTTTTGTAAGATGACGCCTTTACCGCGCGCCATTTCAGGCAGATCGGCACGCGGGAAAATCAGCATTTTGCGGTTAGTCCCGATCACGGCAATCTTGTCATGCACATCTTTGACTTCGGAACAATGGACGGCTTCGGCCTTGCCCGACACATTCAAAATCTGCTTACCCGTTTTGGTTTGCGCCAATAAATCTTCGCCGCGCACGATAAAGCCGTGCCCTGTGGAGGCCGCCACCAGATATTTGGCCTCGGGATTATAGAGGAACATGCCAACAAGATCAGCCTCATTGGGCAGATCGATCATCAGACGCACAGGTTCGCCAAAGCCGCGCCCGGGAGGTAGCTTGTCACCACCCAGCGTATAAAAGCGCCCGTTGGTTGCAAACAGGATCAGCTTATCAGTTGTCTGGGCTTCCAGCACAAATCCCTCGCGGTCCCCGTCTTTATATTTCACATCGTCAGGGTTAACGCCGTGCCCCTTCATCGCCTTGATCCAGCCCTTCGCCGAGCAAATCACAGTGATGGGTTCTTTCTCAATGAGCATCTCATTCAGATCCACAGCAACAGGTTCAGGCACATCACCGACCTCTGTACGGCGTTTGCCAAGGGGTGTTTCTGGCCCGTAATCTTTACCCATGATCTGGAGCTGCTTTTTAATGACACTCCACTGGCGCGTCTCGGAGGCGATCAGCTTTTGCAAATCATCGCGCTCGGCGGACAGGCCGTCATGCTCTTTGCGGATTTCCATTTCCTCAAGCTTACGCAAAGAGCGCAAACGCATATTCAAAACGGCTTCGGCCTGAATATCGGTGAGACCGAATTTCTCCATCATGAAAGGTTTGGGTTCATCTTCTTCGCGGATAATGCGAATAACCTCATCAATGTTGAGGTAGACGATCATATAACCGTCAAGGATTTCGAGGCGGTGGAGAACCTTCTCTAAGCGGAACCTTGAAGAGCGAACAAGCACGACCTGACGGTGATCCAGAAACGCACGAAGCACTTCTTTCAAGCTCATCACTTTCGGGACAAGTCCGCCATCCAGCACATTCATATTCAGGGAAAAACGATTTTCCAGATCGGAGTCACGGAACAGTGCCTCCATCAAAATTTCAGGTTCGACATTGCGGTTTTTAGGAACCAGCACAAGGCGGATATCTTCCGCACTTTCGTCGCGTACATCATCCAGCAGCGGAATTTTACGAGTATTGATAAGGTCGGCAATCCGTTCAACCAGCTTTGACTTTTGTACCTGATAGGGAATTTCCGTGACAACGATCTGATACAGACCTTGTTTCAGCTCTTCCTTTTCCCATTTGGCACGCACGCGGAAAGAACCACGACCCGTGGCATAGGCTTCGCGAATTGACTCGGGGCTTTCAACCAGAATACCGCCTGTCGGAAAGTCCGGCCCTTTGACGCACGCAGCCACTTCCTCGTCCGTTGCATCCTTTTCCAGCATCAAAAGCATGGCCTCAGTCAGCTCATGGACATTATGCGGCGGGATGTTGGTTGCCATACCGACCGCAATCCCCGTCGAGCCGTTGGCAAGTAAGTTTGGAAAGTTTGCAGGCAGAACAATCGGTTCTTCGGTTTCGCCATCATAGGTCGCACGAAAATCAATGGCGTCAGCTTCGATCCCCTCGAGCAAGCGCAATGCCGTCTCGGTGAGGCGGGCCTCGGTGTATCGCATCGCCGCAGCATTATCGCCGTCGATATTCCCGAAATTGCCTTGCCCGTCGACCAGCGGATAACGGACGGCAAAATCCTGCGCCAAACGCACCAACGCATCATAGACCGACTGGTCACCATGCGGATGGAATTTACCGATGACGTCACCCACCACACGGGCGCATTTTTTCGGGCTTTGATTGGGATTAAGTTTCAACTGGTACATCGCAAACAAAACGCGGCGATGCACGGGCTTCAGGCCATCGCGCACATCCGGCAGCGAACGGCTCATGATGGTGGAAAGCGCATATGATAAATAGCGATCGGACAGTGCCTCTGAAAGAGGCACATCCATGATAATTTCTTCGGAAGCTGCGCTAGACTTTGCCATTGCCGTCCTTTTTGACAAATTGCGCCGCTAAACGCAAGCGGGCTTCAGGAATCCCGCCCGAATGTTGTGCAAAAACCCAATGCTCCCAAAAATGTCCGGTCATTTTCAGACCCGTTGCGACATCCTCGTCACTGCCCGCCACTTGTCTGTCGCCGTCCTTTTTGAGGAATTCGGGCAGATGCAAAAGCCTGTCCTTATACAAAAGACCTTGCGCGGAAGAGACCGCCCTGCCCGTTTTCGGCGACACATAGGCCAGCGTTTGCGCGTCTCCGCCACCTGCACATTTAGTCAAATCAATCGCAAAACCGAGTTCTTTTAAAAAAGCGATCTCCCACATCACATAGGCCGCGCCCCAGACATCGGTTTGCAGGGTTTGGAAAAGCGCCTTCAACCCGTAAAAAATTTCGGGGTGAGCCTCGCGCTCAGGCAAAGCCTGTTCGACAAGTTGGCAGGCGGATGTAAGCGCCGTAAGCCTTGCACGATCTTCCATCACAAAGCCCGCCCAGTTCGTCACATATTCAAAACGAAAATGCCCGAGCTGATCGGATGTCCTGGCCTGCCACTCGGCAGTGACTTCCGTGCCGGGTTCGGAGAATATTTTTTTGGTGTTCGAGGTTGCACCATGCAGATACCCCGCATGGCGTCCGTTTGTTTCCGAAAGAAGTGTGATAACCGCACCCGCCTCACCGTGTCGTCGGCTTGAGAGGACGAGCGCCTGATCGCGCCATGATTCCATGAGATAGATGTTAGTGAGTGATGACCGCGCTGTAAACGGCAAGAGCCTGTCTGGTTGCCGCCACATCATGCACGCGGAAAATATGGGCCCCTTGGGAATATCCTAAAAGTGCTGCAGAAAGCGACCCGCCCAAGCGGTCTTCAGGATCCTTGGCTTTAGGATCAACGGCCGCGATAAAGCGTTTACGTGATGCCCCCAGAAGTACGGGAACACCAAGCGTCTGAAAGCGGTCGAGATTTTGTAAAAGAGCCAGATTGTGCGCGAGCGTTTTCCCAAAACCGATCCCGACATCGACCATCAGGCGATCCGCATGAATACCTGCTGCTTTGCAAGCGGCAATGCGCTCATCAAGAAATGTGTAAACCTCCTCAACGACATCTTCATAAAAAGGATCGTCCTGCATATTTTCAGGCTGACCCTTTTTATGCATAAGGCAAATGAGGGCCTGCGATCTTGAGAGCAATTCAATCGCACCATTATCGGTCAGCGCGTCCACATCATTGATAATATCGGCACCTGCCTTCAAAGCCTCTTCCATCACTGCCGTGCGGCGCGTATCACAGGAGATCAGAGCGCCTTTATCTCTCAAACCTTTGATGACAGGAAGGATGCGTGAAAGCTCTTCGTCGACACTTACAGGGGCCGCTCCGGGCCTTGTGGACTCTCCGCCGATATCCAGAATATGCGCGCCCTCTTCAATGAGTTGAAGACCATGAGCAATGGCCTTGTCGGCATTCAGAAATTTGCCGCCATCGGAAAAGCTGTCGGGTGTCACATTGACGATACCCATTAAAAGAAAAGGAAGTTTAGGAAGGATCGGCTTCACATTAGCCGGCGAGGCGGTATTCCTCGCCCTCTTCAAGGCGTTTGGTTTGTTGCGTGTCATCCAGTTCCGAAATCATGCGAGAGAGCGTGCGTCCCATATAAGGGTGACGCCATGACTCGTCAAGAATTTCAAGCATAGGACGCAAGACGAAAGCACGCTCGTGCATTCTGGGATGCGGCAAGGTCAGATAGTCGTTGCGGAAGACCTGATCCTTATAGGTGATCAAGTCTAGATCAAGGACACGCGGCGCGTTTTTGTAGGTACGCACGCGCCCGAATTCGGCTTCGATATCGTGAAGAAGCGCAAGAAGCGGAATGGCGTAAAGTTCGGTTGAAACGGCAATGACCGCATTGGCATACCAAGGGTCGCCGTCTTTGCAATCAACGGGAGCAGACAACCATGTGGAAGAGGATGCTGTGATCTTGATACCCTTGGCACGCAAGGCCTTTTTCGCCGCGTCCAGTGTCTGTGCCGGAGTCCCGTAGGAGCTGGGCAAATTTGCCCCCAACCCAATCAATATCATCTCATTTTCCCTGTTTTTTTTATTATGAGAAAATGATCTAACCACACAAGTACGGAAAAAGTAAAGTTATATCGTTACCAGCTTCGGAATTTTCCGGAGTCGATATGAACGAAACCGCTTCTGGCGTAATAGCCGACGCCACCCGCACGCAGTTTCATCGCGATATCATGGAGGCGTGACAGGGGAACATCTTCAAGACGGATATCCATGGCTTGCCCCGACATATGCAGGGATTGCTTGGCAACACCCGTGCCTTCATGACGCAGCATGCTGTTGGTTTTCGGTGAACGATACCCCGAAAGAAGCACGAACGGTTTGCGTGATCCAGACATTTTGTGAATGGCGGCAGCAATATCAATGACACGTGGGTCAATCGGGAAAATTTCAGCCGTGCGGAAGTCGCGCATCGTGTAGTTGATGCCTTCGAAAGCCTCGGGCAGATACTCGTTCCCGACACGATACAAACCATTATAGGTCTCGTGTGTGTGCTGGTTCACAATGGAAACCGAGTAACGTCCGCCCGGAATGGCAGCCCATGCAGGCTTAATTCCGACGGTTGATAACAATGCTGTGGCTGAGAGCGTCAGGCTCCCTTTCATAAACGAACGGCGATCAACAGTACCGTCCAGAAGAGACGTTTCTATAGTCATAGCGATAGTACCCTTAAATTCTTATTGTCTTTAAATGAGGTAAAAATGAACGTCGCGATTGGAACCTTCCCAGTATTGCAAGACTACACTTAACAACCGGTAAAGAATTCTTAAAGATTGATGTGATAGGGCGAGAGAATCTGCCCACCAGATTTTTCCATCGTAAAAAAGATCCCCAAGGTTTGCAAGGATTTTGGGGATAAACAAGTGGATATTTTTGCAAATGCTCAGTCGAGCATATCGCGTGTCGGAATAAAAAGTTCGGACCGCGAGAGCAATACATCCGACAATTTTTTGTCCCATCCATAGATATCAGGACCGATCACCAGACGCCCCGCATTATCAGGCCAGACGGTTTGATATAGCAGATAAACGGGGATCGGCACGCCCGTTTTGATATCGCGTGTCTTCCCAGATTCCAATATGGCATTCAGACTATCCGCCCCTTTCCAGCCTTGTGTCCCCTCCATCACAAATTCGGCAATGATTTTGGGCTGCGACATGCGCACACAGCCCGAGGAGACGGCGCGGGCCTCGCGTCCGAACAGGTTCGGGGCATCGGTATCATGCAGATAAATCCCGTAAGGGTTCGGCATGAGAAGACGAATTTGTCCGAGCGGATTATTGGAGCCTGCCTTTTGTACAAAATGAAGCTGCGCAAATTCCGAAGATGAAATTGCGTTCCAGTCGATCGCGTGAGGCGGCACGACAACCGATTTGCCTTCCTCCTTCGTTACAACCTGAATGCCGCGCTTTTCCAGATATTCGGGATCTTCACGCAGATGCGGCAGGAAATCTTCGTTCTTGATTGTGCTGGGCACGGTCCATGTCGGATTAAAGCGCACGCCTGTGACCTGCGTGCGAAAGGTCTGCGTCGGGCGTTCTTTCCTCCCGACAATGACATCCATCTCATGCACGATCTTGCCGCCCTCGACAGCCCAGAGCGTTTGCGCGGGGATATTCACCACCAGATATTTGTCGGGCTGTTTGGGATGAAGCCAACGCTGCCTCTCCAAATTTGCCACAAGTTGATAAGCCATATCCTGATGCGTTTTATTGAGAGCTGCGAGCGTCAGACCGCCCACGAGCATATCGGGTTTAAGACCATGCTCGACCTGAAACGCCATGACCGCTTTGGCAAGGCGGTCATCATAAAGGCGCGGATTTGCCCCCTCATCCACTCCAAGGCGTGCGCGCAATTTCAAAACGTCATCCGAAATATCGCCGGGCGCCACGGTACGGGAAAAGCGCAGCGGCAGCACTTTTTCACGCGGATCAACCTGATAAATGGCTTTTAATTCCGCCAGTAATCCTTTTTGTAGGGATTGATAAAGCGCGCCTTTGGGTGCCAGACTTTCCATACCGACTTGACGGTTTGAGGCCTTGTACACACGATCGAGGATGGAATAGCTGCCGAGTGCCTTACGCCAGTCTTTGGCATCCTGCCCGATTGACGAGGCCGCAACACGCATACCTGTGAGGTCACGACCATAGGCGACAATCGCACCTGAAAGCATCACATCACGCGGGATCACATCTTCGGGATGGGTAGAGGCCAGCGCCGCTTCGAGTTTCGGCGTGATGTAGCTATATGGGTTTAAGCCATGCCGCCAGCTTTCACGTAAAACCGCAATGATTTGCGAACGATCCCGTTCACTCGCCCAGAGCGGCGTATTTCCGTGTTCGCCATAAAAAGTTTTGATGCCTTTTGTATCCTCAAGCTGCAGTCCGCCGACAGCGCCCTTGGCAATCACATCCTGTACACTCAGAGATGATGCGGCCCGTCCCTGCCCGACATGAGAGATGGTGAGCAGTAGGCATACCATAAGAAACTTGAAAAACCGCATTACCCTTGCCGTCTGCGGTAGAGAAGCTCATCCAGAACATTGCGGAAATGATCGGCATTCTCGATATAAGGGATAATCAGCACACGCGACCCTGTTCCCGAAACAACCACCGAAGCATAGCCCAAGAAACGCCCGATCAAGGTGCGGCGCACCTCGACACTCTCAATTGTTTCAAGATGGATTTGCGTCGTATCCAGATTGATAATCCCGTAGCGCACGAGGACGCGGTGATTGGTCAGAACCAGAAGAAGATAATGGCGCGTCAGCCACGCAATCAAGAACATAATCCCCGCAACGATCAGTAAGAGAAGACCGAGTTGCCAGGCTATTAAACCGACAACAAGCCCGAGACAGGCAACTGCGAGTGATTTCCAGAAAATACCGCCCGAAATAATCCCTTCCAGATACATCTCCTCACCATCACGCAGCGAAATATATTCGGCGGTGGGTGTCTCTAGGACCGGATTGGTATAAGGCTCATTCATCAGGACATGCGGGCTTTTTCTATGGCTTTACGAAACACGATCGGGCGCGCTAAAGGCGGCAGGACCACTTCACCAACGCCCATACCCCGTACCATGATCCGTCCGTAATCAAAAATTCTGCCCAGCATTCCCTGAAGCACGTTCACACCTTCGATACGATCGATGCTCATTTCACCGACATAGCGGGCAATCAGACCGCGCTTATAAACAAGGCGTGAGGTCGTCACACAAATTTCGGTTGTCGCTTTCGTGACCATCATATGGGCAAAACGCAAAACACCGAGCAGAAAAAGCAGGAAGGAAAAGAGTTTGATACCGGGATGCAGCGCACGAAACTCATCAATAAATCCGGCGGTCGGCGGCAAATCATAGCTGCTTAAGGAGACATTGAAACGGTTCTGGATGTAGAGCGCGCCGACAATCAGTAGGATCGCTGTCAAGAAGCCCCAGAAGATATTGAAATACGCTTGCAGATCATAAATCCAGTGGAAATGACCGATATGGATGATCTCCTCATCGGGAGCCAAAGATTGCTGAACGTAGAGCATGGTTGGTCTCCCCCTAGCCTTTTTCCTGTTTATTCGTCTCCGAAGGAGATACCGAGCGCCTTGGCTGTTTTCACAAGAGAGCTGTCAGGGTCAACGGCCTGATAGGCGGCAATCGCATCTTCGATGGCGACATCAACAACCTTGCGGTCTTTCCAAGCCACCATGCGATCAAACTTACCTTCGGCAATCAGATCAACGGCCTTAACACCGAAGGCAGACGCCAAGAGGCGGTCATTATATGTCGGAGATGAGCCACGCTGCACGTGACCAAGAACCGTTACACGAGTTTCGGAGCCTGTCATTTCGGCAATTTTTGCGCCGATATAGTTTCCGATACCGCCATAGCGCTTTTCACCGTTCACATATTCGACCATAAATTTTTCGCCCGTTTCCGTTTTCACGGCTTCGGAGACAACCACGAGTGCGAAATTACGGCCTGAGCTCATGACTTTCTTGATTTTGGCAGCAATCTTTTCCAGCGAGTATTTGATTTCGGGAATAAGAATCAGATCCACCCCGCCTGCAATACCTGCGCTCAAGGCAATATGGCCTGCATCGCGGCCCATTACTTCGAGAACCATCACGCGGTCGTGGGAGGCTGCAGTCGGCTGCAAACGGTCAAGGGCCTCAGTAGCCACAGCCACAGCCGTGTCAAAACCGACAGACATTTCTGTCTCACCGATATCGTTATCAATCGTTTTGGGAACGCCGACCATTTTGATCCCGCCCTGCTGGGCCAGCTTACGGAGAATCGCAAAAGACCCGTCGCCACCGATACCGATAACAGCATCCAGGCCCAGCTCTTTAAAACCGTCAATAATTTCGCTTGTGCGATCTTTGACCGAGCCGTCAGGCATCGGGAAAGCAAAGGGGTTGCCCTTGTTCGTCGTACCGAGAATCGTCCCGCCCATGCGCATGACATTCCCGTCAAAATCATTGGGGTTAAGAACCTTATATTGCAGCGGACGCTCAAGAAGGCCGGCTGTTCCGTCAAGGATACCGACGACCTCCCAACCTCTCAAAGCCGCGCTGTGAACGGCTGCGCGAATAACTGCGTTTAACCCGGCGCAATCACCGCCACTTGTCAAAATACCAATTCTTTTTTTCGTGCTCATAAACTTCTTAAAAACTCCTCAGAAATTTGGTAAACTATTTGCACCTAAAGGAAAAGCCCTAAACGAAAATATAAGAAAGCTTTCATGGAAGACGAAGAAGCTCTGCGCGAAAAGCTGGCCGAATTACGGGCCGAGCACCAGGACCTTGATGACGCTATTGACCGTCTGGCACAAATGCCCGTTGTCGATGCACTCCAACTCCAACGCCTCAAAAAACGCAAACTGCATCTGAAAGATATGATGCAGAAGATCGAAAGCAACCTGCTTCCCGATATTATCGCCTGATATCATTTAAGCCGCAAAGGGGATGTGCAAGGCACGTAATCCGTGCTAAAGCGTAATCCCCTAATGGCAGCTTATCCCAAAACAATCACAACGTCCCTTGGTCGCGTTTCCGTCGATTCTATCGAACACGCGATCCGCGAGACAGCGCAGAAGCTGATTGTTCCCCGTTATCGGCAACTTGGCGCGTCCGACATTGAAAATAAGGGCGACCCCACAGACTTTGTGACCGTTGCCGACCGCGAAGCCGAAATGGCTTTACGCGAATATCTGACAAAACTTCTGCCCGGCAGCCTCTTTGTCGGCGAGGAAAGCCTCTCACTGGGGCTGGAAACAATTGATCCACTGTTGCATCAGAGCAAGCCCGTCTGGGTCCTCGACCCGATTGACGGCACGTCACACTTTGTAAAGGGCATTCCCGGTTTTGCGACAATGTTGGCACTGGTTGATAATGGCGAAACGCTGGCTGGCTGGATATACGACCCTCTTGACGAAGGCATGAATGCCGGATTTAAAAAACACGGTACGTTTCGTAATGGAAGAAAAATGGTCGCCCCCACACCGTCTAAAGAGACTTACGGTCTGGTTGCGTCCTATTATGTCCCCGATGCTACAATGCAGGCCGTGAAGGCACTTCAGACATCAATACGCCACGACTTTTCCAATAAGGTTTCGGCAATCTATTACCTTGATTTCCTGCAGGACGGGCCCGACTTTTATATCTGTTTTCAGGCCAATCCGTGGGATCAGTTGCCGGGCGTCGGCCTTCTTGAGCCGCTCGGCTTTGTTGCCGTCACGCATGAAGGCAAGTCGTATACGCGCCATTGTGAAAGCGGGCAAAAGGGCTATGTCATCGCACGCAATCGTGACATTATAGAGCGCGTGATGGACGAAATCATCTCCCCTCTCAGAGACACGCTCGGCGAGGCTTTCTGGGATCGTAAAGAGACAAAATAGAGGAAAACCGAAGATTATGAGCGCGACAGTCGGAATTATCATGGGGTCCCAATCCGATTGGGAAACAATGGAAAAAGCCAGCGAGATCCTCAATGAGTTGGGCATCACGCATGAATGCAAAATCGTCTCGGCGCACCGCACTCCCAAACGTCTTTATGACTATGCGCAAAGTGCCAGAGAGCGCGGCCTCAAAGTCATTATCGCAGGGGCTGGCGGTGCCGCACATCTGCCCGGCATGGTCGCCTCTCTGACATCCCTTCCCGTTTTGGGTGTTCCCGTCAAATCAAAGGCGCTTAAAGGTATGGATTCCCTGCTCTCCATCGTACAAATGCCTGCAGGCATTCCCGTCGGTACGCTGGCGATCGGCGAAGCGGGCGCAAAAAACGCCGCACTTTTAGCTGCCGCTATTCTAGCGACACACGATGAAACGCTGCACGGCAAGCTGGAAAGCTATCGAGCCGCACAAACCGACTCCGTTGCCGACGCCCCCAAATGAGTAAATCCAACATCACCCCCGTTCTCGGTATTGTCGGCGGCGGACAATTGGGTCGCATGAGCGCGATGGCGGCTGCACGCCTCGGCATCAAATGCATCATATATAATGACGCGGAAGAGTGCCCTGCTCGTGATGTCGCCTACCAAACCATAGTCGGCGCATATGACGACAAAGCCGCCCTTGAAGAATTCGCCCGCGCCTGTGATGTCATTACCTATGAATTCGAAAACATTCCCGTTGAAACCGTGCGTTTCTTAAATGAGACAACGCCCGTTTATCCCGATGCCGCGCTTTTGGAAGTGTCCCAGCATCGCTGCCGTGAAAAGGATTACCTGAACAAAAGCGGTGCAACCACAACCTCCTATTTGCCCGTGCATCAAGCGGAAGACATAGCCAAGGCTTTTACCATATGGGGTGACGCGGCCTTGATCTTAAAAACCAGCCGTTTCGGTTACGACGGTAAAGGGCAGATCAAGGTCAAGCAGGATGATGATTATGCCGCTTCAATTGCCGCATTGGGGTCAGATGATTTGATCGCCGAAAAAATCGTGCCGTTTGATCACGAAATTTCCGTCATTGTCGCCCGCGATGCCGATGGTGGCGTCCTGACATATGAGCCCTCACTGAATCATCACGAGAATCACATCCTAAAAACCTCGACCGTTCCCGCGAAACTGCCTCCTGCCCTTTTAGAGAAAGCGCGTCAAATGGCGGCAACTTTAGCCGAGAATGTTCAGTTGCGCGGCGTCATGGGAGTTGAGTTTTTTGTGACAAAAGACGGGGCTGTGCTTGCCAACGAGATCGCCCCTCGCCCCCATAATTCAGGTCACTGGACGATTGACGCGTGCTCAGCCTCACAATTCGAACAGCATGTGCGCGCCGCCGTCGGCTGGCCTGTCGCCCCCGTCATCCGTCACTCTGATGCCGTTATGACCAATTTGTTAGGAGCCGAAATCCTGGATGTGGGCAAGTCTGTGGAACAAAGCGGATATTGTGTGCATAATTACGGGAAAGCCTCTGTCAAAGAGGGCCGAAAAATGGGCCACGTCACACAGCTTTATCCACTGGGTGAGCTATAAGCCTACCCAGCAAAATAAATTACGCTGCGTATCGCTTAATTTCATCTTCGCTTAAAGACGGGTAATCAATATAGCCTTTTTCATCGCCACCGTAAAATGTGCTGTGATCCGCCTCTGCCAAGGGAGCATTGAGTTTGAGACGAGTCACAAGATCAGGATTGGAGATAAAAGGACGCCCGAAACACACCAGATCATCTCTGCCGCTTTCGACGGCATTGATCGCCATTTCACGCGTATAATTGTTATTCCCCATATAAAGGCCCGATTTGAAAAACTCGTGCAATTGTGAGCCGTTAAACTCATTCTCATGACGATCTTCACGTGTATCGCCCTCAATCACGTGCAGATAAGCCAGTTTTCGGGCAGATAATTCCTTCACATAGGCCGTAAACAGCGCTTCTGGGTTAGAATCGGCAATATCATTGACGGGCGACACAGGCGAAATACGAATACCGACACGGTCTGCACCCCATACGGAGACAACTGCATCAACGACTTCGAGAGGGAAACGCATACGGTTTTCGATCGCACCCCCATATTCATCGGTTCGTTTATTGGTTTGATCGCGTAAGAATTGATCGAGCAAATATCCGTTGGCTGAGTGTATTTCGACACCGTCAAAGCCTGCAGCCTTGGCGTTTTGTGCCGCCTTTTTATAATCTGCGACCACGCGCGCCAGCTCCGCCGTCTCCAGTGCGCGGGGTGTGGGGATGTCCTCAAAACCCGTTTCCGTAAAGGCTTTCTGATTGGGCTGAATGGCGGAAGGCGCGACAGGCAATGCGCCGTTTTCTTGCAAAGACGGGTGTGAAATGCGTCCGACATGCCAGAGCTGCATGAAAATCTTACCGCCTTGAGCATGTACGGCGTCCGTTACCTTTTGCCAGGCAGCGACTTGCGCATCCGTATAAATACCGGGCGTCCAGGCATAACCCTTCCCTTCCTTACTGATTTGTGTGGCTTCGGTTATAATCAAACCTGCTGAGGCGCGCTGCGCGTAATACGTTACCGTCATATCACGAACGCAATCATTCTCATCTGCGCGAGAGCGCGTGAGAGGCGCCATCACAATGCGGTTTTGAAGCTGAAGAGGGCCAAGGACAACGGGCTGGAATAATTTGGGTTCAGACATGGGATAAAAAACTCCTTTAGATTTCAGGAGTTTCAATTAGTGCGGCGCTCACGTCAAGGAAAGAGGTTATTCGTATCCTAAAGCGCGGATAGCCTTATTTGAGCGATTTCCATGTTTTTGTAAGAATACTTCCCACTCATCGGCCTTTACCCCACCATGAAGCAAAACGGCCCGCGTGGCATTCTGTCCCGCCGCACGGGTGCTGGTGGCGTCCAATAACGCTTTGGCCTCTTCCTCACTGCACCCCGTGATATCCTGAACAATGCCGCGGTTTCTAACGACCAGCTTCTCACAGAAGGGCTGCACATCCACCATCATCCCATTATAAACATGGCCCATCATCGTCATCGCGGCGGTGGTCAGCATATTCAAGGTCACCTTATGTGCCGTTCCCGCACTATAGCGCGTTAACTTGCCCATCGGGTTTGCACCTGTCGGCAGATAGATCCCGTGGGTCACACAATTAAAGAGATCGGCATTCGGCAGATTGGACAGGCCGATCGTCAGTGCGCCACGCTCCATGGCTTCTTCGGCAAGAAACTTGGTATAACGGGTGCGCCCACTGACCGAGCCCAAGATACAAACGTCTTTGGCATTAATATCGAATGTCTCTGCGGCTTCAACCGCCGCATCTTCCTGGTCCACGACCAGCATGAAGTCACGTGTGAGAGCAGCCTTTCCGCCCAACAACGCAAAATGGGTGCGTTTAGGCGAAAAGCCGAATGTCGGATAGAGCTCGGCCCCTTCCTGCACAGCGGCACGTGCTGTTGTCCCTGCGCCGCCCATGACCAAATCCCCCTCATGGTCCACCAGCCTGTCCGCCATGTCCTTTGCGGCCTTTGCCATTGTCGGAATAGACTTTGCAACACCGCGAATGGCTTGGGCGTGGTTTTCAAGAAGGCAACGCAGAAAATCTTCGGTCTGCATCTCCTCAAGAGATTTGAATTTCGGGCGGAAGCTTGGTGTGTCTTCCAGTAACTCAACCAGATCGTAGGGTTTCAAATGTCCCAGTTCGAACAAAATGCCGCATGAAATGAGATTGAGCGTCATTTTCTGTGACGTTCCTGCATTCATGCGCGTCGAGCCGCCTACTGGCTCGGGGGTCGTATCCAGATAAATCGTATATTCGGCTTCACGTGACAGAGCCGAGCCCTCATTATTCACAATGGCAACCGTCATCGCGCCTTGCTGGCGCGCCTGTTTTGTTCCTGCCAGAACCCAAGGTGTGCGCCCGCTAGCTGTAACACCCAAAAACACATCATGTTCACCAAGCTGGGCATCCTTGATCAGGCGCACAGGTGTCTCAATATCGTCCTCGCCACCTTCATTGGACAGGACAAGCGCATCCTTGCCACCTGCCCCAAAATAGCCCATACGCTTTTTCTTCCAGTTCAATGTCGCCATTTCAATCTGGTCTTGAACAACCAGACGATAGCTTGTGCCGGCCCCTGCCCCCATATAGCGCCCTGATTTATCTTTAAGGCGAGCGGCGGCTTCACGGACAACTGCCACAATCTCGGGCAGCGCGCCCTCGACGGCATTAACAGCCTCAAGCTGATAATGGTGAAGCATTTTAATGAGGTCTTTGGCGGACAACATATCCATGCCCTTGGCATCCGCAACATGCTGTTCCGTTTTCAAAGAGCGAAGAGTGGCGAGATCAATTGTCATATGATTTTACCTAATAATAATATTTTACACGAAATGCAAAGAAAAATCCCTCTTGCCCTGCACAACTCCACGGGTTTTAATGCGAAAACAAAATTCATGTCAGACCAAAGGATTGTCACCATGGCACAAGCCCAGCCCCAAGAAACTTTTGAAACACGCCAAGAAACAGACTCAATCGGCGCGATTGACGTGCCGGCTGCGCATTATTGGGGTGCACAGACGCAGCGTTCGCGTGAGAATTTCAAAATCGGTACGGAGACAATGCCGTTACCGCTCGTCAAAGCTCTGGGTATCATCAAAAAATCTGCGGCTCTGACCAACATGCAACTCGGCGTTCTGGATGAAAAAATCGGCAATGCCATTGTTGCGGCTGCCGATGAAGTGATTGCGGGCAAACGTAACAACGAATTCCCTCTGGTTGTCTGGCAAACGGGCTCAGGTACGCAAACCAATATGAATGCCAACGAAGTCATTGCCGGCATCGCCAATGAAGCCCTAAGCGGCACACGCGGTGGTAAGTCTCCCGTCCATCCGAATGACCACGTCAATATGGGGCAATCCTCGAACGACACCTTTCCAACCGCCATGTCGATTGCTGCAGCGACGGAAAGCACACATCAACTGATCCCCGCGCTCGAACAACTGCACAAGGCGCTGGATAAAAAAGCCAAGGCTTTTGAGAAAATCGTTAAGATCGGGCGCACCCATTTACAAGATGCTACCCCTCTTACACTGGGTCAGGAATTTTCCGGTTACGCCAAACAAATCGAATATGGTATTGCCCGTATGAAGGCTGCATTGCCTCGCGTGATGGAACTCGCACAAGGCGGCACGGCTGTCGGCACAGGGATCAATTCCAAGAAAGGCTTTGCCGAAAAGTTTGCGCAGCAAGTTGCCGAAACCACCAATCTGCCTTTTGTCACCGCTCCTAATAAATTCGAGGCTCTAGCGGCACATGACGCACAGGTCGAGCTGTCGGGGGTTTTAAATGTATTGGCCGTCTCGCTCATGAAAATCGCCAATGACATCCGCCTGCTTGGTTCAGGTCCGCGCTGCGGCATCGGTGAAATTGACCTGCCCGCAAATGAGCCCGGATCATCCATCATGCCCGGCAAGGTCAACCCCACACAGTGTGAAGCCTTGACCATGGTTTGTGCGCAAGTCATGGGTAACCATGTTGCAGTGACGGTTGCAGGCAGCAATGGTCACTTTGAATTGAATGTCTTTAAACCCGTTATCATTTTCAACGTGTTGCAATCCATCCGCCTGATTGCCGATGCATGCGTCAGCTTTACTGAAAATTGTGTCGAAGGCATCGAGGCCAATGAAGCCCGCATCTCGAAATTGCTGCATGAAAGCTTGATG
Organism: Pseudobdellovibrionaceae bacterium; assembly: GCA_050251555.1. Lineage (GTDB taxonomy): Bacteria > Pseudomonadota > Alphaproteobacteria > Micavibrionales > Micavibrionaceae > UBA2137. The sequence goes on along the minus strand of JBFWMN010000006.1, from coordinate 18,100 downwards.
CTGGTTACAGCTTTGAACCCGCATATCGGTTACGACAATGCGGCCAAAATTGCCAAGACGGCACATCAGGAAGGAACAACCTTGAAAGACGCCGGCATGGCGCTCGGCCTTCTGACTGAAGAGCAGTTCAAGGAATGGATCAAGCCTGAGGACATGGTTCACCCCAAATAAGTCAATGTCAGCGGACATATATCATACCCCGCCTGCCAAACATTCGGTGACCCTGCACGGTCACCGAACATCCTTAACATTGGAGCCTGCCTTTTGGGATGCGCTGCAACTTCATGCCCAAAAAACAGGTGTTTCCCTGAACGCATTGATTGCCGATATAGATGAGAAAAAAGGCGCAAACACTTTAACCAGTGCCGTGCGCCTTTATCTCTTTTCGCTGGCTAAAGCGGGACAGCTTTAACGTCCGCCTAAAAACCCGCCGACTGCATTTTTCAGGATATCTTCTGGCTTTTGTTCTTTCGGTTGCTCTTGCTGAGCAGGCTGCTGAGTATCCGTGCCTGCTGCAGGCTCTGTCGTCGCACTGTCATTGCTTTGCTGCGCACCACCCAGAAGCGGAATACCGAGCTTCTTATTGATTTTATCAGCGATCCCTTTTTCCTGAAGATAATCCGTTGCCTTCGCCTTCAAACGCTGCTGCAGATAATTTTCCAAGACAGAGCTTGCCGCTTTTGTCGGGTTACTGAGAGAACCGGCAATCTTTAATTCGAAGGGTGGAACATCCGAATTTTTAATGGTGATTTTATTCACTGCATCAATCGTCCATGCAGGTAAGTTCACCTTACCCGTCACATCGAACATCGCTTTCGGACCATCCAGTGTCAACGGCGTAAAGCTAACGATACCGCTATTGATCGGGAAGTTGCCTGTAATGGTCGTGAACTCTGTCTGGCCTTTATAAAGAGTTGCACCCAGTAATTCCGAAGCACGGTCAACAGGCTTAAAGCTTCCGCCCATCGCGGTTGCAAATCCCGCAGCATCAATGCCTTTGATAATCACATTCTGACCATTCAATTTGGCATTCCCGTTCAGATTGGAAATGAGGGATGCCATTGAAGCGCCTGACGTTTTGATATCTTCACTAAAGGATGTGATCTGACCCGAAATCATATCGGATTGTTTATTGACCATAGCCTGGTAAAGGCCAGTCGCATTAATCGAGGATCCGTCCGTTTTCCATGTCGCAGAGGAAAAACCTTTCCCGTCAGCAGCACCGACTATCTGCCCTGACATGGCAACATCCCCACCGAACAAACCTGCCTTTAAGGACGGGATATTCAGGGTTCCGTCAGAAAGCTTCACATCAATGGAAGGTTGGCTCAAAACCCAACGGTTTTGCGTAAGCGACGCAGCCTTGACACTCAGATCGGCCTTCATGCTGCGCATCCATTTGCTGTCAATTGCTTGCAAAGACCATTTTCCATTATTCGCAGACGAACTTGCGCCCGCGGCACTAGCGCCTGATGACGCTTTGTCACTGGAGCCTTCGGATGTGCCCGGCAAAACAAGATTGCCCAGTGCAATATCACCTGACACAGAAGGAACCGCACCACCTGTCGTAATGGTCAGATCGGCATCTTGCAAAGGCACAGGCCCTGCCTGACCGGAGAGCTTACTGAGCGTAATTTGCTTATCCTTCATGGAAAGCGTCGTTTTCAAATCAAGCGGTTTTTGCCAATATGAGCCCATCGAGAAAGACGGGTTAGCAATCTGAATGGCTTTCACCATATTCGGGTGCTGCACGCGAACATTCAGATCAGAAAGCACCAGTTCAGTTGTCGGATTTTGTGCAGTACCATTAGCGGACAAAGTCAGCCCCTTGCCCGAGGCATTCACATCAAACGCTGCTTTGTCTAAAGACCCTTTGATTTTGGCATTCGCATCGAGCGCACCGACTTTAATTTCGGATTGCGGCAGAGGCGCATTAAAGCTTGCTGCCAGAGCCTCAACATCATCTGTTTTTAAAAATGCTGAGAGATCAAGACCTGCCATGTTTTGCGTATCGCCAATGACACCCGAGGCTGAAATTTGCGTCTTTTGCGGCGCATTGAGTTTCAATTCTGAAATGCGCAGCGCACCATTTGCCGCAGAGATATTGGCAGTAATATCAGAGAAATTTTTACCTTGATAAATTAACTGACCGATTTGTGCCTTCACATCCATGTCCATAGGAAGTGAGAAACCGGCAGGTGCTTTTTGTGCAGAAGATCCGCCCTTAGATGCAGAAGAACTACCCGCCGATTTTGTGTCTTTGCCCGTCAGCTTCATCCATTGGTCGGCATTAATTTTATCGGCAGAAAAATTGGCTGCAAGCTTGGATTGGGCTTTAGAATAAGAACCGCTTCCTTTCACATCCGTGCCATTGAGTGATGCAACAAAATTGTCGAAGGCAATTGCTGCCTCACTGACTTTGACATCACCTTTAAAAGATGCACCTTTTAAAATCTGACCAATCAAACCCTTGCCATCTTTGCCGCTTGTTTCGCGGATATTCAAAGCCAGGTTCTGGCCTGCTGCGGCATCATTCGCACCTTTCAAATCACCTTCCAGTGTCAGGCCCGCAATATGCGAGATGAGGTCCGTGATCTGAATTGTATCGGATGAGGCCGTAATCTTGCCCTTCGCATCGAAAGGACCTTCACCAGCTTCACCCGCAAATTCGGACAAGTCTATACCGTTCACGGCAAAGGCACCGCTTGCGGCCTTATCCGCCAGATTGGCTTTACCTTCAAAAGACGCTTCCAGCGCATTGCCATTGATATTTGCCGTCAGGTCGACAGGCACGCCGTCTTGCGCATCCAGATCACCAACCTCGGCATCAAAACCGATGGTGCGTTGATCCAGAGCAACCGAACCACTTACATCGAAGGGGCCCTTTAAGGATTTCATGCCCCCATCCAGATTGATCTTGTCAACCGATGTCACTTTACCCGTTTGACCGTCTTTATAAGTGAATGTTCCGTTCTCAATCGAAAAAGAGCCGATAGAAAAAGCAGGAGCGGCCTTTTCTTGCGCATCTTTTTGAGCAGCGTCAGCTTCCTCTTCGGCTGTCTTTTCAGGTGTTGTCGCCAGCCATGTCGGCTCACCCGCATCATTGGTCGCCAATGTAATGACGGGCTTGGTCAAACTCACGGAACGAATAGCAATCTCGTTGGAAAGAAGCGGGAAAAGCTCGACACTGATGTCGGCTTTCTTAACCGTTGTCAGCGTATTGTCACCATTTAAAACCGTCACATTTTCAACTGCCAGATGCGGGAGCGGCAAAAGTGCCAGAGAAATATCGCCATCAATTTTCAGAGTATAGCCCGATGATTTAGCAACCTCATCGGTGATACGTCCTTTGTAAGAATTCCAGTCTACAAAGCTGGGGGCCACCAGTGCGCCAACCAGCAGTAAAACGACAACGCCGAGAATAATGGAAATGGACTTTGACATGGGCTCTTCTCCCTTGGAATGCCTGAAGCAAATGATGTGACTTATCAACTTGGTGTAACAAGTTATAAGACGTTTCCAAAGAAAAGAAAGGGTGGAAGGCTTAGTCTTTGTCGGATTTCATTGCCTCGTCCTTGGCGATTTCATCCAGAACTTTCATGAAACTCTCAACAGCCGGTAGGGCCTTATCTCTGAATTCCCGCTGCTTAAAGGGCGGAAGACCTTGCAGTATATTGTCGTAAATCGTCGAGATCACCTGCTGGAGATCCTCCAGATTATCTTTTTTGCCTAGCAGGGTATTATTTCCCTTCACAAGGCGCTGGGACAACATGCGCACGATGGCTCGGATTGTCGGATCGGAATTTCTGAGCTTCTTATCCAGTGTCAGGCGCGTGATTTCGATAAGGTGGGAATCTTCGGTAGCGCGCACGGATGCCGTTCTTGGCGTTTCAAAGATAAGAGCCGTCTCGCCGAAAATATCGCCGACACCCAGTTTTGCGAGCGTGACCTCACGCCCCTCAATCAAAGAGAAGACTTTTACACCACCTGATTGAATCAGATACGCCACATAACCAGCGTCACCTTCCCTAAAGATGACCTGATCCTTAGGGACAAAGCGGCGTTCCAGTATGGGTGTGTCGTGAGGATGTTTTATCGACATGGGGCTTTTTTCGCGAATGACTCGTCAGACAGGCTCAAAATATGAAACCTATCCTATAGGATTACCCTGCAATCGCAAAAGCCTTTTTCGACACCTGTCGATCAGCTCAGATATTGAGCACCGTTCACAGGAATTGTCGCACCATTGATAAAGGCTGCCTGATCAGAGCACAGATAGGCAACAAGAGATGAAATCTCGTCAACCTTACCCATGCGGCCCGCAGGAATTTGCCCAACAATCGCATTCAGGGTCAGCTCATTCATTGCTGCCGTCATATCGGTTTCAATATAACCCGGCGCAATTGCGTTGACCGTAATGCCTTTGGCAGCGCTTTCCAATGCAAGAGCCTTGGTAAACCCGATCATTCCTGCTTTTGCGGCAGAATAATTGGTCTGACCGAATTGCCCTTTCTGACCATTGATCGAGGAGATATTGATGATACGCCCCATACCGCGTTCACGCATTTCACCGATCACAAGCTGGCACATCGCCCAGCATGAGGTCAGGTTCGTCGCGATCACCGCATCCCAGTCCGCCTTGTCCATTTTATGAAGAACTTTATCGCGGGTAATCCCTGCATTATTAACCAGAACCGAGATCGGCCCCAAATCCTCCCGGACCAGCATGACGCCTTTTTGGCAGGCTTCATAATCCGTCACATCAACCTTATAGACCGAAGCGCCTGTTGATTGTGCGCATTCTTTGGCAGCGTCTTCATTGCCATGGTAAAAGGCGGCGACATGGTAGCCTTGCTCTCTTAAAACCTTGGTAATGGCAAGACCGATCCCGCGTGTCCCGCCTGTTACAATTGCTACTTTTGTCTGCAGTTCAGCATTCATGTCGTCTTACTTTCTCCACTTGCTTCCGTCAGTTCTTTCAAAACACATCGCAATCCCCATACCACCACCGATACACAAGGTGGCAAGTCCGCGTTTCGCATCGCGCTTCGCCATTTCATGCAACAACGTCACAGCCACACGTGCGCCCGATGCACCGATCGGGTGACCCAGAGCAATCGCACCGCCATTGACATTGACCTTCTCGATATCAAAGCCCAGGGCTTTTGTGACCGAGCAGGCTTGCGCAGCAAACGCCTCGTTTGATTCAATCAAATCCAGATCGGCAACAGACCATCCGGCTTTTTCCAAAGCTTTCTTTGTTGCAGGGATCGGCCCTGTTCCCATCACGGCAGGGTCAACACCTTCTGTCGCCCAAGAAACAATCTTTGCCCATGGTGTCAATCCACGTTTTTCAGCTTCGGAAGCACGCATCAGAAGAACGGCTGCAGCGCCGTCATTGATACCCGAGGCATTACCGGGCGTTACCGTTCCGCCGTCTTTGAAAACGGGTTTCAATTTACCCAAAGATTCTGCTGTCGTGTCGGCACGGGGGAATTCATCCGTATCAAAAACAATGTCTTCTTTACGTGTCTTGATAGTCACGGGTACGATTTCATCTTTGAATTTTCCTGCCTGAATAGCCGCTTCAGCGCGTTGCTGGGAACGTGCCGCCAGCTCATCCTGTGCGGCACGATCAATGCCATAGCTTTCCGCAACATTCTCGGCGGTCACACCCATATGATAGTTGTTATAAATATCCCAGAGACCATCCGTGATCATCGTGTCGGTCATCTTCGCATCACCCATTTTCACGCCCGAGCGCAAATGCATCGCGTGAGGTGACAGGCTCATATTTTCCTGACCGCCTGCAATAATAATGTCGGCATCGCCTGCCAAGATCGCCTGCAATCCCATGGCGATTGCGCGCAAGCCCGACCCGCAAACCTGATTGATTGTGATGGCTGTGACACTGTCGGGAAGACCTGCATTGCGTGAAGACTGACGCGCAGGGTTTTGTCCGCATGTTGCAGTCAGAACCTGACCCAGCACAACATCGGACACTTCCGCGCCATCGATTTTCGTATCATCAAGGAGTGCACGAATAACCGTCTCCCCGAGTTTGGCTGCCGGAACATTGGCAAGCGTGCCGTTGAAATTTCCGATAGCTGTTCTTTTTGCCGAGACAATAACGACGGGGTCCTGCTGTGTGCTCATCACCTATACCTCACTCCATAAAATGGATTTTGACATCAAAAACCGATGGGCCAGTCATGCCCTATTTTCGGTAGAAATTCAAGGTCGGATATTGCTGCAGGGTCGAAGTTTTTCGGCTCGCCTTACAGGTGGCTTTGCAACCAGTCCAAATAGGGTTGCCACAACAAGGTCTTGGCACGCGAACCAACCATTGCCGCAATATGTCCACAATCCGGTTCAAAGGACGTCGCTTGCGGTAACTCCGCTGCCAGTGCCATCGCGCTTTCATGCGGCACAAGTCTGTCTTTTACCGGAGAGCAGACAAAGGCAGGAATATCGATGTCTTTTGCATGAAATAATCGGTCGCCGATACGCCATCGCCCATTGGGTGTACCGTCCTGCCCGTACCAGCTTTCCATGCAATCCGAAATAAATTGCGTCGCCAAGGGCGGGCCGGAATTCACCCAATCCTCAATCGCGACAAAACGATTGGCTTCGTCAGAGCCGTCTTGCATCTCAGTAAAGCCTGCAAATTTTTTCAACGGTGAATGGGGATCAAGTGCAATAAAGATTGGCTGCATCCATGAAAAAGGCGCAACATCATGATCACGAAAATGTGCTTGCGAGGCACCGTAAGACGCCCGCAGATAATGCGATAGCGTGTCGCTCTCAAGATCAAACCGCCAAGGTGTCGCGAGAAACGCCAAGGTCTTTGGTCGCTCTTTTTTTGTCAGTTGGGAGACTGCACCTAAGAGAAGCAAGCCACCCATGCAATAACCGAAACCATGCAAGTGTTGTCCGGGAAAATCTGAGACCATGCCGCGAAAGGCTTCAGCCAACGCCGCAATAACGCAATTCAAAGACGCCATATCCCGCGTTTTATACGCCCCCGACCAGTCGCCCATATACACATCATATCCATGCGCGGTCAGATAATTGACGAACGAATAATCAGGCAACAAATCCATAATCTCTGAGCCGTTGATCATCGAAGGCACAAGAAAAATACCGTCTTTCGCTTGCCCCCCCGCACGATTTTCATAGCGATAAATCCGCAAGCCTTCGCGCTCCCACACCACATTTCTTTTCCGTTCAAAGGCGGGGCGTTCATACGCAAAGTAACGGCGCAATCCCTGCAACATTTTTTCAAAATCACGTGTCGCCAGCGCCATGTCCTGCGCATCGATAATACTGAGGGCTGCCGATAAATACAGCCCTGTCATTTCTTCGATCTGTTTACTGCTTTTGTGCATCTCTTATCCGAATGCTGCCTGAACCTGTCAGTATATTGCGCCCGCAAAAAGTATATTGCGCGTATCATAAATAGTGTCTATAGTGGCATAGTTTCCAACAAAAGAATACCGATAGCGAAAAGCTTAGGAAAGGACCTTTCATGACTGCAGCAAAGAAAAAGCAGGACAAGCCGACCGTTGTAAAAAAATATGCAAACCGCCGCCTTTACGACACAGGTCGCAGCAGCTATGTCACGCTCGAAGATCTTTACGAGATGATCAAAGAAGGACACGACTTCGTTGTTCTTGACGCCAAATCCGGTGACGATCTGACAAAGCAGGTTCTGACACAGATCATTGTTGAAAAGGAATCCAAGGGTGAGCAAGTTCTCCCCGTCAACTTCCTCAAACAAATTATCGGTTTTTACGGCGACAGCATGCAACCCTTGCTGCCCAACTACCTTGAGCAATCCTTAGAGAATTTCGTCAAAAACCAAGAAGCATTGCGCGAACAGATTACACAAAATCTGGGTGGCATCTTCCCCTTCCAGGCTATGGAAGAAATGACAAAACAGAATATGGCGATGTTCCAAAAGACACTGAAAGCCTTCTCGGATTTCGGTGTCAAGACGGGAACGGACGCTGAATAAGTTTTAAAGACCGCTTTTGGTTTTCCTCCAAGAAAGACAAACGCTTTAAAACCATAAGGGCCTTACTTTCATGAGTGAGGCCCTTTTTTATTTAGCGGGATGTTGTGGCAGCGAGAATCATTCGTTCAGGATGTTCAGGAGGCAACCACAAACGCTCGACGGATGGTCTCCCCACAGCAAAGCCTTGAATATGCTCAATCCCGACCGATGCCAGATAGTTGATCGTCTCGTTATCTTCCGCGCCTTCGGCAACGGTCTCCATATGCATACCCGCAGCAAGGGCATGCAATGTTTCGATGAAGAGTTTGTTTTCCTCGCTCTCCAAGCCCAGTACAAAAGACTTGTCCAGCTTCACGATATTGAGGCCCAAATCACGTAATTGTGAGAACGATGTCTGACCGCTCCCGAAATCATCCAATGCAACACGGCAGCCCAGCGCCTGTAAATCGCGCACAATTTTCAGGGTAAAAGAAATATCCTGCATCGCTGCAGATTCAGTAATTTCAACAATCAGGCGAGGAGCAACATCCGGATGATTGCGAAGGCTTTCACTGACTTCGCGTAACCATGTCGGGTCTGACAATGTGTGATTGGATACATTCACCGACAGGTGCAGATCGGGATAGGTCATCAGCTCTCGGATCGCACTGCGCACACAAAACAGATCCACAAGGCGTGTCAGCCCCATGGATTCAACGGCCTCGATAAAATGACCTGCTGAGACAATCTGCCCGCTTTCCGTGACCAATCGAATAAGACATTCATAAAACGATGTCGCATTTTTACGCGTATCCTGAACAGGCTGGAAAGCCAGACAGACACGGTTCGAGCGCAAGGCTTGCAAGAAATCGTTACCTGTATCCAGCATCTGGCGATATTCGTGCGCCGTTTGCGAGGCCTCGCCGATTGTTTCGTATGAAGTATAAGAGCCACGCCCTTTGGCCTTTGCCGCCTGAAGCGCACGCTCACATTTAACAAGTATGGAAGATGCCGACATGGATAAATCATCCAGACGTTTGCCGCCGATCGACACATTCACATGAATATGTTCGCCATCAATGGTCACAGGGCGGCGCATGAAATTTTGCAGCACATAGCGGGCCAGATCATCCATATTGATCTGACGGCGCTCAGGGAATAAGACGCCATAAACGTCACCACTCATACGGTAAACACGCGCCCCCTCAAGAGCGAGTTCCTCAAGGCGCTTACCGATTGTCACCAGAATACGGTCCACTTTGTCCGCGCCATAAACCTCATTGAGGACCGACAAGCGATCAATACCGACACTCAACAAAAAGCCGCGATCAAGCGCACGTGTTTCCTGCTGCATGTCATGGAGTTTTGCCTGCAAGTGGGCGCGCCCCTGTGCCGCATCAATCAGATCGGCCCGCTGTAATTCAATATCATGGTCGGCTGCCAGTGTAATTTGTTCGCGCAGCATCCCGGCATCCAGCATGAGAAGTGACCGCACCACCCCGCCGCTTCTCCCGTCACAAAAGGCCGAGCCTTTCTCAATGACAGGCGCAAAAGAACCATCATTGCGACGGATCTGATAACGCACTTCAAAATCGGCCTGCGAGCTGCTTGCCACTGCTTTTTCAAGTACTTCGTGCACTTTACTCAAGCGCAGCGGCAAATCCTGCGGATGAATCCATTTGTGAAAAGCTTGGGCATTATCGGGAAGCTGGGCATCGAGAAGATCAAAAAGCCCGCGTGTATCACCAAAAAGTCTGAGATCATCAAGCGACGTATCCCAGATCAGCGCAACCTGCCCGCTTAAGCGCAGGGTTTCTGTCAGGTGATCTGTAAGATGATCGCTCATCGTTTCATCATTTATCTCAATGGGTTAACACGTAAGCAAGACGCGAAGGCGCAGTGACAAACCCCTCTTTATCTCTCCCCGAGCATGGCAGAGAAAGGTTACCAACACCTTACTGAAATGGGATTTTAAAGGAAAATATCCTAGACGGATCAAGACGACGTTTGAACGGCTTTATCTAAACGATCGCGGACTTCCATCGCATTTTCCATGCGGTCGGTTGCCCCTTCATGCGCAATCGAGATAAAGGTATTGCCGTATTGATAGAAGAGCAGTGAAGCAGACAAGCCACCTTTACCGTCAACACAGGCAATTTCATAGGCCTGACGGGCATTTCCGGGGTTGGCATTACCCGTTGAAACAGGAACGGAGGCAAACTCACCATCACAGCGGCTCTTCACATTGGAAATATAGGCATCGACCATATTCTGGAACGAGCCTGTCAGCGGGCTTTCCTTTGCCGTACCGTAAAGTGAATTGTCAACGACCCATGTATAGCTGCCCGGTGCTTCGGGGGCTTCAGCCAGATTGCCGAAATTGACATTGGCGTTGGATAATAATGTCTGGAAGTAATTCTGATCGGGAATACCACGCGTGACGGAAACAGACGTCGGCGCTGATGCGATTGCTCCGGCACGGACAGGAGAGCCTGCCACAGCAGGAATGGCGGCAACTTCACCGGATGAGGCCGAAGCCGGATATGCGGCGGCAATATTAGGGCGCGGCGGCATCAATGTCGCAGGTTCATTATATTTGCCTTCCAGCTCACGAACACGATTTTGGGCGACATCCAATTGATCTTCCAAGGAATTCAGTACAGAAATCTGGCCTTCTTCGGTCAGTTTGGGATCGAAAAGCATATATTCAATGTCTTTCTTCTCCTGATCGCATTTCCCGCGCTGCTGCTCAAGAAGCGAGCCGAGGCGGCGAATTTCACGCTGCGATTCCTGATAACGGCGGGTAGCCTGTTCCAAGTTCCAGTCCCCTGACGCCATCGACGCGCTTTCCTGCGCTGACGCATTCTGTAAGGTCGAAATATCTTGTGTCAGCTTCGCATTTTCAGCCAACAGACGGTCAACATCGGCACGCGAGACACGCAATTGATCACGCAAATCTTCGGCTTCGCCCGCGTCCGTGCTCTCTGTGGTTCCTGCTGATGCCAACTGGGTATTCAAATTCGTAATTTCGGCCTGCAAAGCAGCGTTTTGGGTTTGCAGCGTTGAAATTTGTGCCGTTAAGGCACTTGTATCCGCAGCGGGTGCCGCTGCCGGTGTAGCCGCTGCCGCGCTTAAATCCGCAACCTGCTTATTCAGTCCAGCAACAGTCCCTTGCAAAGCGGCTTTCTCATTTTCAAGTTGGACAAGTTTCGCATTCAACTGCCCGATCTGAGCGGCACTTGAAGCATCCGCCTCGCCCTTTTGGGACGCGGCTTGGGCCAGTGAAGCGTTCTGTGCCGTCAGTTGCGCGAGTTGCGCCTTCAAAGTTGCAACTTCTTGTGTCGCAGCGACATCGCCTGTCTTGGCTTGGGTAAGATCACCCGTCAGTTTGGCATTCGCAGCGTTCAACTGCTGAATTTGTGCCGCCAGAGCCGTCTTTTCATTTTGCAAAGCCGTAATTTGCGCTTCCTTGGCAGGATCCACCGCAGGAACGGCAGGTGCCGCCTTAGCTGTTTCAAGGGAGGCGTTCAGTGCGGCATTTTGTTGCTTTAAGCCCGAAATTTGTGCGTTCAGCTCATTCACCTGACGCGCCATTTCGTTTTTAATTTGTGTGACCTCTTCAGCAACAGGGGCACCCGTCGGCGCTGTCTGAATTTGTGTTTTCAGTTGGTCGCGCTCGGTTTTCAACGCATTGACCTCATCTTGTAAAGCTGCCATTTGCGCAGCGGCTTCTGCCCCGGGTAAAGCTGCCTGTGCAGCAGGAGTCGGTGCAGGTGCAGGAGTGGCACTGGCTTTGGCTTCCAATGCTCTGATTTCAGACTGGGCCTGAGCGAGTTTTTCTTCCAGTTCGATCGTTCGGGCGCTTGACCCCGCTTGAGACGATAAATTCTCGTAATTGCGACGCATGTCAGCAAGAGCCGCTTTCAAACTGGCATTTTCCTCAGCAAGCGAAGAGGCATTGCTTGCAGATGTTCCAGCCGATGCCGACATGGTTGATGTGGGCGCAGATGCAGGTGCGGCTGAAGCCACTTGCGTTGTCCCCTGCCCGTTCAGCGCAGCAAGGCATGGTTTCAGTGCCGACAATCCCGCAGACGCATTCCCCATCGAGAAACTATAATCTTTACCGTCCACATTCAAAGCCAGATTTTTGCTACTTTTCAGTGCGTCGAAAAAGGCATCGTCAATCCCCACAGCAATGACAAGTGCGGTTGCCGAAGCTGTCCGCGTTGTAAATGTGCGGCTGGTATTATTGGCGGTGATTTTGGCTGTGTAGTTTTTGGAAGTGTCGAAAACGGCTTTTTGAAAATCGAACGCAACGGAAATCGCATCATCGGGACGCTGGGCAATCGTGATCACCGCATCATTGCTAAACCCTTGAACCGCCGTACAGTACCCTTGCGCGGCATCGGACGACACTGTCCAATCCGTCTTTGCCGAATATTGTGTGGCGGCAAAGAGCGCACCACCTGAAACGGAGAGCAGCCCCACAGAAGAGATCAGAGCAAGAAGAGTGCGCGAACGGCCAAATGCAGTCATTTTATATCGTTTCCGTAACTAGCTTCGAAAGGCAAGCGGCCCTCCCTGTCATCTCTTACTGAGAAACAACGAGAACCGGAGAGCCTGTATTCGGGTCATTATAGATTGTGCCACGCGGGGAATTGCGCTGTTCGGCAAACTGATCCAGAGCCTTTTCAACCGCTTCGGTGTAAACCCCTTTGACAAAAAAGGGCTGAGAGAAATTGTAATCCGACGGCGCATCCCAGATCATCTGAATGCCTGCGCGTGACGACCAAGCCTCAAGCGTCTGGCGCAATGAGGCATTGCCCGAGACTTCCCAGCGCTCTTCATTGGTCGGAAGAACAGTCTGTGTGTAATCAGGTGCCGTCTCATATGCACTGCCGTAATCCACGGGTGGAATATTGGCGCTGCCTGTCGGCGCATATGATGGTGTCGGTGTGCTCCAGTCCATGGAGGACGAGGAAGAAGATGCATAAGGTGCGTTTGAAGGCGGACGGTAGCTGAACGCAACAGGTTTGACGGGCGACGCGTCATTCATTGTGTTCTGGGGCATGTGCGCACCACTCAGCATCGCCTCCTGATAAGGCTTGAACCAGGGCGCATCGGGGGATGCATCCGTGCCTTCTTGTAGAGCTGTCTGGATGGCGGTTTCAAATGAGCCGACTGCGGAAATGTCTTTTTTCAAACGCAGATCCGAGGGAATATTGCTGTAGATCGAAATACCGGCGCGGTCCGACCAGCGCGAGGCCACATCCTTAAACGGTTCCCCTTTACGGGCGCGCCATGTGGTGGGTTGCGTCGTTTTATCCATATCGGAAGGCTCAACCAGAAGAATAGGATCACCCGAGGCCGGAGCGGCAAAAGCCATCACGCGAGCATCGCCTTCGACAGACGCCGCAGCTTCAGGAGCTTTAATGGCAGACGCTTTCGCATAAGGGTTGGCCCATGTACCCGACTCGGTCGGCGTGCCTGCTGTGGCGTAAGTCGGCGAAGACTGGCGGGCAGCGGCAGAAGGTGCAGGGATAATCGGCTCTGCGGATTTGGCAACAGGCTCAGGTGTCAGCACTGGAGCAATCGTTTCCACAGGCATATCCGCAACGACTGCAGTTTCAGCGGGTGCGGGTGCGGGTGCGGCTGTGGGCACAGGAGAAGCAACAGGTGCGACGACAGGGCTTGCAGCAGGTGCGGACATCTCGTTTGCAGGCAATGTTTCAGCGGAAACCGCAGGCAAATTGACCGTTGGCGCGTCGGCGGCTGTATTTGCGGCAGGAGTCTTTGTCGCCACGCTGCCTGATGGCGGAATATCGACACCGTTTAATTGGAAACCCGCATGGGCATGAACTGCAAAACCTGCCGTGCCGCAGACAAGCGCACTGGCAAGTAAAAGTGATTTTAACTGGCTTTTCACGGTACTTTGACCCTCATTCATGTGATATCACGAGCGACCTTTAAAAGAGGACTTTATCAAGGTCGTAACTCTTATACTGAAAAAAAGTGGGGGCGACAACCGTGTATGACATAAGATATAAGGGTTTTCCCTTAAGTTTTTACGCCTCCTAAACCGTCCCTGACACTTAGTCGCGGCTGGTGCCCGCCTTCTGGGCAAGAGCGGCTTCAAGATAGGCGTCGAGATCGCCGTCAAGAACCTGATGGGCTTGTGTGTTTTCAACGCCTGTACGCAAATCCTTGACCATTTGGTAGGGGTGCAAAACATATGAGCGGATTTGATGCCCCCAACCGATTTCACTTTTCTCGCCGTATGAATCTTGGGCGGCTTGTTCTTTTTTCTGCAGCTCAAGTTCGTACAAACGCGCTTTCAACATACCCATCGCCGTGGCGCGGTTTTTGTGCTGGGAGCGCTCGGCTTGACAGGCAACAACAATGCCGGTTGGCATGTGCGTAATACGGATCGCACTGTCTGTTGTGTTCACGTGCTGACCGCCCGCACCACTTGAACGGTACGTATCGATTTTCAAATCTTTATCTAAAACTTCAATATCAAAATCCTCGTCCACCACAGGTGTGACGGAGACTGACGCAAAACTGGTGTGGCGGCGGGCGCTGGAATCATAAGGTGAAATACGGACAAGGCGGTGCACGCCGCTTTCCGTTTTGGCCCACCCATATGCATAGTCACCGGAAATCTGCAGGGTTGCCGAACGGATACCCGCCTCGTCCCCGTCATTACGGTCCATCACCTGGACCTTGAAGCCGCGCTTATCCGCCCAGCGCATATACATGCGCATCAACATCTCCGCCCAGTCACAGGCCTCCGTGCCGCCAGCCCCGGAGTTCACTTCAATATAGGCATCATAGCCATCAGCCTCGCCCGAAAGGAGCGAGAGAAGCTGCATAGAGCGCGTTTTTTCGGCAAGTTTCTTCATCGAAGAGGTGATGTCGGAGAGCATCTGCGCATCCCCTTCCTCTTCTGCCATATCCACGAGATCGAGGGAATCTTGCAATTCCTTCTCGGTCTCTTGCACGAGCTTGACCTTGTCACCAAGGACAGTCAGCTCGCGCATCAGTTTTTGGGCATTATCGGGATTATCCCACAGTTTGGGATCTTCACTTAAGGCTTTGAGTTCATCCAGACGGGAAAGCGCATTTTCCCAGTCAAAGATGCCTCCTCAGAAGGGAGACCCCCTCCTCAATTGCGCCTTTAAGCTGTTGGGTTTCTGCACTCATGATGCGCGTGACCTTCCCTCAAGATATGCCTTTTCAGGCGGCGTTGACCAGCTCTTCAACTTCACCCATTGCAGTGACAAACTGCGTGACGGAAGTTTCCAGTTCCTCGGCAGTTTCGCCGACAAAGCGGATTTGCGCAAGATGGTCTGTGGCAATTTCAGACAGGATTGTCATAGCATTTTCACGTGGGCCCAGAAAAAGGACGGGCTTACCTGCACGCAGGAAGTTTTCAACGATGCGGCGCGTGTGTGCCGTTTTCGCAAGCTTATCCAGAGCACGTTGACCATTCGGAATGATCAGACCGGAAAAATCGGAAGCCAGTGCCTGATTGATCGGGGTATCGACTGTAAAGAAGCAGCCCCAGCCCTGACCGTTCCAGCCGTTTACCACTGCTGTTTCGGGAGCGATGTTATGTGTCTTGAGACCCTCTTTTACCAGAGCTTTCTGGACTGTTGTCAGGGCCATCTCGTCAAAACCGTTGGCGATAAGGAAGGCAATTCCGTTTCCGTGGAGTTCGCTCATTGTGTATTCATCCTCTTTCTTGTTTTTGTTTTTTGGAGTTCGGCAGATGTCCCGTAAAAATGAACACGACATGCAAAAGGCCGATTTCTTGAAGCGGGTCATCTGTTAAAGAGTTGTGGCTTTTTTGTCAAGTTTTGCGGCAATGTTTAAAAATCGGACATAAAACATATATAAGCCTTTGACTTACGGGCATCTTCATTTTAAAAGTGGGAGTGTCCATAACCATATGACAAGAGTTTTTTTGTGTATGGCGCTTGGGACTTGGTGAATCAGACTAAAAATATTCTCTATAAAGGAGCTCTTCGATGAGACACCCCAAACTTTTGCTGGCTGTTGCCGCGACATTGATGATTTCCGCCTGCGGCTTTCACAGCACAACAGAAGTCGGCGCCCTGAATCAGGCACAAGCCGTCGGCAGCCCCTTTACACAACAGATCACGCCTGAATATCGCGAATTCGCTCAAGAGCTCGAAAACGAAGCCGATTATGCCGACAGCCTGCATTTTGCCCGCAAAGGTCTGGCAACAGCAGAAGGCGAAGCCGTTCTTCCCGAGCCGATTGCCGATTGGAACGTCACGCCTCCGCAAATCACCGAACTGGCCCCTGCCCGCGAGCGTTTGCTGCTGGCTTTCGACCGTGCCGGTCGTGAAGTGGCCCCGAAAGAATCAGCTCTGGCCCAAGCCAAATTCGACTGCTGGATTGAGCAGGAAGAAGAAAACTGGACTAGCCCCGAGAATGTCACATGTAAAAATGAATTCATGAATGCGATGGCCGCATTGGAAGGCAAAGTCGGTAAAGCACCGCCTGCCGCTCCTTCGCCTGACATGATGTCTCCTGTGACAGACATGAACATGGCGCCGACAGGCCCGATGAAAGTCGAAGATGCGAAATACCTCGTCTTCTTTGATTTCGATAAATCCGAAATCACCGACAGTGCCCAGAGTGTTCTGGATGCCGTCGCCCAAGAGGTCAAATCGCGTCAACTCAAAGGCATCAATGTTATCGGCCACACCGATACATCCGGTACAAACGAGTACAACCAGGCTCTGGGTGAGCGTCGCGCATCGTCTGTGGATGCCGCTCTGGCAGCACGTGGTGTTCCGCAAGGCATGATGGCGACATCATCACGCGGTGAAACCGAGTTGATGGTTCAAACGCCTGACGGTGTTCGCGAACCTGCCAACCGCCGTGTTGAAATTTCCTTCGAATAAGAGGGTTGTTTAGCCAAATTTGAAAAAAGCCGGTTTGTCGCCGGCTTTTTTTTCGCCTAAACTCGAGACAGCGTAAAGAAAGCCAAATACGATAAAGAGACCTTCCCTTGAATTTTCGCGCCATCTTTTATGTGATCGGAATTCTGCTCTCCATTTTGGGAGCCAGCATGGGCATCCCTGCCCTTGTCGATATCACGCATAATAATCCGGAATGGAAAGGCTTTGTCTTTTGCATGGTCTTTACCCTGTTTTCGGGCGGCATGCTGACCTTTACAGCTTATCGGAAAGACGTCTTTCATCTCACAATCCGCGAAGGGTTTCTTCTGACTGCCATCACATGGGCGACATTGTCGATTTTCTCCGCCTTCCCTTTCTGGATTAGCGGCAATGGTATGTCCGTCGTCGACTCTATTTTTGAGGCTGTGTCAGGCGTAACCACGACAGGTTCAACCGTCATGACCGATCTGGACCATACCGCGCCGGGCTTACTCATGTGGCGCGCCCTGCTTCAATGGCTGGGCGGGATCGGAATTATTGTTACGGCACTCTCGATTTTCCCGTTTTTAAAGCTTGGCGGGATGCAGCTTTTTAAAACGGAATCGTCTGAAAAAGAAAAAGCCTTGCCCCGCGCTGCTGAACTTGCCGCCTCTATCACTGTTATTTACACGGGTCTGACCTTCTTGTGCTTTGTGGCCTATCGCCTGACGGGCATGACAAATTTCGATGCCGTTGCCCACGCTATGACAACCATCGCGACAGGCGGGTTTTCCACGCGCGATGCCTCCTTCGGGGCTTTTGAGGGAACTTACGCAGATATGGTCGCCGCAACGTTCATCGTCATCAGTTGCTTGCCCTTCGTGCTCTATCTGAAATTTGCCAGAGGCAACCGCACATCCCTTTTCCAAGACTCGCAGGTCCGTGTTTTCCTCTGGATTATCTTTATCGCCGTGATGCTGCTGACCTTTTATAAGGTTGCATATCTTGATCTCAGCTTTTTACACTCATTGCGCCTTGCCTATTTCCATGTGGTGGTGATCATTTCGGGGACAGGTTACGGGCTGCACGATTTCGAAGAATGGGGCAGCTTCCCCGTGCTTTTGATGTTCTGCCTCATGTTTATCGGGGGATGCGCGGGGTCGACCACCTGTTCCATCAAAGTCTTCCGTTA
>JBFWMN010000005.1:0-50148 GCA_050251555.1 Pseudobdellovibrionaceae bacterium | reverse complement strand
CCTCTGACAACACGACGGCTATTGCAGGGCGTGCGGGTGAAATGGGCGAAGCCACACATCTTATTCTGTTGAACAGTTCGCCTAAAATCGCAGCACGCGTTACCTTTAAAGAGGAGGGCGCTATCATGCGCCCGACGGCCCTTATGCCCTATGGCGACAAAGGTTTTCTGATCGGGCTGCAACGCGCCAAGCGTGGCGGTACGGATGAGGCCCGTGCTATTCTGGCCTATGTGAACCGTGCAGGTAAAATCATCTGGCAACGTACATTCATGCCCGGCACGACCACCACTTTGGAAGCCATTCTTCCTTCAGAAACAAAATCAGGCGTGATCTGGGTCGGCGGGACAACCGTGATTGAAAAGCGGGCCACGGCCTTTCTGGCGGGCTTTGACAAAAATGGCGGATTGATGTGGCAGCATTTGTTTCGTCGCGGGCGGGCGGCTTCCATTACCTCGTTGGCGGCAGACCCCGATGGTTTGGTATATGCGGGAGGCACGATCTATCCTGCTAACTCCACCGATAATCTGCCCGCAGGGTGGCTTGCGCGATTTGATTATGGCGGCAACCCGATGTGGAATCTCTATCTGCAAGGGGATGATGCCTATGAGACACGAGCAGTCAAAGCCCCGCAAAGCGGCTTCGTAAACATCTATATGCAATCTGCTCCCAAGATGGATAAGAAGGGCAAATATGTCTCGGGCAAGTCCTTTGTGCGAGGCGTGAGAGTGTCAAGTGAAGGGCATTCGGTCCAGCAAGCGGTTTACGACCAGGGCGAGGGCCTGTCCATTACGATCTTCGGTGATAATCTGCCCGGCACGAAGCTGATGCTGGCAGGCGGTCAGGTGATGATGCCGACCGAGGATAAGAACGCCGACCAGACTGTCAAAGGGCAGGAAGAAGAAGGTTGGCTGGCAGGATTGCCGGCCTTCCCCAATTACGAAAACCCCTGCCTGTCGAGCCAGTAATGAGCCATCCTGAAACATGTGTGGTTCCCGAGGACCTGACCGGGCAGCGGCTTGATAAGGTTTTGGCGCAACTTTACCCCGACCTATCCCGCGCAAGATTGCAAAGCCTTCTGGCGGAAGGGGCGGTGGCGCTCGATGGGGAAACGGGCATGAAGGCCTCTTTGAAGCTGAAAGGCGGCGAGACGCTCTTGCTGGTTATTCCCGAAGCTGTTCCCGATGAACCTGAGGCGCAGAATATCACTCTCGATATCGTTTTTGAGGATGAGCATATTCTGGTCTTAAACAAGCCTGTCGGGTTGGTGGTTCATCCCGCCGCAGGTCACGCGCAAGGTACGCTTGTCAATGCTCTTCTCCATCATTGCGGGGATAGTCTTTCAGGCATAGGCGGGGTTAAGCGCCCCGGTATCGTGCACCGTCTGGATAAGGACACAAGCGGTTTGATGGTTGTCGCCAAACACGATAAGGCCCATCAGGGGTTGGCGGCGCAACTTGCGGATAAAAGCATGGGGCGCATCTATCATGCGCTGACCCTGAATGTGCCGATCCCCCCTTTGGGCAAAATTGATAAACCCTTGGGTCGCCACCCGCATAACCGTTTGAAGCAGTCTATTCTACGCCAAGGGGGCAGGGAGGCTGTCACCAATTACCGTCTGCTCGAATCCTTTGCCGATTCTTTCTCTCTCATCGAATGCCGTCTGGAGACGGGCCGCACGCACCAGATCCGCGTGCATCTGGAGGACAAGAAAGTGCCGATCATCGGAGATCCGCTCTACGGGCCGCAGACAACTGCCCTGAAAGGCAAATTGACCGGTCTGTCGCTTGCCCAAAAGGACGAATTGACCGTTCTTCAATTTGTACGCCAAGCCCTACATGCCCATAATCTCTATTTGGTCCATCCGATAACCTATGATGAGATGCATTTCGAGGCCCCGTATCCGGACGATTTTTCAGCGCTATATCAAGCACTTAAAAAATTATAAAAAATACATGTTGACCTTATGTCAAATTTTATGTAAATTAAGAATATAAGGTTTCTTTATTTTAGCGAGTGAGGGCCTTCACAATCTGACCAGTTTCAGATTTGCGTTTTCAGTTTTGATAGTTCCATTCTGGTACCCGTAAAGACTTCATACCGCCTTTTAAAAGGCGGTTTTTTTTTGTGTTCATTTTCGGCATTATGACGAAATGGATAGTTTCCTCCCTCAGTGGCGATGAAAGCCTCTCCGACCATATAACCGATTAAAGAAAGTGAGACCCGATGGCGGTTCAGCTCAAGGATTTGGATTGCAGCACCTATGATGATTTCGACGCGCATCAGCGCATTGTCGAAGTAACGGATGCGGCAAGCGGGCTGCACGCGCTTATTGGTGTGCATAATACAAATCTTGGACCTGCTTTGGGTGGTTTGCGCGTCTATCCCTATGCAAGCCAAGAGGACGCGATCCGCGATGTTCTGCGTCTGTCACGCGGGATGACGTATAAATCGGCGCTGGCGGGTCTGCCATTGGGTGGCGGTAAATCGGTGATGATGCTGGAGAAAGGGCAGACGAAAACCCCTGAAATGATGGCAGCCTTCGGCGAGGCGCTGGAAAAGCTGGGCGGCATATATATTACTGCTGAAGACGTTGGTTCATCCGAACCCGATATGGAGATTATTGCAAAGCAGACATCCTATGTGACGGGCTTACCTGAAAGTGACGCATATCCCTTATCGGGAAATCCGTCGCCGCATACGGCTTACGGCGTTTACGTGGCAATGAAGTCGGTCTTGGAACCGGTTTTTGGACAAACGACACCCGCAGGGCTGACCGTTACAATCAAGGGGCTTGGTGCTGTCGGTTTTGCGCTTGCCAGATATCTGCATGCGGATGGCGCTGACCTCAAAATCGCCGATATTGCGGAAGGTTCCCTTCAACGTGGGCGCGAAGCATTTCCGACATGCGAGATTGTGTCCGTTGATGAGGCCCATGCTGCCCCTTGCGATATTTTCGCGCCCTGTGCTTTAGGCGGCGGCCTGAACCCTGACACGATCCCGCAGATCAATGCAAAGCTGGTGTGCGGTGCTGCGAACAACCAGTTGGCGCGTGCCGATCGGGACGGTACGGCTCTTCAAAATCGCGGGATTTTTTATGCTCCTGATTACGTGGTGAATGCGGCAGGCGTGATTGCAGTGGCTTATGCCTATTTTGAGCGCGCGGGCGTAAATCCTTTTGCACATGATTTGAGTGTTGAAACGCTGCGGCTGCATATTGAAGGGTTGGGACAGCGTATGCGCACCATACATGATGAGGCCACAGAATATAGACGTCCTCCGCATCAGGTAGCGGATTTACAGGCTGAAAAGCTCTTTCGTAAAAAGTGAACGCTGCAGTACATGCGTATTCATCATTGAGCCTAGCAAATTATAAGGTTTTGATATGCCTACATAATATTATGGCTAGGAATATGAAGGAATTATGCGTGGACGAATATTCAGCATTTTGACTTACTGCACGCTTTTGGCGGCGCTTGGTCTTACTGTTCTGATCAATTTTTATGCGTTGGGCTCGGAAGCGCATGTCCTGTCACTGATGCTGACATTACTTTTGGTGCTGGCTGTTTTCTTTAAGGAATTTCGCAACGCCGAATGGAAGATGTTGCTCTCCAGTTATGAAAGCTTTCAAAACATCAGCGGTATGGGGATGGTGATGACCGATTCACGCGGTCATATTCTGCATCAGATTGGAGCCATTGATCCGTTACAGATGGTTGATCTAAATGTCATCAGTGCCGAAACATGCAAGATTACGGATTCCGTCGTACGCCTTAAAGATATTGAGTATCGTGGCAAAACCTACGCGCTTCTCCGTCAGAATTTTCGGAACGGCAAGGCCGTGACGGCGTGTTTTGACAATAACAGCGCGGCTCGTAGGCAACGTCTCGAAATGCAAAGTTCGAAGATGGAAGCCGTCAGCGTTCTGGCGGCGGGTGTTGCCCATGACTTTAATAATATCCTTTCGATCATTGATGGCTATGCGCATCTTTTGGGGCAAAAGGATGCCAAAAACGACAATGTGGTAATTGTTGACTATGTCGGGCGTATCCGTGCAGCGGTCGCACGGGGAAATTCCCTGACTCAGCAAATTCTGACTTTGGGGCGTCAGAAAATGCAGTCCAATACGATTGTGAATGCCGTTGAGGCCGTTGAGCAACAGTTGCCCATGCTTAAAACCGTTTTGGGTCCGCGTGTTCAACTGAACTTCCATAAGGAGGGGCGGGAATTATTCTTTAAAGGCCCCGCAGATGCGCTCTCGCAAATCCTTATCAATCTTGCGCGCAATGCTCGGGATGCCATGAACAGCGCGGGTGAAGTCGAAATCGCACTGACCCGTCAGGACGACTGTGAAATGACGGATGGCACGCGGCGTGATGTTCTGATGTTGCGTTTTGCAGATGACGGGGACGGGATGGACACCGAAACCCTGAATAAAGTTTTTGATCCGTTCTTTACCACAAAAGAACCCGGTAAGGGGACAGGGCTTGGTATGGCAATGGTCTACGGACTGGTCAGACAGATGCGTGGCAGCATCAATGTTTATTCTCGCCCGGGCGAAGGGACCAGCTTTACCATGTTGATCCCCTTGACGGACGAACGACCCAAATTTCATGCAATTGCAGTCGAGGACGATCCCGAAAAAGTGGATTTTTCCGGTGTCAGTGTGCTGGTTGTCGATGACGAGAGGGATTTGTGTGAAATTCTTTGCAGTTCGCTTACCGATAAAGGTTTCGAAGTCACCACAGCCGCCTGCGGAAATGAGGCCTTGGTGCATGTTGATGAACGCGAAGAGCCTTACGATTTTCTCTTAAGCGATATCGCCATGCCGGACATAGATGGGGCGCGTCTTGCAGATCTTGTTTCGGAAGTGTCGCCGACGACACAAATCGTCTTTCTGAGCGGCTATCCGAAAAGCCATTATGCGGACAGGCCCACGCTACAGAAATGGCCTTTTTTGATGAAGCCTGTCTCGCTTCCCGACCTTTTGGCATTGCTGTCGGAAATGATCACCCTCCGTGTGGAAAATCGTAAAGCGGACATGTTGAAAACGGTGGCATCCATGAATAGTTGGGAGACATAGAATCATGGCTAAAGAAATAAGTATCCAAGAATATCTGCGTTCGCTGCGTGTGCTGGTTGTAGATGATCAGGAGGAGATGCGAACGATGTTGCGCAATATGTTGCGAGAGATCGGGACCAATCAGGTCTTTGAATCTTGTGACGGGAAAGAGGCGATGGCATTTTTGGAAGCCGAGCTGGATTTAATTGATGTGATTGTTTGTGATTGGAACATGCCTAAAGCCTCAGGCGTCGATGTTCTAAGACGCTTGCGCCAAAGTAATCCGGATATTCCCTTCCTAATGGTCACAGGGCGCACTGATAAGAATTCCGTGATTGAGGCGCGTGACAATGGCGTAAGTGCCTATATCGCCAAACCTTTTTCGTCCGCGCAATTGGAGGTCAAGTTGCGTGTCTTGCAACAGAAGAAGGTGGGCAAAGCCTCATAGAGTTTAAAATACCCGTTCTCACCTCTTTTCAGGGCTGTATCCTTTGTTATACTCGAAGGCTCAATGACTTACGGATCCCTGAATTTCGACCTTTGCATTATTGGCGGCGGCATAAACGGCGCAGGCATTGCGCGTGATGCGGCGGGCAGGGGTATTCGCACCGTCCTCATTGAAAAAGATGATCTTGGACACGCCACATCTTCCTCCAGCACAAAGCTGATCCATGGCGGCTTGCGCTATCTGGAGTTTTACGAATTCGGCCTGGTCCGCTCCGCTTTGAAAGAGCGCAATGTCATGCTCAAGATTGCGCCGCATATCGTCAAGCCGATGAGCTTTGTCCTGCCGCACAACAAGAAGTTGCGCCCCAAATGGATGATCCGTATGGGCTTGTATCTCTATGATCATCTGGCCTCACGTGCCCGTGGTCTCAAACGCTCTAAGCAAGTGCGCTTGCGTCGCCATAAATTAGGCGAACCTTTAAAGAAACAGTTCGGCTCGGGCTTTATCTATTCCGATTGCTGGGTCGACGATTCCCGCCTTGTCGTGTTGAACGCCATGGATGCCCGCGACAAGGGTGCGGATATACGTGTGCGCACCAAAGTCACGTCGGTGGAACGTAAAGGCGGGCGCTGGCTGATCACGGTTAAAGACATGCTGACGCATCAATCTTACTGCATCACTGCCAAAATGGTGGTAAATGCCGCAGGCCCTTGGGTGTCCGACCTTTTGAAAAGCAATAAGCTGGAACATGAGAACACACCGCATCTGCGCCTTGTGAAGGGGTCGCATATCATCGTGCCTAAACTGTATGACGGAGAACAGTCCTATGTTTTGCAGCAAGCAGACGGGCGTATCACCTTTGTCATTCCCTATGAAGGTCGTTTTACGCTGATCGGCACAACCGAGGAGCTATATGAGGGCGATCCCGCAATGGCGATGATTGATGCCGCCGAGATCGACTATTTATGTGCAGCGGTCAATGCCGCTTTTCATAAGGTCGTGGGCCCGAATGATATTTTATGGACCTATAGCGGTGTACGCCCGCTGATTGAGGACGGCGCGAAAGATTCACGTGAAGTGACACGCGACTACCGTCTGGAGATGGATGAAGATACTGCCGCGCCGCTTTTGAACGTCTTTGGCGGCAAAATTACAACCTACCGCGTGTTGGCGGAAAAGGCCGTCAATAAAGTGATCGGGGCGCTGCATATCAAGAATGCCAGCCGAAACTGGACGGCTGAGACGCCACTCCCCGGGGGCGACTTTCTGGCGCATGAGAAAGACAAGCTCTTACGCGAGATGACCATGAAATACGGGTTTTTAAGCGAGCCTCTCTTGTCACGTTACGTGAACCAATACGGTTTGGAAATCACCAAGCTGATGGAGGATGCCTCCTGTGTGGCCGATATGGGCCGTCATTTCGGGCACGGGTTGTATGTCCGAGAGGTCGCGTACCTCATCGAAAACGAGTTTGCCTTAACGGCGGTCGATATCTTGTTCCGCCGTACCAAAATCGGCTTGCTGTTCAGTGACGCGGAATTTGCCGCACTGGAACAATGGATGAATGAACATAAAGAAGCCTTCCGCAGCTCAGGCGAACCCGCTTCCCGCCCGGAAGGGATGGCGGCATGAGCAGCGGTGCCCCCGTCCTTCTTGCCATAGATCAGGGCACGACATCGTCTCGCGCCATCATCTTTTCCCGCCTCGGAAAACCGTTAACGACCGCCCAAAAGGAACTGGAGCTGTTTTACCCGCATGACGGCTGGGTCGAACAGGATGCTGCCGCCATCTGGGATGATGTGTTGCAAGTCACCCGCGAAGCCGCCAGTAAAGCGAGCGGCCCGATTGCGGGTATTGGTATCACCAACCAGCGCGAAACGACGGTTATTTGGGATAGGCAAACGGGTGAGCCGCTCTATCACGCGATTGTCTGGCAGGATCGCCGCACGGCGGATATCTGCTCTAGGCTGAAAAAGGAGGGGCACGAACCCCACGTGACGGAAGTGACGGGGCTTCTTCTTGATCCGTATTTTTCCGCGACCAAAATCGGCTGGATTTTAGATCATGTTAAAGGGGCAAGGGAACGCGCCGAGAACGGCGAGCTGGCCTTCGGCACGATGGAATGCTGGCTGGTCTGGAAGCTGACAAACGGCAAGCATCACATTACGGATGTGACCAATGCTTCGCGCACGATGCTTATGAATCTGGAGACAGGCGCATGGGATGACGGGATGCTGGAGCTTTTCAATATCCCGAAAAGCCTGCTGCCCGAGATCGTCCCCAATTGCGGAGATTTCGGAGAGACCGATCTGATTTTACCCGGGCACACGCTGTCCATTTGCGGGATGGCGGGTGACCAGCAGGCGGCCCTTATTGGGCAAGCCTGCTTCCATGAAGGGATGGTGAAGGCCACCTATGGTACGGGTTGTTTTGCCTTGATAAATACAGGCACAACGCGCCCGACTTCGACTAATCGCCTCTTGGCAACCTGTGCCTATGATCTGGGTGAGGGCGGCGGCGGACGTCATTACGCGTTGGAAGGCGCTATCTTTGTTGCGGGGGCTGCGATCCAGTGGTTGCGCGACCAGATGAAATTCTTTGCCAATGCTGCCGAGAGCGAGGCACTTGCCAAATCCGCCAATCAGGAAACCAATGTCATGTTCGTGCCGGCCTTTACGGGCCTTGGTGCGCCATATTGGGATCCGCATGCCAGAGCCGCGCTTTTTGGCCTGACCCGCGAGGCCGGGCAAGCCGAAATCACGCTGGCGGCATTGGAGGCTCAAGGCTTTCAAAGTCGGGATTTGAAAACTGCGATGGAGGCAGATACGGGGTTGTCTTCCGCATTATGGCGCGTGGATGGAGGACTGGTTGCCAATAGTCTCATGTGTCAGCGCCTCGCCGATATTACAGGTACAACCATTGAAGTCACTTCCGTTCCTGAAAGTACGGCTTTGGGCGCGGCATTTCTGGCGGGACTTCAAACAGGGGTCTTTCAGTCTCTTAGCGACATTGAAAATGTCTGGCAGGCGAGTAAGTCTTACAAACCTCAACCTATGAGCGACTCCCTTCAGCGCAAAACAGAGCGTTGGGCAAAGGCTGTTTCGGCTGTTCAAACTGTTGCCTGATATACCCTGAATACAGAACAGGTGCCGAAAGAAAATTCCGACACCTGCCCCGCGTTGATAGTAAGGATTACTATTACCATAATACTATTGATGGTTGTGATTCTGCAACATATTTGCATGTTGCAGACGCGAGTATGCTGATGTGAAAGGAGAAAATGCTTTTTTTAAAAGACGATATTGCCGTCGGCAATGGCTTGTGTCAGATCCATATGGGCGTGCTCTTGAATCTGAACGATGGTGCGTGAGCCATAAGCACCGCCTGCGCCGTCAGGGTCACAAACAAGACGGACATGGTAGTTTGTATCTTCAAACCACAGATAGGCGCTGTAGTCGCCGCCGTTATAGCCTTGCAAAACATCCGTCAGATCAATGACATCGCCACCCGGGCCGTTTTCGAAATCGGTGATGTAATCGGGGGAATCAAGGGCGCTTTCAAGGGAGATCACAAACGTATCGGAACCGGCACCGCCCTCAAGTACGTCAACGCCGCGTCCGCCATCCAGAACATCCGTGCCATTGCCGCCATAAAGTCGATCCCTGCCATCTCCGCCATAAAGAAAATCGGAGGCACCCCCGACATAGCTAGGGTCTCCCCAGCGGTCATCGCCATAAAGATAATCGTCACCTGACCCGCCATAAAGCGTATCGGAGCCTTCGTCACCGAACAGGGCATCGTTGTTTTCATCGCCATACAGCGTGTCGTTGCCGGTATGCCCCCACAGATAATCATTGCCGCGACCACCATACAGCGTGTCATTGCCTTCATTACCGCTTAAGGAATCATTGTCGTTCTCGCCGAACAGATAATCGTCGCCATTTCCGCCTTCCAGCACGTCGGCTCCCCAGCCGCCATAAAGCTGGTCGTTATTGTCATCCCCGTAAAGACGGTCTGCGCCGTTATCGCCGTAAAGAAGATCATTGCCCGAGCCGCCATAGATGGTATCTGCGCCATCGCCGCCACGGATCGTGTCGCGGCCAGAATAACCGTTCAGATAGTTGTTTGCGCCGTTCCCCGTGATGGTGTCATTCAGATAGGTACCCGAGGCATTCTCTATATTTGAAAAATGTGTCACATCACCGTTGGCGAGGGTCGCCACACCCGTAGTCATGTTGATATTGACAGCCATGTTGACGCGCACGTAATCGATCGTATCCAGTTCGGACCCGCCATCCAGAATATCAGAGCCAAGCGAACCATACAGGCGGTCGGCGCCGTTTTCGCCATACATATTGTCATTGCCGTCGCCGCCATCCAACTCATCATCGCCGTAACCGGCGTAGAAAGTATCGTTTCCGGCGTTGCCATACATCAAGTCAACGCCATAGCCGCCATAGGCCGTGTCGTTCCCGTTACCGCCATAAATAATGTCATTGCCGTTTTGGCCGTAGACAAAATCATTCCCGTCACCGCCGTACAACGTATCATCGCCGTCACCGCCGTCGACCAGATCGTCCCCTGCGCCGCCATCGACAATGTCATTACCGTCATCACCATAGGCGCGGTCGTCGCCGTCCTCACCCATCACAAAATCGTTGCCGCGCCCACCATACAGATAGTCATTTCCCGTACCGCCATAGAGGCGGTCATTGCCTTCTTGACCATTCAACTGGTCGGCACCTGAAAATCCGTACAGGGAATCATTGCCCAGCCCGCCATACATTGTGTCGGTGAAGAGAGCGCCATTGAGGTCGCCTGTCAGCGTATTGTCGCCATCGTCGCCATAGGCCCAAACATCAATGTTGGTAAGCGAATGAACCGCGCCGTTCGTATCAACGATAAATTCCAGCTTGTAATCGCCGCTTTGCGCGAAATGGTTCAGAATACGGAAATGGTTGGACCCCGGAAAGACGATCAGAAGATCGGTATTATTATCACGTGAGAAGTGCACATCGGCAAAGGAAAAGCGGGTGAGGCGCAAACGGTCGTTGGTGCCCGATGAATCAAAGACGGAGTTGAAACCGTAATTCCAGATATAGGTATCGTTCCCATCGCCGCCATACAGGTAATCATTGCCAGAACCGGGATCCAGCGTATCGTCGCCGTCTTCGCCGCTCAGTACGTCGTCGCCGTTCAGGCCGGACAGCGTGTCGTTGCTTCCGTCGCGTTCAGCGAGAAGCACATCGACTGCGTTTGTACCGATAAGATCTGCCATGACGCGGCAAGTGCCCTTTCAATCCTTGTTTCATTGATGGGGGCGCTTGTTCTCGCGAAAAAAAGATGTGCCCTAAGCCACGCCCCCGCATGTGCCAATTCTTCAGCACACACTGTCCCATCCATTAGGATAGCATTGCAAACCTTAACAAAACCTTGCAAAGCAGCAGAAAACAAAGGGTTTTCTTAATTAAAATTAAGTTCTGTCGCAGGCCTGTTGGCATCGGGGGAAGTCGGTGCCGTGTTGCTTCGGCTCGGGTCACGTGGGGGCTCGGGTTCCGAAGGCTCATTACTTTTCGGTACGACAAATTCATCCAATTCATTAACCGCTGGTGCAGGCTGACGCAAATAATCGTATACCTGCTGACGAACATCTATATTTTCATCTGCTCGCAGTCGTTCAACTTCATCATCTAAACGTTCAATCGCTTGCGCATCTGTAAGACCATCAATTTTGGCTTCCTTCAGCACGCGTGGAACAAGGTAAGGGAGAAGAGCTTCTTTTGGCATCATTCCACCTTTAATCATATCAACCATAGCTTCATATTGCTGTGTACCTTCATAAGGCTGATCTAAAGGGTTGCCAGACTCTTCCGCATAAGATCGAGAATAGGCTTCGGCACGACCTTCGAACTCTCCTATCCGTAAATGCTCATCTAGTTTTGTGCGCATTTGTGCATCTCGAAAACTTGTCGGTGTCATTGTCGCGGGATGCCCCAATTCATGTGCCAGATATTGATCGACAGTACGACCTGTGCCACGTAATGAATCCGGATTAATGATATCAGGGTTAATCTTGAAGAGGTTGCGATAATTATCATAATTTGCGAGCGATGCGCCCGTTTCGGAAGAAACTGTTGCCGATACGGGACCGTTATATCCTTCACGCAAAATCATCTCGCGTAACATGCGCTGTCCCGTTTCAGTTGCCTGAATGCGCTCAAGAGCCTCGATAGTTTGGCGCTTTAATTCGGGATTGGCATCAAATGTGGAATCCAGAGAAATTGCCTGATCCCAGGTCAGAGGCAGATCGGGATTGTTGCGTAATGCCTGTTGTAGAGCGCGAAAATTTTGCGTCATATCTCACCCCCATGAAATTTACATAAATAATATAGGGGATGTGTTAAGTTAGGCTTAAAAAGCAGAAACGATAAGGGGAAAGAGGGAAATGGTGCTCAGGGCCGGATTCGAACCGGCGACACAAGGATTTTCAGTCCTTTGCTCTACCGACTGAGCTACCTGAGCATATACCATTCATGGTGTCGGCAAGGGGCGTTTATAAAGGGTAATTTCATCCCCGTCCAGCCCTAAATATCAATAAAATCAGTCTTCGAATTGTTCTTTCAAAATCCGCTCTTCGAGGTTGTGATCAGGGTCGAAAAGCAGAGTCTGGGAAAGGTCTTTGGACTGCCAGACTTCAACGGATTTGACATGACGCACCTCGGTAAAGTCGGCGGTTGCCGAGACGGGACGTTTGTCGTTATCCAGAACCTCAAAGGTGAAATGCGCCGTTTCAGGCAAGAGTGCCCCGCGCCAGCGTCGCGGGCGAAAGGCGGAAATGGGGGTGAGCGCCAAAACATTCGCGCCAATCGGCAGGATCGGCCCGTGCGCCGATAAATTATAGGCGGTCGAGCCTGCGGGGGTCGCAACCAGTAAGCCGTCGCACACCATTTCTTCCATCCGTACAATGCCGTTCACAGAAACCTTGAGGCGTGCGGCCTGACGACGTTCACGCATGAGGGAGACCTCGTTAAAGGCTTGGGCTTCCACCTCAGAGCCGTCACGCGTAATGGCCTTCATACGCAGCGCATGAATGTCTTGCGAGACCGCATTTTCGATGCGTTTCACCAGATTGGTGGATGTGCCCTTGGATTTGGGGGTGACGGGATTAAGCAAAAAGCCCAAAGTTCCGTAATTCAGACCATAGACAGGGCGGTTTTCACCTTGCGTAAGGCACGCATGCAGCACCTCAAGCATCGTGCCGTCGCCGCCCAGCACAACCAGCACATCGGCCTTGCTACGCTCAGCCTGACCGTATTCCTCGCTGAAGCTTTTGAGAGCTTTTGCTGCGGCATCAGTGTCGGCGGCGATGAAGTGCAGTTTCATGAGAGGTGCTTTTATTCAGGCTTAACCGTTGCTGCTTTTGGCTTCTGCCAAATGCGCGTTTTGTGTCGCCCATTCATCGGGGTTCTTGAGGAAAAACTCGACTGAAGCAAGCGTTTCACGCGAGAAGACGTCACTCATGCGGGCGGCTTCCAAAACGGCCCACCAGTCGGTCAGCGCATGAAGCTGAACACCCAGCTCTTTCATATTCTCAAGGGATTGGGGGAAATTGCCGTAATGAAAAACGACAAAGGAATGTTCGACCGTTGCCCCTGCTTCGCGCAGTACATCGATAAAGACTTTCTTCGATCCGCCATCGGTTTGCAGATCTTCAATGAGCGCGACTTTCGGGTGGTCTTCTTCCAAAGCACCTTCGATTTGCGCCATGCGTCCGAAACCTTTGGGTTTTTTGCGGACATAGAGCATGGGTTTATGAAGGCGCTCGGCGATAAAGGCAGCGTAAGGGATGCCTGCCGTTTCGCCGCCAGCCATGTAATCAATATCCAGCTTGCCCAAAATATCGGCAGCCATATCCATCAGGCGTTTGCGCGCATCGGGAAAAGCAATCAGGCGGCGGATATCGACATAGACGGGGCTTAAGCGGCCCGAGGTGAAGACAAACGGCTTTTCAGCATTGAACAGGACCGATTTCGTTTCCAGCAAAATTTTGGCGGCTTCTTCGCGTGTGGCGGGGTTCGAGGTCTCCATTGTCGTCATGTCGCTTTCGTTCGATTTAAAAACTGTGGGATTGCAAGCTCACACAAAAAGCCTTTTGGCACGCTTTGTCAAGCAGGCGGGCTGGAGAGGTGGGACAGCAGGAAGCGCACGTCAGAGAGTTCGATTTTACGTTCCTGCGCATTCGGTGCGGCAGGGGTGACATGCAGCATGTCGCCCGTGCGCTTGATCTCGGCAGCGCCGATCATCTGTTTATCCTCAAGCCCGATCAGAAACGGACCCGTTGAGGCCGAGAGATCGGCAACACGCATCAGCGCATGCGTGTCGCGCTTGATGGCAGGTAACGGGGATGTCGTATCCATAAGCACGAAAAAGTCGCCGCCTTTTTGTAAATTGAGCGGCAGGCCGCGGTTGAGAAGGAAGGAGAGGGTATAAATCTCGTACCCCAGCGCCGTGGATGAGCCTGACTTTTTGCCCGCAAGACCTGCGCGTCCCGAGGCATCCATCATGTCAGTCAGCGTGCTTTCCGTGACAGCCAGAATTTTGGCAATCGATTCCGTTGAGGGCCAGCGCGGCTTGCCGTCAGGGGTGACGCGCTTTGAACGGTTAAACGCGGTCGGGTCCAGTCCCGCTTTGCGGGCCAGACCTGATGTCGACAGATTATTGGATTTTGCGAGGCGGTCAATCGCCGCCCAGATCGCAGTATGATCAAACATGGGAATAGTGTCCCATAGCTCAACCGATTCTGGGAGTCGGGTTTTCGTGCTGTTCAGACATATTTTGTGGGGCGATTTTAACGTCAAAATCCCCTTGAAAATGGAGTGATGCGAATTAGATGATGAGAAATGGCCTGAAAGTCAAGAATGCCAATATTTTCAGCGAAAAAAATCGTCTTTTTTCATGAATCTGAACTTGCTTTTTTATGAATTAAAACTTATATAAAGGCGAGGTTTGGAAAAGCACAAAACAGGAGCCTCATAAAGCCATTTTTAACAAAGGAAATGACACTGATGACACTTCTTAACGCAAGCCGGAGAGCATTCTCCACCACCCCAAATGCCAACGGACGAAGGACCGAGGAGCTCTATGCCGCGCAAACGGCGCAGCATGTGCTCGATCTCTTTAAAACGGATGCACCCTCATGGGAAATTCTCGCCCATATTCTCACTCTCGAACCCAAACCTTGCCAAATTTTGACGGATGATGCGCAGCCCTTCAAAGCGGAACTGATCGAAGCCGTTGCTCAGCGTAACGACCCCGCCATCACCCAAGCCGTCGCGATAAAGCTCAAGCTCCCGATCACTGCCGAGGTGATAATTCTGCCGTTCGAAGGGGCTCACGCACAGGCTGTCCCGCTTCGCGTTTCGCATTTGAGCTATTGATTGAAGCGCCGTTTTTCTGTTGCTTTTTGCGCTGCAACACCCTATCAGGGCTTGAGGGCCAAAAAATAAAAAACAGGGCCCTCAGGATATATTTTAAAACACCTGACAGGGAGTGTGAAACCCATGGAATTTGCCCGTTCTGCCGCATCATTCGCGCGCGCCATTTTTACAAAATCAGCCGAAACTCAAGACCTTGCCGCCGCGAGAGAAGAGATGGAGCTTTTTCTGGCCCGTATCCACGCCGATGCCGACCCGCAAGAGGTCAAGCAAGGATTTGACGATTTGAGCGATGAGGCCACAGCACTTTTTGAGCATTCAAAAGAATTTTACAAAAACCGCGCGCTGCGCGCTGCCATTGAGAGCAACAATGCGGACTTGGCAGAAATGGTGATTGATGAGCTCGGCTCCCATTTCCATGGCCGTATTCAGTACACGCGGATGATGTCACACGGCGAGCAGGTCTATGCCTGCCACTCGCTGCTCGGGCATGCGCTGGATGTCGGTGCGGAAGATGTCGCGTTGATGCTCATGGAACATGAAGAGGTGACACCCGCCCAAGCCATGGTCGACACGGCTCAAGCGAGAGGTCTCACCCGCGCCGCCGCCGAAATCACCTCACGATTTGAGTGTGTTTAGTAACTTTTCAAAAAAAACTTGCTTTAAGATACAAAAATAGAACATATTAAGAACAGAGGCGGCTAAGCCGAACCGATGATTCTTTCCGCGTTCAAGCTTCAGTTCTTCCGCCACCCGTCAAATCAACGCTTAGACCCACGGGTCATACAATCAGCCGTGAAGGTTTTTTGTATTCGTCTAGGGAACGGCACTCAATAAAACCCAAGGAGGTTTAATATGAATGACGCTTACGCATACCAAATATCTCAATCTTTAAACAATATATCGCAGGAATTGTCTCGTATAAGACAAACTCTGCAGAATATTGATAATAATACTAAGTAAGTCGTTTAAGGACTAAATTCCTAAAAAACATGTTGACAGGAATTTAATCCTACGACCTTATATGGAACATAACGCGAACAAATGCGTCTGCGCTGCCTGAAACGGCGCGGGCGGGTTTGGTAAAGAGAAAGGTATTCGCGCCATGTTCCAAGACGAGCCTTTGGGCTATGACACCACCCCCTTTGAAACGCCTGAAGAGGCATGGTTCTGGTTTATTGCCGCCTACGCCGCCCGTAACGAGGGGGCACGCATCATTGCAGGGGCGGGCCTGACCCCCAGAGCCTGCGAGCCGCTGGATATCCTCAAAATCATTGACCGTTTGCACCGCAATCGCGTGCTATTGCGCGATCACCTCCTTGTCTTGCGCCATTATGGGCGCAGAGCCTTTGCGCCTGACCCGAAACACCCGAAAGAAATCCGCGCCGCCGCCTTATGGGATGAGGCCATGGCCCATCTGGAAGTGGCCTTGCGCCGTAAAGGTCTTATGCAGACCAATGTCTGTTCCTTTCCGCGTCAGACCTCTCACGGTGAGGGCGCGCATGCCTGATATG
Source organism: Pseudobdellovibrionaceae bacterium (assembly GCA_050251555.1). Classification (GTDB taxonomy): domain Bacteria; phylum Pseudomonadota; class Alphaproteobacteria; order Micavibrionales; family Micavibrionaceae; genus UBA2137. The sequence goes on along the minus strand of JBFWMN010000005.1, from coordinate 33,693 downwards.
TCTGCCCATCTTTACCCCGAAGTGACCTCGCGCCACGCCACCCGCGCCTTTATCGTCTATTGCGCGGAGAGCGAGTTAAAGCGTGTCGCGTTTCTTAAAAAAGGGTTCAAGCATTGCTATGTCCTGTTGTTTGATGGCGCGCACTGGGTGTCTTATGACCCGCTGGCATCTCGATCCGAGATTGCCGTGCATGATTTACCCTCGGGCTTTGACCTGCCCGCGTGGCTGACGCGTGAAGGCCATATCGTGCAGCGTGCCCCCGTTGTGCCCGAGGCGGGCCGCACTGAGAAACCCTTGCCGATCCTTCCCTTTACATGTGTCGAAGCCGTGAAACGCGTGCTGGGATTGCGCATGCCTTTCGTTTTTACGCCCTACCAACTGTTCAAAAAACTTCAAACCCTGACTTAAAAAAGAGGAGATTGGCCCCATGGGAAAAACCCTATCCAAACCCAAAGCCCCGAAACCCATTAAAATTGTCACCCCGACAGTCGACACGGCAGCGCTTGAAAGAAAGGCCGCCGAGGAAGCCGCCAAGGCCCGCGAGGAGGAGCGCCGCGATAATCTGTTACGCCGTGCGCGTGGGCGAGCGGGCACGATCCTGACCTCGACCTCCGGTTTTTTGGAGGCGGCAACGCGTGACGGCACGACGGCCTCGGCCCGTAAAACTTTGTTGGGAGAATAGATCATGGCTGAAAATATCTTGCCGCTTCAAAAAACACCCGATACGGCGCTTGCCGCACGCCTTGCCTTCCAGACACGGAAAGAGGCTGCCGTGCAACGGCGCAATAACTGGGCGGGCTATTGGGATGAGTGCTATCGCTATGCACTGCCGCAGCGTGGCATGTCGTCAACGCAAAGCCAGTCGGCTCGCTCGGGCGCGCATCTTTATGACGGGACGGCGCTGGATGCTGTTGACCAGTTGGCGGCATCATTACTCGGGCATTTGACGCCCCCTTGGACGCAGTGGTTCGGGCTGAAACCCGGGCCAGATGTGCCTGATGCCGACCGCGAAGCCTTATCAATCATTTTGGAAAAGGCCGCGAAAATCATGTCCGCCCATTTTGACCGCTCCAATTTCGCGGTTGAGCTGCACCAGTGTTTTCTGGATCTGGTGGTTGGCGGGACGGCCTCTCTTTTGTTCGAGGAAGCAGGGATAGGTGAATTGTCGGCTTTCCGCTTTGCCTCTGTACCTCTCACAACTCTTGCTCTCGAAGAAAACGGGGAAGGGGTGCTGGATGGTGTGTTTCGTACACTTGAGTTGACACTCGCGCAACTCCGCGACCGTTACCCGTTTGCCGAATTGCCTGTGAAACTGGTGAAGACGGCTGAAAAAAATCCCGATCAGCGTTTCCGTATCGATGAGGCGGTGATGCCTTTGGGGGAGGCCTATCTCTATGAAGCGCGTTTAACGGATGAGGAGGCGGGTGAAGCGCTCGTCTCCGTGAAACTTGCCGACAATCCCTTTATCGCCTTCCGCTGGATGAAATCGCCGGGAGACATTTACGGGCGCTCGCCTGTCATGAAAATTCTGCCTGACATTAAAACCGCGAATAAGGTGGTCGAGCTGATTTTGAAAAACGCCTCGATTGCAATATCAGGCATCTGGCAGGCCGACGACGACGGTGTGTTGAACCCTGCCAATATCGAGCTTGTACCTGGCGCGATTATTCCCAAAGCCGTGGGGTCAAAGGGCCTTACCCCTTTGCAGATGCCCGGCAATTTCGATGTGTCGCAGCTTGTTTTGGAAGATTTGAGAACGCGTATCCGTCACGCCCTCTTGATTGATCGCCTGCCGCAAATCTCGGCACGCGCCATGACGGCAACCGAGGTGCTGGAGCGGGCTTCCGAAATGGCGTTGCTGCTGGGGGCCACTTACGGGCGTTTACAAGGTGAGCTTTTGACACCGCTCATCAGGCGCGCTTACACGATTTTGAAACGCCGCGGCGAAGTGCCTGACTTGCGCATTGACGGGCGCATGGTTGAGATTGATTACCGCTCGCCCTTGGCGCGCGTGCAAGGACAAAAGCATGTGCAAAATACGCTCTCTTGGATTTCCTCCGTGATGGCGATGGGCCCCGAAGCGCAAGCCGCGATTAATCTGGAGCAAGCGGCGCTCTTTTTAGGTGAAGCAATGGGCGTCCCCTCAGACCTTATGCGCCGCACTGACGCTTAAAAAATTTCCAACATAATCATCAATCAAGGAGAAAGAAAAAGATGACGTTAGAAAACACCATTGAAAATACAAAGCTACGCCCTGAAGGCCTGCCCGATAAATTTTGGGATGAGGGGAAAGGCGAGGTGCGGCTTTCCGCGCTTATTAAATCCTATACCGAGCTTGAAAAGAAACTCTCATCAGGCGGTTTCGATGCCGAGAGTGACGAGGGCAAGGCGCAACTTTTCTCGTTGCTTGGTCGGCCCGAGACGGCAGATGCCTATGAGGTGGATTGCTCGCACGGGCTGTTTGGTCCTGACCCCGAATTGAACAAGCAACTTCATGAGAAGGGGTTTACCTCCGCGCAAGTCCAAGCCGTCTATGATGCGGCTGCCGAGAAGCTTGTGCCGCTGATTGCCGACATGGCAGGCGAGTTTCAGGCTGACCGCGAGATCGAGCGCTTGGTTGAAAAATTCGGCGGTGCGGATAAATGGCAGGAAGTCTCCCGTCAGTTGCTCACCTACGGTCAGGCGAATTTACCCCAAGATGTGCTGGAAGGGTTAAGCTGTTCCTATGAAGGGGTGATGGCCCTTTATCGTATGATGAAGGGCGAGACGCCGTCATTGAAATCCGAAGCGGCTATGACGGGCACGGAAGATGAGTCGGCACTTCGCGCCATGATGAAAGACCCCAGATACTGGAAGGAAAAAGATCCGTCCTTCATCGCCAAAGTTACAAAGGGTTTTGAAAAACTTTATAAGTAACCGGTTAGACAAATCGGTCAGAATCAAAAAAAAGGATCGCCGCACCCGGTGATCCTTTTTTCAATTAAGCTGGATTTGAAAATGGCGCGAAAAAAAACGCCTTTTTGAAACTCATGCTTGAGAGTTAGCAAACTCCCGTGCGTTGTAATCGTCAATCACCTGTTGCAGGTTCGTGCGAACATCCTGAGTGAGTGGCACAAACTGAAGACCCATATTCTCAGCGGAACGTCTGACAACGCGTGCTGCATGCTGAACCTTCGTGATTTGGTCTCTCACTTTGAACTTCAACGTAACGGGAATTTCCTGTCCGATAGTGTAGGTGCGGAAGTCACCGAAGAGACGCATGCCTCCAAGGCTCCAGTCCTCGACAGGAAAATTCTGACCTTCAACTTCGCTGATACAGCGATCCGAGGTGCGACGCGCATAGGCACGCTTGTTCTCGTATGATGGCTCTTGAACTTCCACTGCTTCACCTAATCTTAAGTTTCTTATAAACCCGGACAACATTGTCGAGATATCCTTTATGTTTGTTATATGAGTGATATCTCTATTACCGCTATTTTTACGTAAATACTCTCTTTGACGAGAGATTTCAATAAAAAATAGGTCTGCACTGCAAAAAATCCACTTTTTTCGCTTGACAAAAATAGGAATAAAGTCCTAAATAAACCCATCAACGCCACAAATGTATCTTTTTGACCGATTGACCAAAATGGTCAGTCATATGAGAAGGCGCTGAATTATCGGAAAACGTGGACCTTCAACGTGTCGCACGCCCGACACACTTCCCAGGCGCCTTTGCCCGTGTGAATGCATACGGAGAACGGCGGCGCTTTCGGGTTTTCTTTTAAAAACTTCAACTTTTACAAACCTGAAAGAAAGGGGTGCTTACCATGGCAACCACGATTTCCGAGGCGTTCATTAAGCAGTTCGAGCGTGAAGTGCATGAAGCCTATCAACGCATGGGGTCAAAACTGAAAAACACCGTGCGTTTCATCAATAATGTTCAAGGCGCAACTGCGACCTTCCAGAAAGTCGGCAAGGGCACGGCCTCGACCAAATCCACACACGGCATGGTGCCTGTGATGAATCTTGAACACACCTCCGTTGATTGCCCACTGCAGGATTACTATGCGGGCGACTGGATCGACAAGCTGGATGAAATGAAAATCAATATCGATGAACGTCAGGTCATTGCCAATGCCGGTGCTTACGCGCTGGGCCGTAAAACCGATGATCTGATCATTTCGGCACTTGCGACAGCCTCGACCAACACAATTGATGATGGTGCGACAGGTCTTACCAAAGCCAAAGTCTTGGAAGCTTTCGAGATTTTGGGCGAAGCCGACATTCCTGATGATGGTCAGCGCTTTGCCGTCGTCGGCTGGAAGCAATGGTCCGATCTCTTGGGCATCGATGAATTTGCCTCAAGCGATTATGTCGGTTCGGAAGAGCTGCCATGGCAGGGGACACAAGCCAAACGCTGGCTGGGTACGCTTTGGATTCCCCATTCGGGTCTTCCTGTGGCTTCTGATGTGCGTTCATGTTTCTGGTATCACAAAACCGCAATCGGTCAGGCATCGGGTTCTGATGTGCAAACCGATATTAGCTGGCACGGTGACCGCGCGGCGCACTTCGTGAACAACATGATGAGCCAGGGAGCAGCCCTCATTGATGGTTCTGGTGTTGTCGTCATCGATTGTGACGAAGCCGCTTAATCAAACATCCCAAGACAAAGATAAGGAGATTGCCAGATGGCTTTTCAATCCAAGGACTTAAGCGTCCTCGCCTATGCCAACAATTTTACATTGTGGCATTACACCACCACGGATTCTGCCGTGACGGGAACAGGTTATTTCAACGCAAGCGTCGATATGATGCGCGTCAATGACCTGATCATCGCCAACATCGATACGGACGGAACACCTGCCACCGCGTTTTACATTGTGACAGGCAATACCGGCTCTGCCGTTTCCGTTACCGCTTATGCTTAAAAGATAAGCGACGTATCGACCCCAATGAGACGGGAAGGGTGAGTTTGCCTTTCCATCCCCCTTTAAAAAACAGCCCTCATCCTTTCTTGTCCTCCCTTCCTTCCCCGAAGGTGACGGGCTGTTTTCGTGAGAGGTGCCATCCTTTCCGTCTCCCCCTTCTTTCTTCAAAATTTTAAATAAGGACCAACCCCCATGGCTTTAAATGACGTGGCCCTCTGCTCGCGCGCGCTCATCCGCATTGGCGCAAATCCCATCCTGTCTTTTGATGATGGCAGCGCCGAATCCGAGATTGCGAGCGCACTGTATTCCTCGACCCGCGACGCACTTTTATCCACCTATGGCTGGAGCTTTGCCACGGGGCAAATTGCTTTGTCGCGTTTGGAGGCGACCCCTTCGGCTGACTATGATTATGCCTACGGTCTGCCTTCCGATTTCTTACGTGCCCTCTCGGCAGGGCAGGGCGGTCGCGGGCGCGGTCTCAATTTTCGTATCGGGCGCGGCGTTTTGGAAACCAATGCCGAAAGCGTGATCCTCACCTATATCTTTCGTCCCGAAGAAGAACAATTTCCCCCTTATTTCGGAAATGCGCTGATGGCGCGCCTTGCGGCAGAATTCACGATCCCCTTAACCGAAAGCACGTCACGGGCCGAGAGCATGTACCGCATGGCAGAAGCCGAGTTTGCGCGGGCCCGTCAGATTGATGCGCAACAGGACACGCCCTCGCGCCTTGAACGCTTCACCCTCATTGAATCGCGCGAATAGGAGTTTTTCAAACATGGCTATTCGATCGGATATTAAAACCAATTTCACGGCGGGTGAGGTTACGACCCAGCTCATCGGTAGGGGTGATTTACGCGCCTATGCCAATGGTGCGCTTAAACTCCGTAACCTCTTTATCTATCCGACGGGCGGCATCACGCGTCGCGCAGGACTTTATTATGTCGACACACTTCCCGGTGCGGGCCGCTTGGTCGCTTTCGAATTTAATACGCAGCAAACCTATCTGCTGGCCTTCACCCATGAAAAAATCACAATCTATGCGGATAACATGGTGGTTGAGGAACTGGAGGCACCTTGGACGACAAATCAGATCGACCAACTTGTCTGGACCCAAAGTGCCGACACGCTGCTGCTCGTTCATCCCGATGTGCCGCCAAAGAAACTCCTGCGCAAAGACGGTGTGTGGGAGCTTGCGCCATGGAGTTACTATACCGATAACAGCATCATCTATCAGCCGATGTATAAATTTGCCGAAAGCGAATTGACGCTGACCCCGTCGGCGACAACGGGCACGATTACATTGACCGCATCCGATGATGTGTTTACGGCGGATTATGTCGGTACACGCCTGCGGTTAAAAGGCAAGCAGGTTGAGGTGACAGCCTTTACCGATGCGACCCATGTGACCGCCACCGTCATTGAAACTTTGTCTGACACGGGTGCGACAATTGATTGGGAGGAGCAGGCCTTTTCTGCTCTTCGCGGCTATCCCGCCTCAGTGGCCTTCCATCAGGACAGGCTGGTGATCGGTGGCTCACGCGATTTGCCCAATCGTCTGTGGTTTTCAAAATCGGGTGATCTCTTTAACTTCGATCTGGGCGAGGGGCTGGACGATGAAGCCATCGAATTTGCCATTTTATCCGATCAGATCAACGCGATCCGCGCTGTCTTTTCAGGCCGTCATTTGCAAGTCTTTACAAGTGGTGCCGAATGGACGGTGTCGGGTTCCCCGCTTACCCCTGAAAGCGTGCAGCTCAATCGTCAGACGCGCGTGGGCTCAGTCATTGATAAATATATCCCGCCTATCGATGTGGACGGAGCAACGCTTTATGTGGCGCGTAACAAAAAGGAAGTCAGAGAGTTTCTCTATACCGATATTGAGCAAGCCTATCAATCAACCGACCTAGCGTTATTGTCGCGTCATCTGGTTGAAAACCCCGTTGATCAGGATTACGACCAGCGCCGACGTCTACTTTTTATCGTGCGCGGTGACGGCAAGTTCGCGACATTGACCGTCTATCGCGCCGAGCAAGTGGCAGCCTGGACGCTTCATGAAACGGCGGCGGGCGAAGCCAAATCCGTGGCCGTTGTCGGTGAGGCTGTTTACATGCTGATGCTGCGAAACGGCGCTTACACGATTGAGCAATTTGACGACAGCTTAAATATGGATTCCGCTCTCTCCGGCGTGGTTGAGGACGCAGCGACTATCTGGAGCGGCCTTGACCATCTTGAAGGTCTGGAAGTGGCCTGCATTGCCGACGGGATCGTGCAACCCAATCAGATTGTCACAGGCGGTGCAATTACATTGGATGTGCCTGTCTCCGAAGTCACAATCGGGCTGCCTTTTACGCATATTATCGAACCATTACCACCCAGCTCTTTAGACGCCGCAGGAAGCGGGCGCGTCGCACGTATGGTTGAGGCGCGTTTCCGTGTAGAGGATACGCATGCGCTTCATGTCGATGTCGGGCGCGGCCTTCAGGCTGTGCCCTTACGCCGCATTTCCAGTACCTCTCTTTTGGATGCCCCGACTGTTCCTGTGTCGGGGGACATTCGCGTCAGAGCCTATGGCTGGTCATCCAATTTGACACGGCCTCTCTGGCGCATCGAGCAGGATTTGCCGCTGCCTTTTACGTTGCTCGGCGTCAGTACGGATATCGCGATTAATTCATGAGTTTTTTTAAAGAAGAAGCAGAAAGGATTTCACTATGGGTGGAATGACCGGCGCAGCCAGTGCCATTTCAAATGTCGTGGGCGCTTATACCACTTTAAGCGGTCTGGGCGGTTTCGGCTCACGATCACAAAGCGCGGATTTGGCCTATCGGCAAATGCAGGCCCAAAATGCCTTGCAACAGCAACAAGCCGCGCAAGCCGCTGCACTTGAAAAACAACGACTGGAAACAGAAAGCCAGAGCAATGCGCGCAAGCGCCGTGCCGCGTTGAAACGTGCCATGGCACGGCAGAATGTCTTGTATGGCGCACAAGGCATTTCCTCGGAAGGCGGCTCAGGTGAGGCGATTTTGCTGGGGCTTTATAACGAGACCGAGGAGGATCTTGCCGACCGTGAACGCTTGGATAATTTGCGTAAAGCCGCCCTTGACCAACGGCTTGAAAATACGACCGCGCTCAATGTCTTGCAATCGACACAGCTTGCCGAGCGTAACCGCTTGCGCGAGAGCCTGATCAATCGCGGCGAAGACTACCTCTAAGACAAAAAATTAAAAAACAAAGGTTTCATTACACATGGCAACCCATATCAAAATCCCCGAAATCCTGCCCGTCATCCGCTATGTCGCGGATGGAACGCAGACAAGCTTTACTTACCCGTTTCCGATTTTTGCCAGTGAAGACCTTGATGTCTTTTTTGATGGTGTCGCACAAACAACCGGCTTTGATGTCGCGGATGTCGGGGAAACAGCAGGCGGGACAGTGACCTTTGATAGTGCGCCGCCTGCCGCGACAATCGTGAAGCTGGAACGCCGTTTGCCGCTGGAGCGCATGACTGACTTCATGGAAGGCGGTGATTTTTCGGCGCGTGCGATTAACAACGAGCTGGATTATCTGATGGCGTCACTGCAACAAGTTGCCCGCGATCAGTTGGGACAAATTCGTTATGACGATAATGAAAACCCCGCTTCTGTAATCTTGCCGATCAAGGCAAACCGCGCCAATAAGGCTCTGGGGTTTGACGCTAACGGCAACCCGATTCCGCTGCCCTTGAATGCGCCGTCCGTGCCGATTGATTTTACGGCTTTGGGTGCGGGCGCAACTTCCCGTTCGTTGGTTGAGCGCGCCAGTGACGCAATCTCCGTCAAAGATTTCGGCGCGGTTGGAGATGGTGTTACGGATGATACGCTGGCAATTCAAAAAGCTTTGAACGCCCATGATGCGGTGTATCTGCCTTCGGGGACATACAAGATTTCATTGTCATTAAAGCTCAATGACCATCAGTTTTTCTTTGGGGCAGGCGCATCATCTATCCTTGAAGCCTCCCATTCCTCAGTCCCGATTTTCGATGTGTCATGTATGCAAGCCGCCATTCAACATATGTCATTCAGCGGCGGCGCTGCAGCCCTCCTGATCCACGGAGCAGAAAATATCTGCCGTCATAATAGTTTTACCGATCTATGGATGAATGGATGCGCAAAAGGGATTGTACTGCGCTCTATGGGGCCCAGCGATCACGCGTGCGATACGCATGTCTTCAGCCGCCTCGTGATTGAGGAACCGACCGCCTATGGCATTCATTTTATCCCTGTTACAGGCGGAACGGGTGTATCCTCGTGCCGCTTCGACCATATCGTGATTTCGGCAATATCTGCGACAGACACGATTGCAGGTATTGCTTTGGAAGAGGCAGGCAGCGGGAACAGCTTTACGGGATGCACGGTGAAAGTCGGTGCAGCGGCAACCTCACTGGATGCCGCTATTCTGGTTGATGATGCGGTAGGCACAGTTTTGATAAATTGTGTTTCCGAGACCGTGCCAGGTAAGGATGCGCTCAAACTCACCGCCAGTTCATTAGAGACGCTGATGATTGCGTCGCAATTTAATGTGTCTGGGGGCGGTTTCAATGATCTGTCCAACGGGGCTTATATGGCTCTGAATGGGATGGGTGAGATTTCAAAAATTTCCGATTTGAACGTAACGCTCTTAAGGCAAGGGGCTGAAAGCCACGCGCCTGTCAGCTCACCTTATGCGCTTGCCCCCGAAGCCTCCCTCCAACTTCTCTCGGCAGCAAGCGGCGCATTTACACTGAATTTACCTGATCCTGACGCTTATGCGGGGGCGTGCCTGACGCTCAAGAAAACGGACAGTTCAGCCAATGCGATTACGGTGACACATACGGGGTCCTTCAAGCCTGACGGACACAAAGCGGCCTTAACGGCAAAGGGTGATGCGCTCTCGCTCGTGTCGGACGGAACGGCCTGGCATGTCACCCATCATGCACAGGTCAGGCGATCCCATGTCGCTTATACCGGCACGGGAAATTATACGGTGGGGATGGAAGCCGACATTTACATCCTCACAGTGTCGGGCGGCAATATCAACGCATACCTGCCCAATGCCACCGATCCTGAGTGCGTCGGACGCCAGCTTTTATTTAAGAAACTGGGGAGTGGTTCTTACTCGGTCATTTTACGGGAGACAGGCGGCAGCGGCCCTGACGGGGCAAATCAGACATTGTCTTCGGCCTATCGCACAATGACGGTCTTTTCAGACGGCGTGAACTGGCACGTGCTGAATAAAATCTAAAATAAGAAAACCACCACCTTTAAAAACGAACAGGGTTTTTATGCCGCTTTCCAAACAAGAGGCGGGTCAGGCGCGGATTGCCCTGTCCTTGCCTGATGCCATCGCCAAAGCGTTACTGTCCTATCACCTCTTCATGCAGAAGGAGATTTCCGAAGATCCCAAAGAATTTGCCGCCCACCACACAGCCGCCAAAGTCGCGATTGCGCATGTCGAACTCTTACTGAAACTCGGGAAAAGCCTTGATGCAGTCCATGAGGATGAGGCGCTGGCGGACGGAGAAAGAGCCCGACTGGAAGCCCTGCTGGAAGAAGCTTCCCAAGATGTCGCCCGCTATAAATCGCGTCAGGATGTCTGGGAAGAAGAGGGTGAGGAGGGCGAATGACTACGCGTCCTGTCTCTTTCATACTTTTCTTGTCTCTTTGGAACAGGATGCAAGGGCTTGGTACGCCCGACGTGCATTACAGCATTGCTGATTTTCTGGAAAGTGCATGGGAGGAGGGGGAGACAAAGCTCTGTTTGATGGCGTTTCGGGCTTGCGGGAAATCGACATTGGTCGGCTTGTTTTGTGCCTGGTTGCTTTATCAAAAGCCCGAGTTGCGCATTCTTGTTCTGGCAGCGGAAGGCGGTTTGGCGGCGAAAATGGTCGCCAATATCCGCCGCATCATTGAAAAACATCCGTTGGCTGCGCATTTGCGCCCCAGAGTACCTGAGCAGTGGGCTGCCGACCGCTTTACGGTCAAACGTGAGATGGAGCTGCGCGATCCCTCGGTACTGGCACGCGGCATCACGGCGAACGTCACAGGGACACGCGCCGATTTCATTATTTGCGATGACGTTGAAGTGCCCAATACGGCGGACACAGCCGATAAACGTGCCGATTTACGCACAAGGCTGTCTGAGGCCGATTTTATTCTGACACAAGGCGGCACACAGCTTTATGTCGGAACGCCGCATACATCCGAAACAATCTACAATGAGGGGGCGGGTGGTTTTTTAAACGGATTTAAAATATGCCGCGAACCGCTTCTTAACCGCCAGAAACTCAGCGCATGGCCCGAGAAATTTACGGACAAAGCCATTGCCGATATGCGCCGCAAAGTCGGCCCCAATATCTTTAAAAGTCAGATGCTGCTTGAGCCAGTTGATATCGCTGAAGCCCGTCTTGATCCGCAACGCCTCGTTGTTTATCGCGAGGGTTTGGATGTGCGTATCGTAGGCGGTGCGCCGGTTATACAAATCGGTCAAAGGGAAATTGTCTCAGCGTCATGCTGGTGGGATCCCGCTTTCGGCAGTGCAAATGGTGACGGCAGTGTTGTCGCGATTATTTTCTCCGATAAAGACGGTAATTATTATTTACAAAACGTAACGTATATAAAAATTAAAGTTTCACATCAAGAGGATGAGGCAAGCCTGCAATGTCGGGCGGTGTGTAATCTGGTTGAGACGTATTTTGTACCTTCTGTTGCCATTGAAATCAACGGGATAGGGAAATTCCTGCCCGCGATTTTGCGACGTGAACTGGCGCATGCGGGGCTTTCCTGTGCTGTTGTCGAGGTTGCAAGCACGCGACCGAAAGAGTTGCGAATCCTGGAAGGGTTTGATGCCGTGCTCGCAGCGCGGGCCCTCCATGTTCATGAGGATGTGATGCGTACCCCCTTTGTCACGGAGATGAAGGAGTGGCGACCGGGATTGAAAACCGCCCGCGATGACGGTCTGGATGCCGTGGCAGCCGCACTGTCCCGTGAACCCGTGCGCATCCGTTCTGTCACCAAAAAAGCCTCGACAGCGCCGAACAACCCGTTTCGGGCCCGCACCTATCAGGCGCGTCTCAGTGACACCGAGACTTGATTTTTTAAGGAGAAACCCCGACATGACCCAGCTTTTCCCCGATCTGCAATGGTGGATCGGAGCCATTGAAGTGCCGCTTTTGACAACCTTACTCTGGCTGTACTGGCGCGAGCATCAGGCCAGAGAGGCAGCGATTGCGCATTTGCGCGATCTTCTGGAAACGCGTTCCTCGCAACTGCGCGAAAGTCTGGCGGCTTTCAAGCTGGAGGTAGCGCGTTCCTACGCGCAAAGCGGCGATGTCAAAACTTTAGAGGAACGTCTAAGTGCCCATCTGTTGCGCATTGAGGCCAAGCTCGATTCCACAGCCCTTAAGACCGCCGAATTGAAAGCCAGTAACCATTTTACAGGAGAATAATCATGGCCTTTTTTAAAAAACTGATCCCGTTCAAAACCGTACCCAAAGACACAAGCGCCGCGGAAGAATTTTCGCGCAATCTGAGCGTGGATGTGCTGGCACGCACATTATGGGCCGAAGCTCGAGGGGAGGGTGTCTTAGGCATGGAGGCTGTGGCCTGCGTTGTTCTGAACCGTGTCAGGATTGCCCAAGTATTTGGCGGTTATTGGTGGGGAAATGATATTATTCAGGTCTGCCAAAAACCTTATCAGTTTTCGTGTTGGCTGAAATCAGATCCACAGTATCCCCGTCTTTTAAAGCTGGATGAAAGCGATAAGCATTTCGCTACGGCGCTGCGGATTGCACGACGTGCCGTTGAGGGCATGTTGTCCGATGAGACAGGCGGGGCAACCCATTACCACGCCGATTACATTTCGCCGACATGGGCCGATCCGTCTAAAAAGACGGCGACAATCGGTCGGCATATTTTCTACAAACTCGTGGAGGTATAAGCAGAGATGGTTTTACCATTACTTGCGCAGCTTGGCCTGCCGTTTCTTGTCAAAAGCGTATCTGAGGGACTGTCCAAAATCGATCATCCTCTGGCGCACGGTGCTGTCGCCGCTCTCGAGCAGATGGATGAAGCGCTTACTCAGGGGAAAATATCGCCCGAAGCCGTCAAGGAAGCCAATCGGCATATTGAGAAGATGACGGAGATCGAGAGCACCGAATACGTCAGTATGCAATCGGAAATAAATCAATCTTTGCGTGCAGAAGTCGTATCGCCGGATCCCTATGTTAGACGTATGCGTCCCACATTCGGCTATCTGGTTGCGATTACGTGGGGCGCGCAGATGCTGGCGCTGGCGTATGTGATCGTTTTTGACACGCAAAATGCGGGAATTGTCATTAATGCAATGCAATCTTTGGGAACTATATGGGGCATAGGTTTGTCTGTACTAGGTATTTACGTATTCAAACGCAGCGAGGAGAAAAAAAGCTTGCCGACTCATATGAACTATGACAAAAAGTAAGCTCACCAAAACAAAACGACCGGCGGGAGAATGGGTTCATTAGAACCCTCTAAAACAACGACTTAGGTGAAGTCCGTGTTTTAGAACGAGGTGTGACATAACCGTAATGAAAATATGCGGTGTGCCATGTGGGAGAACTAAACCTATAAGAGAGATTTGGGATATGCTGTATACAAGTCAATATGCGCAAGCCCTCTGCTTTTTTCTGTTTTTAATTGCATTTACCCTGTTTTGCGTGGTGATGGCCTTTGCCTCCAGCGGTCCGATCATTCTCGGCACTGAACTGAATACAAACGGTGTGGTCGAGTATCTGTGCTTGGGCAACGGTTGCGAAACATTACCCTGATTTTTTTGTTCTTTTTAAAGAACCTGTTAGTCTTATAAAGCGTTCGAAAATCCTGTAAGGTCTTTCGGACGTTTTTAATTTTTCAAACAGTCTAGCGGAGTAAAATGAAAGATATCAAAGATGCGCTGCACCCGCGCAATTTTTCTTTTAAGAAAACAGGCCACTTGCTGCATGACTTTCTCGAGTTTGAAGCCTCCGGCGGTATTCTCCTCATTATTGCATCGCTTCTGGCTATTCTGATCGCCAATTCTCCTCTTGCATATCATTACAATTACTTTTTCGACGTCATTGATTTCCGGATCGGTTTTTCCGATGCGGGGGACTATAACCTCGAAATTAAAAAACCGCTTCTCCTTTGGGTGAACGACGGGCTGATGGCGATTTTCTTCTTCCTTGTCGGGCTTGAGATCAAGCGCGAAGTGACAGAAGGCAAACTGGCGTCGGTGCAGGGGATTATGTTGCCAGCCTTTGCCGCGATAGGGGGGATGGTTGTTCCTGCTCTCATTTACTGGTTCATCAATAAAGACAGCCCCGAAACCTTGTCGGGATGGGCCATTCCTGCCGCAACCGATATTGCCTTTGCGCTGGGTGTTCTCTCGCTTCTTGCCTCACGCGTGCCTGTGCAACTCAAGGTTCTTTTGACGGCGATTGCCATTATTGATGACCTTGGTGCGATTATTATTATCGCTCTGTTTTATTCCGACCAGATCGTCACCGAAGCCCTTGTTTTCAGCGGTTTGATGGTGGCACTGCTTTATTGGATGAATCGCGCAAACGTCACCAAGGTCACACCTTATGTGCTGATCGGGGCATTGCTCTGGGCGGCAGTGTTGAAATCAGGCGTACATGCGACATTGGCGGGCGTGCTTGTGGCGCTTTTTATCCCGCTTCATGACAAGAAAAATAAGGATGTTTCACCCGCCAAGGATCTGGAGCATGCATTACATCCGTGGGTGGCGTATCTCATTTTGCCGGTTTTCGGTTTCGCCAATGCGGGTATATCCTTCCACGGCATGGATCTTTCGATTTTAACCGATCCGATCACGCTCGGGATTGCCTCGGGCCTTCTGATCGGTAAACCTGTCGGCATTTTCGGTATGGTCTTTCTGGCTGTCATGCTTGGCTTTGCACGCAAACCCGATGATGTCAGATGGCGGCATATTTTCGGATTGTCCATATTGTGCGGTATCGGCTTTACCATGTCGCTGTTTATCGGCGGTCTGGCCTTCAAAGGACATGACGCGCAGGTTGCTATTCGATTAGGGGTCTTGATCGGTTCTATCCTCTCTGCCACACTGGGCTACATTCTGTTGCGTACCACCTGCAAATCGCCCTCTGTTACCGAACATATTGTGGCTAATAACAGGAACCCCCGCCTTTAATTACTCTTTTACTCTTTTCTGAAAGATTTGAGCCCATGACACACGCAGTTCCTATTACAGTTGCCAAAGGAAACGGGATCGGCCCGGAAATCATGGATGCGACACTCGCCATCCTTGAGGCCGCCGGTGCTCGTCTTGCCATCGAAGAAATCGAAATCGGTGAAACCGTCTACGCCAGGGGCGTGATGAACGGCATCGAACCAGCGGCGTGGGAGTCTCTTCGCCGTACACGCGTATTTCTGAAAAGCCCGATTACAACCCCTCAAGGCGGCGGGTTTAAATCCCTCAACGTGACCATCCGCAAGCAACTGGGCCTGTTTGCCAATGTGCGCCCCTGTCGTGCCTATCACCCCGTCATTGAAACATTACAACCTGCGATGGATATGGTGATCGTTCGTGAAAACGAAGAAGATCTGTATGGCGGGATCGAATACCGTCAAACACAAGGTTCAGCCACATCCGTCAAACTCATTACCCGTGCAGGCTCTGAACGCATTGTGCGTTACGCTTTTGAATATGCACGCGCCAATGGGCGCCCAAAAGTAACCTGCATGTCCAAAGACAATATTATGAAGATTGCCGACGGCCTCTTTCATAAAACCTTTGACGAGATCGGCAAGGAATATCCGGATATCGAGCAAGACCATTACATTATCGATATTGGTACGGCGCGCATTGCCTCGCGCCCTGGTGATTTTGACGTGATCGTGACCGAAAACCTTTATGGCGATATTATTTCCGACGTTGCTGCCGAAGTTACAGGCTCGGTGGGTTTATGCGGTTCTGCCAATATCGGCGCCGACTTTGCAATGTTCGAAGCGATCCACGGCTCAGCTCCCGATATTGCGGGTAAGGGCATTGCCAACCCGTCAGGTCTCTTGCTTGGTGCAGTGATGATGCTGGTTCATATCGGACAGGGCGATGTTGCTGAAACCGTACATAACGCATGGCTGAAAACGCTGGAAGACGGTATTCACACGGGAGAAATTTACCGTGAGGGTGTCTCTGTTGAACGCGTCGGCACAAAAGGGTTTTCGGATGCCGTGATTGCGCGTCTCGGTCAAAAGCCCTCTATCTTGAAGCCTGTTTCCTATCCTGCACAAGGTGGTGGAACGGCATTGCCTCCATTGAAACCCGTGGTGCGTGAAGCCAAGGAACTGGTCGGGGTTGATATTTACTTGGATTGGGAAGGAAAGCCGGATGATCTGGCTGCCAAGATTCAGGGTCTGACTGTTTCAGGTTTGAAACTGGCACTGATTGATAATCGCGGCACGAAAGTCTGGCCCAATGGTCTGCCTGAAACTTATTGCTGTGACCAGTGGCGCTTGCGCTTTACAGGGTCTTCGGAAGCAAAGGTTAATTCTGCCGATGTCGTCGAACAATTGCAGGCACTGGCAGCTAACGATTTTGACTTCATCAAAACCGAGCACCTCTACAATTTCGACGGTAAGTCGGGTTATTCCAAAGCGCAGGGCGAGTAAGATTACCCGTCCATCTTTGCGGCTTTGAGCGTATTACGCATGAGACAGGCAATCGTCATCGGGCCGACACCGCCCGGTACGGGGGTAATCGCGCCTGCGACCTCACTTGCCGCCGCATAATCGACGTCGCCGCAGAGTTTGCCGTCATCCATGCGGTTGATCCCGACATCAATCACAATCGCGCCCGCCTTGATCCAGTCGGCTTTGACCATTTTCGGGCGACCGACAGCCGCCACCACGATATCTGCAGAGCGGCAAAGCCCTGCCAGATCAATCGTTCTTGAATGCGCCATAGTCACCGTGCAGTTTTCACGCAGCAGAAGCTGTGCCATCGGTTTACCGAACAGGTTTGAACGACCAATAACTACGGCATGCAGACCCGTCAGGTCTTTTTTGACGGAATGAATAAGGGCGAGGGAGCCTTCGGGGGTGCAGGGCACCAGACCGTCTTCGTGACCCAAAATCAGTTTCCCCGCATTGCCGATAGTCAGCCCATCCACATCTTTGGCGGGTGAGATGCGCTGGACAAGGACTTCTTGGACGTCAGACAAATGGTCGGGCAGGGGAAGCTGCATCAAAATGCCGTTGATGCCCGTATTGCCATTCAGCTCATCAATCAGCGCGGCAATTTCGTCTGCTGATGCATCAGCACCAAGTTGGTATTCAACGCTTTCCACGCCTGTCTCGGCGCACGCTTTGATTTTATTGGCGACATAGACATGTGAGGCAGGATCATCCCCTACAAGAATAACCGCAAGGCCAGGTTTGACTGTCATCGTTGCGATTTCGTCGCGCACCGCATCCTTAATGGCGCGGGCAATCAATTTGCCATCAATAAGAGTAGCCGACATAAGCCAATCTCCCCACAATATGCGTATCAATCAGGCTAAGCGCAAAAATCACGATAATCGGTGTGATGTCGATACCGCCGATTGCCGGGACGACTTTGCGCACAGGATTCATCACAGGATCGGTGAGGCGTTTGATCAGGCGAATGAGATTTTGTGCCTGCGGGTTACGCGTGTTGATGACTTCGAAGGCGATCAACCATGACAGAACGACTTCGGCGATAATCACGAAGATATACGCGCTGATTAGCCAGTGAAGGATAGATGCGATGAAATACATAGATTTTTAATGTCCTGTCTGGTTTCTGGGAAAGTCACACTCCCCACTCTTTTTTAACATTTTCGCGCTATAGTCAATGGCATGAAATATGCCCTTGCAGCATGGATTTTAACCGGAGTCCTCTGGATGGCAGGGGGTTCGCCTCTTTTGGCGCAGGAATTTTGTGTGCCTGATAAAGCGCCGACAATTATCATCAAGCCTGTTGAAACCCGTACGCAGTTTAATAATGATCGTTCTTTCCTCAGCCTGTCGAATATGAAGTCCGATACGGTTTCACCCTATGCGCATGATGCCATTTTGCACACATTCGGTCTGGCTTCGACCAATTTTCAGATGAGCTGGACCATTGCGCACAAAGGTCAGGCCAACAGATACGGCGGACAAGCCTGCATCTGGTATGACGCAATCAACTTTAATATCACGATGAAACCGATGATTTATGTGGCCTCGGAATATCCGCCTAATTCCTGCCAGTATAAAGAGGTCATGAAGCATGAACGCATGCATCTGGAAGCCGACCGACAGGTTATTAATAAATATATGCAGATTTTGGGCAAGGAGCTGTATGACGCAATGGGTCAGCAATATGTGTATGGACCATTCCCGTTGGCACAAAAAGAAGCCATGTTCACGCAAATGTCCGACCGCGTGACATCCATTGTGACGGGCGTTAAAGACAGAATGCAGGTGGAACGTCGCCAGATGCAGTCTCAGGTGGATTCTTTGCAGAATTACGAGCAGACCGCCGCCACCATCAAAAATGTCTGTGATAAGCAATATCCGAATGTGGCAAAGGCGCGTGATTATAAGCTTCAGCAATATATGGATTCATTGCAAAAGCGTCGGAAAATATAGGGAAATCAGTGGGGTAGAAAAGCAAAACCGCTGCGTCAAAGACGTCAGCGGCTTACTTATCGGTTGTCATGTGTCAGCAAATTTACTGGCTTTGGAGGAATTCAAACGCTTTTTTGTAAATCTGTATATTCTTAATGTGACATAGAAATACGGCAATTTTTTGGGCGAATTTTGCCTTATTTTTGCCCGATTTGCCGCAATGCACACGAAAGCCTCTGCTCTCAACGCTTTTTTAAGAATTTTCGTTTGAAATACACCCCGCCTCGCATATTTCAATTGCGAGACACCCGTGATAATTTATTGGGGCTGCGTCAAAGCTTACCTCAAATCATATACGCGGGACACAACCGCAAAAACACTCTTTTAAAGACTCGCGAAGGGGACATTTCCATCATGGCACGCACAGGACACGACACGCTTCTAACCCGCAAAAGCATGGAGGCCGGAGGTAAAACGGTCGATTATTATTCGCTGGCGGTCGCGCAAGATAAGCTCGGCGATATATCGCGTCTTCCCAAAACCCTGAAAGTGCTTCTTGAGAATCTCTTGCGCTTTGAAGATGGTAATACGGTTACAACCGACGATGTTCAGGCTCTTGTCGACTGGCAAAAAGACAAGCGCTCGGACCGTGAAATCGCGTATCGTCCCGCACGCGTCCTGATGCAGGATTTTACAGGCGTTCCCGCCGTTGTTGATTTGGCTGCCATGCGCGAAGCCATGAAGGCGCTTGGCGCCAATCCGCAAAAAATTAACCCGCTTACCGCCGTTGATCTGGTCATCGACCACTCGGTGATGGTTGACCATTTCGGCACACCCAAAGCCTTTGAAGAAAATGTCGAACTTGAGTTCGAACGTAACGGCGAGCGTTACCAGTTTTTAAGCTGGGGACAAAAAGCCTTCCGCAATTTCCGCGTTGTTCCGCCGGGAACAGGGATCTGCCACCAGGTGAATTTGGAATATCTGGCCCAGACCGTCTGGGTTGAGGAAGATCAAAACGGCAAAGCGGTGGCATGCCCCGATACGCTGGTCGGAACAGACTCACACACGACTATGGTCAACGGTCTTGCCGTTCTGGGTTGGGGTGTCGGCGGGATTGAGGCTGAGGCTGCCATGCTGGGTCAACCCGTTTCCATGGTCATCCCTGAAGTCATCGGCTTTAAGCTGACAGGTAAATTGAAAGAGGGGGCAACGGCAACCGACCTAGTGCTGACAGTCACGGAAATGCTTCGCCAAAAAGGCGTGGTCGGTAAATTCGTCGAGTTTTACGGCGACGGTCTTGACGGCATGACGCTGCCTGACCGTGCGACACTCGGTAATATGGCGCCTGAATTCGGCTCGACATGCGGTTTCTTCCCGATTGATGATGAGACATTGCGCTATCTGGCCTTCACAGGTCGTGAGGAGATTGTGCCACTGGTTGAAAAATATGCGAAAGAACAAGGTCTGTGGCGTAATCCGGGCGATGAGCCGCTCTTTACCGATACGCTGGTTCTTGATCTGGGTAATGTCGTGCCCTCAATCGCAGGGCCGAAACGCCCGCAGGATCGTATTCCGTTGACCGATGCGTCACAGGCTTTTAAAGCCCATCTGGCGAAAACCGAAGGGACAGACCCTGTCGGTGCCGAAGGCCGTATGATGTCCGAAGGCGGTGAATTGGCAGCCCATGAAGAGAGACATCCTTCCTTGAAATCAGTGTCCGTAAAAGGTGAAGACTATTCAATGAGTCACGGTGACGTGGTGATTGCAGCGATCACAAGCTGTACGAATACGTCGAACCCTTCCGTGTTGATCGCGGCAGGACTGGTTGCCCGTAAGGCACGCGCATTAGGCTTGAACCGTAAGCCATGGGTGAAAACCTCTTTGGCACCGGGCTCTCAGGTCGTGACCGAATATCTTGAGAAATCGGGCTTGCAGTCTGATTTGGATGCGCTGGGCTTTGATCTTGTCGGTTACGGCTGCACAACCTGCATCGGTAACTCAGGGCCTTTGCCTGACGCGATCGGTAAGGCGATTGAAGAAGGTGATCTTAACGTGACGGCAGTTCTCTCAGGGAACAGAAACTTTGAGGGCCGTATCAATCCGCATGTGAAATCCAACTATCTGGCTTCACCGCCTTTGGTTGTGGCATATGCGATTGCCGGATCAATGTGTGTTGATTTGTACAATGATCCGCTGGGTCAGGATAACGACGGCAATGATGTTTACTTAAAAGATATCTGGCCCACCAATGCTGAGATCCGCGACATGATTGAAAAGAACCTTTCGCCTGCCATGTTTAAAGAGCGTTACGCGAATGTCTTTGACGGAACAAAAGAATGGCAGGCCATCGGAGGCAGCCAGTCTTCAGAAACCTATAAATGGCAGGATGATTCCACTTACGTGAAAAATCCGCCTTATTTCGAGGGCATGGATATGACCCCCGAAAAGCCTTCGGATGTGGCAGGAGCCTCAATCTTGGCGATCTTGGGTGACTCGGTGACAACCGACCACATCTCGCCCGCGGGTTCGATCAAAACATCCTCGCCTGCCGGTCTTTACCTGCAAAACCACCATGTGACACCTGCCGACTTTAACTCCTACGGGGCACGTCGCGGTAACCACGAGGTCATGATGCGCGGGACTTTCGCGAATATCCGTATCCGCAATGAAATGCTGGATGGTGTTGAAGGTGGTATGACCAAATATATCCCCTCCAACGACACCATGCCCATTTATGATGCGGCCATGAAATATGTCGCGGAAGGGACACCTCTGGTTATTTTTGCAGGAAAAGAATACGGCACGGGCTCATCACGTGACTGGGCGGCGAAAGGTACGCGCCTGTTAGGCGTGAAGGCCGTTATTGCCGAGAGCTTCGAGCGTATTCACCGTTCCAACCTCATTGGTATGGGTGTTCTTCCTCTCCAGTTCAAAGAAGGCGAAACACGTAAGACACTCGGACTGACAGGTGATGAGACGATCTCACTGGCGGGTATTTCTACCTTAAGCCCGCGTGGCATGATCAAGGTCACGATTGAAAAAGACGGCGCCTCAAAAGAGATTGAAGTGCTGGCCCGTATCGATACGGCGGACGAGCTGGAATACTATAAAAACGGCGGTATTCTGCACTATGTGCTGCGTCAACTTGCGCAATCCGCCGCGTAAAAGCAAAAGAGAAAGACAATGAAAAAACCCGCTCACAAGCGGGTTTTTTTAATATCTGATTTTGCCGCTCTCTTCGATCTGGCGGCGGGTCAGGCGTTCGGCCTGATCGCTTAAATTCCTGAAATTCGGTTTGTCGGGGCGGTAATGCACGTCATAGAGATTTTCGAAAACCGTTATATCGGTGGTCAGATCCGTCACGCGTTTACGATCCTGCATAAGGCGCTTGGCCTCATCTGAACCTGCAGCGAATAATTCATATTCTTTTCGAACCTGACTCATACCGACACGAAAAGAAAGCTGGATGGCTTCCAGATATGCTGCACACGCATTCAGACAGGCGGCGGGGGCGACATCTTCTTTGGCATCCGCGCTTTTTTCGACCTGAAAGTTAAAGGTCGCCTGCTTCAGAGCATCACGCAGGATAACACCGCATTTAGCGACATCATCTGTAATCGTCATCACAAGGGCGATATTGGCGTCATGGGTGATTTTGACTTCCTTACCGAGTTGTGAGAAGGCTTTTTCGGCAAGCTTGACCGATTTCTCGTAAGACTCTTTTGAGGTTGCATCACATTTTTCAATGACATCCAGAAAAGGGTGCGGTTCACCGCTTTTGTAAACCACTTGCCCGTCCTTATAGATGGCAACCCAAAGGGCGGAAGAGGGGAAGCCCGGCATTTCATAGCGTGCTTTTTTCCAGGCGGCATCAAAACGGAAAGGCGGTTTACGGATCGCCAGAGAGCCGCCCTTTTGAAAAGCGCTCAAAAGCTGGACAGCCATGCGTAAAGAGTCATGCATGGTTTGGGCGCGGACGACATAGGTTTCTTCCAATTGGCCTGTGGAATTGATGAGAGGCACGACGATACGGTTCGATACGGCAACGATCGAAGCGGCAGGATTGCTTTCCTGCGGATCCTGAATCACAAATTTTTCGCGTAGAAGTGTCGTGTTAAATGTCATATGCGCCAAGTGGATGGAGACGGGTTTTTTAAGCAGGATAGGGGTAAAGGGTTTAAAACTCTTTAAAAAATCATAGCACGAGTTTCATTCATCAAAAAACGGCCTTTTTGGAGAAAAGACCGTTTCTTTGTTTTTTGCGTAGAAAAGTAGAAATCTGTGTTTAGGCGCTCAGCATCGCTTCTTTTTGGAAGCGGGGATCGTGGCGCAATTCGGGCTTCAACTGCATTTCAGGTGACAGCATTTTGTCCAGACGACGTGAAAGTTGGATGTATTGACGCTCAAGCTGAACGCGGCGCGGCAGATCGCGCATAAAGGCGGCTTCATAGGCGGCATGCGGTGAACCCATGACAGCGGCATCGAAAGACATGTGAAAGGCACGTTTGCGTGCGGGCGCTGAATTGGCGCGGTCAACGTAAAACTCATCTGCGGCATCAATGACATTGGTCACATCAATACCGTCAAGGCAGGTTGGCAGCATGCCGCCAAAAGCCATTCCAACCATTTGCTCGGCGATCAGGGAGCCGAGCATGCCGTCTTGCGCGCCGCCCCCTGATGCACGAGCATCTGATCTTGCGTAGATAAACCCTCTATGAGCCGGATTGTCCGGATGCGGAGCGAGCTTCATGACGCTGGCTTCAATCATTTTCATTGCTGAAGCGACGGCCAGTTGTTCTTTGCTCATTTGCGCCATGTGTGTGTCTCTCTCTTCCTCATACTTTTTATTTGCTTTGGATACCCCCATCATGGGGCAAGCGCGTAAAGAGAGATTTAACAATGGCTAAAATTTTATGTAATTTATTTGACTTCGCGCAAAGCCGCACGAACCTTATCGATTTGCTCGAAATAGTCCTTAGCGACATCCTTGTGAAGGGTGGGCCATGTGCCTGATTTGGGACGATCATTAACGTCGGGAATCGGGAAAGTCGGTTTATAGGCGTAAGGGGTGATGCGCTCAAGCGCCTGCACATCATCAAATAATTTCGCGGAACGCTCCTGATCGGCAAGGGCCCATTCATTGATCGGCTGCGCGATGCTCAATGACATGCGGTTCAGTTCCGCCCCGTAATCATATGGTGCTGAAGAGGTGACAGGGAAACGAGCCAGATCGAAACGAGAGCGCAATTGCGCGAGATAGTAATAGAGGGCAGCCTTTTCTATCTGGTGGCGCCGTGTATAGGCTTCAGCAGCAAATAGCAGCGCCTTGGGCGGCACAACGGACGGGTCCGCCTCCAGCTCACGCAAGGCTTTATCGACGGGGGCGGTTTGTCGTGAGAGCAGGTCATTCATATAGCGCCATGCGACCAGCTTGTTTACGGGTACGAAATAATCCTTCACATCCCTGCTCTGGATATCCGCCATGTCATCTTTGTCCTCTTCGGTTTTGCGGACAGGAGATGCGGCGGGTTGCTCTTGTGTTTTGGTGGTGGGAATGGGGGCTGCAGCGGGGGCAGCCTCATCTTCCATGGCTTCATCCGATGTGATGGTGACGTGGGACATGCCTCTGGCTTTGGGTTCAAGCAGAGTTTGGGCATTTGCACCCTGACCGATGAGGGGCAGGACAAGGCAAAAGCTGAAGATCAGGCGGGCAGCGTATTTCATCATGGTTTGGCGGACTCTTGTCGTGGTTTTCAAAAGTTACTATACTGCCCTCAATCAAGATATAAAATTATAAGTTTGAACAGGGATAACAGTCATGGGCGTACAGGGCATTTCGCTTTTCCGCAAAAAGCATCCTATTGCAAATCAACTTCATTTAACACTTCTCTTCGAACAGCTCAGCTCAGGTCATCGTTCCCCGCGTGCCGGAGATATCGGTGACATTATTCTTCGCTGCGATACGTTCGGCGAGTCGGACTTCAACGAGGATGACGAAGATCTTTTCAAAGATATCGAAATGGACCTTGTTGCAGATGAAGAGATGAATATGGCGGGATGGAGCATGCAACGTCTCGATGAGATTGCCGTTAGCAGGCCGCGCCGTCAAGGTGCCCATATGGATGTGACTGTCACGTTCGATTATGACTCCGAGATGATCTCCATGCAGCTTTTGAATCAAACGCCCGTTATGCGTATCGGCGGCTTGGGCGATTGTATCGAATGCCGTGCCTCCTTTTTAAAAAGCGGGAAGACAAGCATTACCGCCGCCTTGTCTTTGGGAGAGATTCCTTTGTTTACCCGCAAATTCAATTTCACGGTCAAGCGTTCGGAAGACGAAATTTTCGATGATAAAGAAGTACTTGCCCGTCGCCGTGAAGCCGCTGTCCGCCGCGCTGCGTTCAGGCTGGTCGGCGAATAAAGTTTCGGCCCCCAATAAACTTATTCACAGATAAGAAAATGACTTGTTTTGTCGCGACTCGGTATGGTATGTGGCGTTGCAAAAGAAAAATGAAGATTTACCATAAAAAGCACTTTAATTTTCTCTAATATATTTTTATAAGAGCTGTAATTGAAATAAGTCCCCGATTAAAAGGGGCGTTTGAACAGGAAACTGAAGCGATGAATCAAGTCCGGGATTGGACCCAAAACACACTTCGAAAGATATTGGCAGGTGACAAACCTGTTCTCGATCCCGCGATTCCGTCCCAAAAATGGCTCTATGAATTTGCCGATAAAATGTATGAGAGGCTCTTCTTGTGTGAGGAGCCTTTTTGTCATTTCACTCTTCCCGGCGATACGGACGACTCAATAGAGTATAAAGGTGTCACCTCAGGGCATCCGCTCTCCTTCCGCATGGTTGAACAACAGGAAGAATACAAGCGCCTGATCGGCAGCGATAAATTTTTCCATCTGACGGGTTCGGCCTATGCGGCCCGCAACGCCAACTTCAATTTCCGCGCTCTACCCGTTTCCGAGCCGATCATCATTCCTGCTGAGGGCGACTTTGTGACGCTGTCGCACCTGTTCAATATCCTTGAAGACCGTTTGAACGGTGTTTATGCGCAAGGCCTGAAATCGGTTCCCGCACCCCTTCTGATTGATAACACCAAAGGTGTCTGGACGGATTTTCTGGCTGCCAACTTCACGCAAGAAGAACAAGACAGGCTGAAAGCTGAAGGCGTGTCGGTTGTCACTGACAAAGACGCACTTGTTCCTGCGCTCAAAACCGCAACAGAAGGCCGTGATGGTCACAATTTCGATATGATCCTGCCACCGGGCGCTGCGATCTTGCAGGTCACGGGGAATTCCAAAAAGCCGCATGAAAAGCGCGCCGCCGATAAATTCTTAGGCGTAAAGACCCATGTTGTGCGCTCGCAGCTTATCTTCAAAAACGGTCGTGAGGCGGCAGAACTCTCCCACACCTATTCGGGCAACAATACCGAAAAGCTGGATGCCGCCGAAGAGGCGCTGAACAGTGATTTGAACGATCCGCGCACGGTTGCGCGTGACATGCGCCGTTTCGGCTTTAAGCCCGAAACCACATATTTACTGGCTGAAGATCGCGGCCTGGTCATCTTGCAAGGTGACATGAGTGATGTCCAATATGCGGCACTTTTCAAAACACCCGAATTTGCTGATTTCGACAAATATCTGAACCCGCATCGCGGCGGCCCCGGCGTCGAGCTGGCCCATGTTCTCAAAGGCTGCTCAATTGAGAGTTTCTATGACCGCCTGCGCCGCGCCTGCGAGCGTGTCGGCTATGACGGTGTTGTGAAAGCCCGTGATTACACGGCTTACCAGCTTCGTAAATTCATCCCCGATCCCGACTGGCGCATTGATACATTCGGCGTTACGGACGATATCGTGCATTTCGATGTGCGCCCTGATGCGGCTGCGCAAAACCGCCCGCTTTATTCCGAAGATTTTCTGGAAGACACGAAATTTGCAGGTTTGCGCAAAGACGAGGTGAAGGATTACATCGAGCGTCACTCCTCAGTAGCCAAAGCCAACATGGCAATGGCGGCTGTGACAGGTGCCGACCAACACGCCCAGATCGATGTGCAACCCCAGCCTTTCGAGCAGTTCAACAGATCGGCTAACTTACGTGTCGCGACACAGATGACGGCGCTCTCTTTCATGCCGCGCCATTCGACACACGGCGTACGTAAGAAAATTGCCGCAACGGATGATTTCGAACAGGTCTCGGTCAATGACAATTTCGATTTCACGCGTAAGCCCGTCGATTTCACGCTCAATACGCGTGACGGTCGTAAAGTGCCTTATCCTTCGACATTGAATAAATTCATGAATATGGTCGGGGAGACAGATATCTTCCTCTTCGACACACGTTGGTCGAACCTGATCCCCGATGGGAAATCCTCCAAACGCACGGGCGGTGTAACGGCTGACCAGCATAAAATTTACGAACAATTCCAGTTCTTCAACATGGTTGTCGGTAAGCAGGTCTCCGATCCGCATATTC
The DNA here is from genome assembly GCA_050251555.1 of Pseudobdellovibrionaceae bacterium. GTDB lineage: Bacteria > Pseudomonadota > Alphaproteobacteria > Micavibrionales > Micavibrionaceae > UBA2137. The sequence goes on along the minus strand of JBFWMN010000005.1, from coordinate 6,655 downwards.
TGAATAAGCCGTTTTTGGTGAATGAGGAGCGTTGGGCGGATTGCCTTGAGATCTATCATGATTTGCATGTGCAAGGCCTGCTGGGCGATAAGCCCGAGCATATCTACACGGTTTACGGCACCCAGAAAGAGGGTGTTGAGAAATTCGAGGAAGAAAAAGACACCTATATCCGCCACGAAGCGGTCGAAGACGAAATTTTTGAAGACGGTGAGGACCGCAACGATCTGTTCAAAGTCACCATCTATTGTTCGGCGACATCGACAAACGGCGAGCGTTTGCAACGTGCCTATGATCTGTCACGTGATCTCGCCGCAGACGGTTATGGTATCGTTAATGGTGGCGGTTCCAAAGGTTTGATGGAACGCGTTTCGGCCTCGGTTATGGATCTGAAAGCTGAGCGCCCTGATCTTGATACATTCCTCAAAGTGATCCAGTGTGAAGAAACCTGCCGTGCCGAGGGGATGTTTGAAGGCGCAGACAAGACGATTGTCATGCCCAATATCTACCTGCGTATGGAAGAGCTGCAAAAAGTGCAGGCCGAAGTGGTTCTGGACGGTGGTGCGGGCACGGTACAGGAAGTTCTGGCCTCTTTGATTACGCGTATGAATAACCGTGCGGTGGTCGAAAATCGCCCGATGGTCATTGTAAACTCGCCTTCCGAGGATATTCACAACGGAGGCCGTGTTTTTGATATTGTCTTGAAACATCTGCCGAGCGCAGTTTTAAGAGAGTGCAATGTGCATGTGGTCGATACAATTCAGGAAGCCAAGCTGATCATCGATGCGGCACGTAAAGCTCGCGGTATGGCACCCGATGAGAGCGCCGCCTTTGAGAATCCTTTCGAGCGAAAAATCGCTTAAGCCTCAAATGGCATAAAGACAGTGATAACGCTCTTGCATGGCAGGAGCGTTTTTCTTAAGTTAGCAACCAACAAAAGACCCCTCATTCAGAAACAAGGTTCAAATCCTATGGCTTCAGCTTCCTATGATGTGATTGTAATTGGTGCAGGTCCGGGCGGTTACGTCTGCGCGATCCGTGCGGCGCAACTCGGCTTTAAAGTGGCCTGCGTGGAAAAGCGTGAAACCTTAGGTGGCACGTGCCTGAATGTCGGATGTATTCCTTCCAAAGCCCTGTTGCACGCATCTGAAAAATACGAGGAAGCCAATCACGAGTTGGGGAAAATGGGTATCGAGATCGGCAAACTCTCACTCAATCTTAAAGGCATGATGGGCCACAAAAAAGATGTCGTCGACGCCAATACCAAAGGCATTGAATTCCTGTTTAAGAAAAACAAGATCGACTGGCTGAAAGGCGAGGGCAAGATCGTCTCTGCCGGTAAAGTCGCGGTCGGCAAGGAGACTTATGAGGCCAAACACATCGTGATTGCCACGGGCTCCGATGTTGTGTCATTGCCGGGTATCGAAATTGACGAAAAACAGATCGTGTCCTCAACGGGGGCGCTGGAGCTTTCTTCCGTTCCTAAAACCATGACAGTGATCGGTGGCGGTGTGATCGGCCTTGAAATGGGTGTCGTTTGGGCGCGTCTCGGTGCCAAAGTCACTGTTGTTGAATATCTGGATCGCATCCTGCCGACCAATGACGGCGAGATTTCCAAAGAAGCACTGAAAATTATGAAGAAGCAGGGGCTGGAGTTTAAACTTTCGACCAAGGTCAATTCTGCAAAGGCAGGAAAATCAGGTGTAGAACTTGAAATCGAAGCTGCTGCTGGTGGTTCGAAAGAAAAGATCAAATCCGACGTGGTTCTTGTTTCTGTCGGGCGTAAAGCTTACACCGACAGGCTGGGTCTTAAAGATGCGGGTGTCGCGCTTGATGAGCGTGGTCGCGTCAAAGTCGATGGGCATTTCCAGACCAATCTGAAAGGCATCTATGCAATTGGTGATGTGATCGCAGGGCCTATGCTGGCCCACAAAGCCGAGGATGAAGGCATGGTTCTGGCAGAAATGCTGGCGGGCCAGTCAGGCCATATCAATTACGATCTGGTGCCCGGTATCGTCTATACATGGCCTGAAGTGGCGCAAATCGGAAAAACCGAAGAGCAGTTGAAAGCCGACGGTGTGTCATACAAAGTCGGAAAATTTCCCTTCATGGCAAACGGCAGAGCGCGTGCTATGAACATGACCGACGGTTTCGTGAAAATTCTGGCGGATGCTAAAACCGACAAGGTTTTGGGCTGCCACATTATCGGCCCAGAGGCAGGAAACCTCATTCACGAGGTCGCAATTGCCATGGAGTTTGGTGGGTCATCCGAAGATATTGCCCGCACCTGCCACGGTCACCCGACCTTAACCGAAGTCGTGAAAGAAGCGGCCTTGGATGTAGAGAAACGCGCCATCCATTTTTAAGCTTGCAATTTGCAACCTTTTTACATATTTTCATAATCCTGTTTGTGGTCGCAATAACAAGAATAAGGACCTGATAGGATTATGGCTTCAGTATTTCCCGATTATCTCTCGACGGCAGCTTTGTCATGGGCCTGCATTCAAGACTATGCCGCGCAGCGCCTTAATGGCCAAAACGATCCGTTTTATGCGTTGAGCCTGTTATTTGTTGCCGATTGCCTCGAAGCGCAAATGACACAACAGTCTCTTTCTCCGCGCAGCCTGACGGAATGTGCATGGGCGCGCTCTCAGGAAGGCGACTATATCGAGCCGATTTTCTCCCAAGGCGACTATTCTTGCTGGATTGATGTCAATCTAGCAGATGTATCGGATTATCAACGCTCAATGTATGTCATGAATAGCCCTGCTGTTATTCGCACGATAGCTGCGGCCAATGAAATGTCGGTTATGCAGTGGAAGCAGATGGTGCATGCACTGCCTGTCTGTCTGGAAGCCATGAAAAATGTATGTGTAGGAATTGATCCTGTGTTGGAACTGCAAAAGCAACGTTACCTCATTGCGCTTCCCAACGAAGTTGTCGCTTGTCCTGACTTTAAAAAGAACCGTCATGCACGCCCCATCGCAGCCAATGAAGATCACGGTACGGTTATCGAAGTCAATTTCGGGTTGCGCTGATCAGCCTCTCGGGTGCGCGGATTTATAAACGCGCATCAATTCTGCCGCATTCACATCCGTATAGCGCTGCGTCGTCGAGAGCGAGGCATGCCCCAGAAGCTCTTGAATCTCACGCAAATTCGCCCCGTTTTGAAGTAAGTGCGTCGCAAAGGAATGCCTGAGCGCATGCGGCGTCACCGTTTCGGGCAATCCGAGTTGGCGGCGCAGGCTTCGCAAAGCGCTTTGTGCAATCTGCTGGCTGAGGCGAAGACCACGTGCACTCAAGAAAAGCGGGGCGTTTTTAGGCGCGCCATCAGGGCGCGCCTCTAATGAATTTTCGAGTGATTTACGAACCAAGGGCAGAAGTGGCACAAGCCGCTCTTTTGAACCCTTACCCATCACGCGCAGCATCTCGTCGTTTTGTGGAAGGTCTCCGACATTGAGAGAGAGCGCTTCGGCAATCCGTAATCCGCATCCGTATAACAGTAGGAAAAGCGCGTAATCGCGTGCGCCCTGCCAGTCTTCGGCGGCATGCGATTCAAGATCTTCAAGAAGTCTATCCATCTGCCCTTCATAAAGAGGCTTCGGATTTTTGCGCGGTTGCTTGGGCGTTCTGACGGATGTGATCGCAGCATTATGCAGATGCCCGCCTTTATCAGCCCAGCGGAGGAGGTTTTTCAAACCCGATAAATTACGCGCCCGTGTCGAGGCGGCAGCACCTGCAATTGTGCGGCGGGCAAGATAGGAGCGGAAATCGCGTAAATTTGTCTCGGATAAAGCATTAAGAGAAATCTCGTCCCCCAGATGATCACTCAAGAAAGTCAGGAACAATTTGATATCGGACACATAGGCGCGGAATGTGTGTGCGGACACGCGCTTTTCATACTGGAGGTAATCCTGCCAGTCGGTTAAAAGCTCACGGAAGTCGGGCCGTGCAAGGGCCAGAGTTGAGGTGTCTAGTGGGGTAAATTCAGCCATGTACGGAATTGGCGCTCGACGACACGCGCCAGAAAATTCACTTGCTCGGTGCCTTGCCCGTCTTCGAAGAGGAAAGGATCGCGGCTGCCGAATGCCAGAACGGCAGGAGGGGTGTCTAGGGAGATGTCGACGCGGACCAGTGCTTGCGAGCGCACGAGATTGGCCCCGCCGCCATAAATGGCTTCAATGCCGCCTATGTCGGATTGGAGAAGCGATGTCTTGCCTTCCATCCATTTGGCAAGTGTGCCCGCAGGGACAACACGGATGCCGCTGGTGTGGACATGGGGGATATCGTGCCCGTTCGATTCAATGATGAGGGCGGTGATATCGACATCCAACATGGCGGTGATATCCATGGTCAATGTCTGGATAAATTCATCAAAGCTTTGGGCTTCGAGAACGCGTAAGACGGCACGGTGAATGCGCGCCTGATTGTTCATATTGTTGCGGGCGGTTTTGACGATTTCATCGGTCGTGTTCTGGGCTTTGGTTTTATCGGCCTTGAGACGCTCAATCATAAAAGATTGGAAATCGGCGACTTTGCGGCCCTCAACAGCTTTAGGCGGAATCAGGAAATCGCACACTTCGGGATTTTGCTGCAGGAAACGCGGATTGTCGCGCAAGAAAGCGATCACGTCCTTTGCGGAAAGTGTCTCGTCTTTGTTTGTTGGAGTATCAGTTACCAAATCGCTCATCTCTCAAGTGTATCATGGGGGCAAAGCCCCCACAAAGCTTAAAAAACTTAAAGGATCGATTGGCCTGTGGCTTTCCAGTCCTCAACAAACGCCGCCAGACCTTTATCTGTGAGCGGGTGTTTGTAAAGCTGCTTAATGACTGAGGCAGGGCAGGTGGCAACATGGGCACCCATTTTTGCGCTCTCGATGATGTGTACGGGATTGCGCACGGAGGCAACCAGCACTTCGGTGCGGAAGTCGTAATTGTTGTAGATCGTGACAATATCCGAAATCAGTTCCAGACCGTTCAGGCAGATATCATCAAGGCGACCGACGAAAGGTGAGATGAAAGCGGCACCTGCTTTGGCAGCAAGTAATGCTTGTCCAGCAGAAAAGCAAAGTGTCACATTCACCATCGTGCCGTTATCAGACAGGTTTTTACAAACCTTGAGTCCGGCTTCTGTGAGGGGCACTTTCACAGCGACATTATCGGCGATTTTTGCGAGCTTGTCGGCTTCTTTTTGCATCGTTTCGTAGTCAGTTGCTGCAACTTCGGCAGAAACAGGGCCGTCAACGAGTTTGCAGATTTCAGGGATCAGCTCCAGAAAATTGCGTCCCGATTTGGCGATGAGAGAAGGGTTCGTGGTCACGCCGTCCAGAAGGCCTGTGGAGGCAAGATCTTTAATGTCATCAAGATTGGCGGTGTCGACGAAGAATTTCATGGGGTGAACCTTTATATGTTGTATTTCATGGGTGTGTCAGATCGTGCTAAGGATTAAAGCGATGGCTGACCTTTTTCAAGACGAAACTGATATTTTTGCCAAGACCGCATCCCGCGTGGCGGTCCTTATTCCTTATCCCGTCGATAAGCCTTACGACTATCTGGTCCCCGATGACATGCCTGTGCAGGCGGGCGACTATGTGATTGTGCCTTTGGGGGCACGCGAAGTGGTCGGCGTGGTCTGGGGCGAGGGAACGCACGATATTCCCGATAAAAAATGCAAACATGTGCTGGCGAAATTTGATGCCCCGCCGATGGGGCATGCGACACGCGATTTTATCGCATGGGTGGCACGCTACACGCTGGCCCCTTTGGGGGCAGTTCTCAAAATGGCTGTTTCAATCCCCGCAGCGCTTGAGCCGCCTTTGACGACAACGCTTTATCAGCGCAATCCCAAAGTGTCTGATCCCAAAGGTCTTTCTCCCAAACAACAAAAGGTGTGGGAGGTTTTGGGGGCGGAGTTGATGGTGCAGACTGAAATTGCCCGTGCCGCAGGTGTTTCGGCAGGTGTTGTCAAAACGCTCGCCGATAAAAATATTCTCACGACAACCGAGCGCGCAACGCCGCCACCCTGTCGTAATGCCGACCCGCATCATGCGCCCGTATCGCTTTCCGAGCCGCAGCAAAAGGCTGCCGATTATCTGATTAAGGCGATCCATGCCAAGGCCGGTGTCCCGATTTTGCTGGATGGGGTGACGGGTGCAGGGAAGACGGAGGTTTATTTCGAAGCCGTCGCTGAATGTCTGAAGGAAGGTAAACAGGTTTTGATCCTGATGCCTGAAATTGCGCTTTCAAACGCCTTTATTGACCGCTTTGCCAAACGTTTCGGCTGTCGTCCCGCGCTCTGGCATTCCTCGCTCACTTCCGCGCAACGGCGCGTGACATGGCGCGGTGTGGCGGAAGGCGAAGTGCAGGTGATTGTCGGGGCACGCTCTGCGCTTTTTTTACCGCTTCCTGATTTGGGCATGATCATTGTCGATGAAAGTCATGATGCTTCTTACAAGCAGGAAGAGGGCGTCATTTATCACGCCCGCGATATGGCGATTGTCAGGGGTTCGCTCACCAAAATTCCCGTCGTGCTGGCCTCGGCAACCCCGTCACTGGAGACCATGCTCAATGTCTGGGAAAAGAAATACGGACATGCGCATCTGCCCTCGCGTCATGGCGGGGCAACGATGCCCGATATCAATGTCATTGATTTGCGCGAG
>JBFWMN010000004.1:0-67197 GCA_050251555.1 Pseudobdellovibrionaceae bacterium | reverse complement strand
GCAATTAAGAAACCCCGAACTGGGAGCATAGGGCCCTTCGCATGCAACAGCCTGATGAAAACTGGCGCGGCGGTGACTGGTACACGCAACCTGGATATTCACCTGCCGAATTGATTACAAGATGGAACCGTGCCGATATCTTGAGAGGGCAGGGGCGTGACGGTCAGGGTGTTACCTATGTCGTGGCAGGCCCGAATTTTTACCATCTCTCCGCTAAGGATCAGCAGCGCGTCGCGCTGACACTGGATCAGGCCTATAATTTTACATCGGAAAGAGCGGGACGCTTTCGTTTCCATGATTGGTGCACCGACAAGGTGGTCGGCGAATATTCGCCTGCCGGATTATTCTTACAATAGATTGAGGCTTTAAGGCGCGGGCGGCGCAGATGGCGGCGGCGTGCGCTTGCCTTCATTGTGCGTGTCGGGGGCCTGATCTTTGATGTCAAACACGGTCAGATCATAACCGAACATGACACCCAGCAAATCCATCAGATGACGGTCGCGATTGGCAAAATAGGAAATCACTGACGGATCGTCGGTTGTAACACCATGCTCCATAGCGGCTTCCTCGACCAATTCATAGAAATGCGCATCGACCATATCGGGTGCGACTTCTTTGACAAGGTCACCCATTTTTTCGCGAGCATGACCGACATACATCAGCTCGGTTTCCAGCACGTCGTCTTTTTGGCAAAAGCCTTTGGCACGTTGGGAAAAGAGGTTGAGGATCGCGCCGTTACAGAGCATCTCTGTCGGATTATGGGCATTTTCTCTCAGAGGTTGCCCGTCATCTTCATGGAGTCCTGCTGCGCGAAAATATTGCTCGGACTCATCCAGCATCAGATCGAAGCAGCTCATGAATTGGGGAAGGCTCAACATGGAAAGAATTGTTATGACAATTCACAAGTGGAGGCAAGTTTTTTCTTTTTACGCTGTTCACGCCAGAGCACGACAAGGTTGGCGCCGATAATAAGTGCCGAGCCGATCCATACATTGAGCTCGGGCCAGTCACCCCAGAATATGACGCCGATAATCACGGCCCAAATGAGGGTGAGATAGGAATAGGGACTTAAAATTGATGCCTCGGCAAGCACGGCGGCATGTGTTTTAAAAAATTGCTGAACCAGCGAGAAAATGCCGACCCCCGCCAGAACGGGCAGGGCAGCACGCGGTACGGAAAAGTCTTTGAAGATAGCCACATAAAGCCCCGAGGCGACAACTGAGAACACCATGAAATAGTAAATGGTGGCAAGCGGTTCTTCGGAGCGTCCTAGTGAGCGGAGCAGGAGGGCAACCGAGGCAATGGTAAAGGCGGCGACAAAGCAGACAATTGTTCCTGTCACATTGAAATCGGCCCCTGTCGGCTTCGTGATAATCAGTGCCCCGATAAAACCCAATATCACCGCAGACCAGCGGATCAGTCCGACATGTTCTTTGAGAAGGGGGACGGAAAGGCCCGTGATAATCAGGCCCGAGGTCATCAGTAGGGCGGTCGCATTCGCCATCGGCATCAGCGCATAAGACCAGTACACGAGACACACGGAAACCGTTCCGACAAAAGAGCGCAGCAAATGCACTTTGGGACGATTGGTTTTCAAGCGACCTTGCTGGCCTGTCGCCAGAATATAAACGCTTAAGAGCGCAAGGGCGAGAAGTCCACGATAAAAGACGGTCTCGATCGGATCAAAGTCCGAGGACGCCGCTTTAGCAAAGCCGTTCATAATTGTGACGCTGATGCCACCCAAAATGGAGAGCAGGATTGCAAAGCCCGGGCGGTCTTCTTTATGGGCGAGAGGCGGGGTCATGCCATCTGCTCCACGTTCTGCACATTGCCGCCGACCTTATATTGGTGGCGCGCCCATGTGAACTGACGCTTGGCATAGTGACGTGTATCGAGAACACCGATGTCTTTGGCGTCATCAAGACTGATCTTGCCATTGAGGTGGTCGCGCAAAGCCCGAAAACCATGGGCGACGATAATCGCAGCGTCGGACGCAACCTCACCTTGATCGATGCGCGAGGCGAGGGCTGCCACCTCATCCAACGCGCCGTCTTCAATCATCATATCAAAGCGCTTTTCAATCTTCGCATAAAGCGCCTCGCGTTCAGGCAGCATCAGCTTGATCGTAAATGACCAGTCTGCAGGCGGGCTGAGACGCGGCAAAGACTGCCAGTAAGAAAGCGGCTTACCTGACGACAGAAAGACACCCAGCGCATAGAGGTTGCGCTGCGTGTCATTGTCTTCCAAACGGGTAAAACTGTCTGCGTCATGCATCATGAGTTGACCGCGTATCGCTGCCAGCCCTTCCTCATGAGCCTGTGCCTCAAGATCTACGCGGATATCAGGGTCGACGTCTGGGATGGGGGAGAGGCCCTCAATCAGACTTTTGATATATAGCCCCGACCCGCCGACCAGAACAGGGTGTTGGCCCGCATCCAGAATGGCTGCAATCTCGGCACTCGCGCGGCGACACCAGTCGGCAGCCGTGGTGCGCTCGCTGGCATCCAGAATACCGTAGAGGCGATGCGGTGCGGCGGCGCGCTCTTCAGCGTTCGGATGAGCAGTCAGGATTGGCAGGTCTTTATAGACCTGCATGGAATCGGCATTGACGATCACACCATCCGTATCTGCGGCAATTTTGAGTGCCGCAGCCGTTTTGCCCGAAGCCGTCGGCCCGGTCAGGATCGTGATGGCCTGTGATGTCAAAGAATGTCCTGTTTGTTTACGTCTTGGATTTTATTGTTTTTTGATGAGCGGCCCGACCTTGGCTTCGTTCAGCTTCAAGCCTACAAAGCGCGTATCGCCCGAACCTTGCGGATCAATGAGTAACAGAACGGGGGTTTTGCCTCTGGCAGCCTCGTCAAACAGGCGGGCAGCATCCTTGGGGCTTTTTGGCGTGACACGGTTGATCTCCAAAATGACGTCGCCCGGCATCAGTCCCGCATCGGCGGCAACCGTTCCCGTTTTGACTGTCGTAATCACAATGTCATTTCCGCCTTCGGTCGTGGCAACACTGATACCGGCAACGGGGACATTGACGTCACTTGCAGGAGCAGTGGCAACTTCGGCATCCAGCAGTCCGTCTTCTTCAGCCTTTTCAAGCTGACCGACTGTCACCGTGACCTTATTCAATTTGCCGTTGCGCCAATATTCGAGCGGGACTTTCGAGTCAATCTCCGTTTCGGCAACAACGCGGGGCAATTCACGCATCTCGTGGATATCATGTCCATTAAAGGACAGGATCACGTCTCCGGGCTGTAATTTGGCGTCTGCAGCAGGGCCTTGCGGCGTGATGGCGGCAACCATTGCGCCGCTAGTCTTTTTCAAGCCCAGACTTTGCGCAATCTCATCCGTCACAGTCTGGATTTTGACACCCAGCCAGCCGCGGCGAGTTTTGCCGTATTTGACCAGTTGGTCGATGACGGGTTGAGCCAAAGAGGAGGGGATGGCAAAGCCGATCCCGACCGATCCGCCGGAGGGTGAAAAGATCGCGGTATTAATGCCGATCACTTCGCCTTTCAGATTGAACATCGGACCGCCCGAATTACCGCGGTTGATTGAGGCATCGGTCTGGATGAAATCATCATACGGGCCGGCATTGATGTTCCGCTGGCGCGCCGAAATAATTCCGGCGGTCACCGTTCCGCCAAGGCCGAACGGGTTACCAATCGCCAGAACCCAGTCGCCCACACGCATCTTTTGGGAATCGCCCAAAGACACTGCCGTCAGCTTCTTGTTGGTTTTGACGCGAAGAACCGCGATATCGGTCTTTTCGTCCGACCCTAAAATTTCGGCGGGAACGGTCGTGTCATCATGGAAGGTGACGCGCACTTCTTCGGCATCTTTAATGACGTGGTTGTTGGTAATGATGATGCCTTTTTCGCCATCAATCACAAAGCCCGAGCCCAGCGAGGTCGGTGGAATGACAGGCATGCCCGGGGCACGACGATCCATAAACTCCTCAAAGAAATCTTTAAAGGGTGAACCTTCGGGAAATTCGGGAAAATCAGGCGGCATGGTTGTGTCGGTTTCGACTTTTTGTGTCGAGCTGATATTCACAACGGCAGGCAAGAGGCGTTCGGCAAGATCAGCAAAGGAGGCCGGTGCATCCTTCATAGGTTTGACATCAGCCGTTTGTGCTAAAGCGTGAGGGACGGGCGTCAAACCAAGGACCATGACAGTGGCGAGCGTCAGGGGAAGGCGAAAAGCAGAAATGGTTTTCATCTGGAAACGACTCCTTAAAAAAGAGATGAGCGTCAGTAGTTAATTTTAGCGCGCAGGATTGTTTTTCAAGTATTCGAAAAAGTCACTGTCGGGCGAAAGAACGATGGTTGTCTTATCCTTTGCCAGAGAATTTTTATAAGCCTCAAGCGAGCGATAAAAACCATAGAATTGCGGATCCTGATTAAAGGCCTTGGCGTAAATGGAGATCGCTTGCTTGTCGCCTTCACCGCGTAAGATTTCGGCATCGCGCTTGGCTTCGGACAGCAGGATTGTACGGTCTTTCTCGGCCTTGGAGCGGATCTGAAGTGAGAGTTCCTCACCCTCACCACGGGCTTCTTTGGCTTCACGTTCGCGCTCTGAGCGCATCCGGTCATAAGTGGCTTGGGTCACTTCTTGGGGCAGATCGGCGCGGACAATACGCACATCGACAATCTCCAGTCCGAAGCGCCCTGTCTCGGCATTCACGGCATCCTGAATATTCTGCATCATTTGCGCACGTTTATCGGACAAAAGGGCAGGCAGACTTGCCTTACCCAGTTCCGAACGCATGGCAGAAACGATGATCGGCTGCAAACGCTGAATGGCTGCATATTCGGTGTTCAATGTCTGGTAAAATTTCAGCATGTTCGAAATGCGATAGCGCGCAAACGTGTCGACAACCAGACGTTTCTGATCTGACAGCAGCACTTCTTCGGCGGGCGGGTCAACATTCAGGATGCGACGCTCGAACACTTTGAGGTTTTGCACCAACGGAATTTTAAAATGAAGCCCCGGCGTGGTGATTTCCTGTTTCGGATCACCGAACTGGAGGACGAGAACCTGCTCGGTTTCTTTCACCACAAAAAACGAATTGAGGCCGATGATCACAACACCGACAAGCGCGACAATCATGAGGAGTGATCTGTTTGAAAGTTGCATGGCTTATTGTCCTGACGTACCGCTGGCGGTTTTTCCGGCTTTGAGTTCATTTAAGGAGAGATAAGGGACGGCATTCGATTTGGTGCTGTCCAGAATAAGCGTATCGGCCTTGTCGATCACATCTTCCATGGTTTCCAGATACATGCGCTCCATCGTGACCTCGCGGCCTTCGCGATATGCGGCATAGATATCGTTAAAGCGTTGGGCATCCCCTTTGGCACGGTTAATGACGCTGGCCTTGTAGGCTTCGGCTTGCTGGCGCAGTTTTTCGGCTTCCCCTCGGGCACGCGGGATGATGTCGTTACGATAGGCCTCGGCCTTGTTGCGCAGCTCTTCTTTTTGCTGGCGGGCACGTTGCACATCGTTAAATGCATCGATGACGGGGGTGGGGGGGTCAACTTTTTGCAGTTGCACGTTGTTGATGGTCACACCGGCCTGATACTGGTCAAGAAGCTGTTGCATCAATTCGCGTGTTTCCACCTGAATCTGGTTTCTGGCTTCGGTCAGGGCAGGCTGGATTTTCGTTTGTCCCATAATTTCGCGCATGGCGCTTTCGGCAACAATCTTGATGGTTGCCTCGGTGTCGCGGATTTTGAAGAGATAATCAGCAGCATTGTTAATACGCCAAAGAACGACAAAATCGATATCGATGATATTTTCATCCCCTGTCAGCATCAGACTTTCATTGGTCGGATCGTTACCGCCTAAGCCTTGATAGCCGATTTCAATGCGACGCTCATTGGTCACATTGACAACTTCTTCACTCTGAACGGGCCAAGGAATATGCCATTTGAGACCCGGTTGCTCAACCGTAGAGCTGTATTTACCGAAGGTCAGAACTACCGCGTTCTCAGACGGTTGAAGGAAATAAAGACCGGATGCCAGCCAAAGAAGGATCAGAACGACAATGCCGCCAAAGACAAGTTGCGGTCCCTGCCAATCGGCGGGCAGCATGCTTTTCAGGCTATCGCCCATCTCGCGGAAATTGCCCTCACCAAACTGGTTTCCGCCCCCACGACCCTGACGGTCAAAGGGAGAATTGGAAGAGGGTCTGGATGACCAGCTTCCTTCAGTTTTGTTACGGGATTTTTGACTTTCGTCCTTGGCCCACGGGTTTTTACGTGTGTTGTCTTGCTTGTCTTTTTTATCGTCGTCGCTCATAGTGCTCGTCTCTTTACGATTTCGGCTTTTGTTACAATATCGTCTTTACAGCGAAAGGCAAGGCAAGGTGGCACAGAAAAGCAGCTTTCAGGGACAAGATGCGGCAGTTTTAAGCGCGCTTGAAACGATCCTTGCCAAAGTCACCGACCCGACAAGCGGGCAGGCCCTTGATGTTTCCGCACTTAATCCGCAACTAGCCGATATGGGGCACGGGCATATGAGCCTGATCCTCAATGCGGGCATGCGCGCCAAGCCTGCGGTTGAGGCTCTTCAGCAAGTGATCGAGAGCACCTTGGCGCGTGAGGAGCTGGGTGCGCAAATCCACGTGATGATGACGGCAGAACGTGAAGCGCCCGCCAAACCTGCTGCGCCTGACCCGCATGGTATGAATAAGAACCCACCGTTAATCTTGCCCGTTAAACACGTGATTGCCGTAGGTTCGGGTAAGGGTGGTGTCGGTAAATCGACCATTGCCGCGAATTTAGCCGTCGCTCTTGCCAAAATGGGACACAAAGTCGGGCTGGTTGATGCCGACATTTACGGGCCGTCGCAGCCGCATCTTTTCGGGCTGCCCTCACAAAAACCCGAATTGAATGCGGCGCGTAAACTGATTCCTTATGAAGCCCATGGCGTCAAAGTCATGTCGATCGGATTTATGGTTCCGCCCGAAAAAGCCCTGATCTGGCGCGGGCCGATGGTGCAAACAGCCCTTTACCAGTTGTTTCGTGATGTGGAATGGGAAGGCTGCGACACGTTGATTGTCGATCTGCCGCCCGGTACAGGGGACGTGCAACTGACCATGGCGCAAAAAATCCCTTTAACAGGTGCGGTGATTGTTTCCACCCCGCAGGATCTGGCCCTGATTGATGCGCGTAAAGCCATCGAGATGTTTGCGACAACACATGTTCCCGTTTTGGGGCTAATCGAGAATATGACGACCCATATCTGTACCAATTGCGGTCATGAAGAACATCTGTTCGGGCATGGTGGTGCTGAGAAGGAAGCAAAAAAAGCAGGGCTTCCCTATCTGGGAGCCCTGCCTCTCACACTCTCTCTCCGCCAAAGCGCAGATGGTGGGGAACCTGATGCGCTTAGAGAAGAATCGCCCTTTACGGCACTTGCGCGCTCTATGCTGGAGCGACTTCCTGCTTAAATTTTGGGTCCGCTGTTGCTGTACGCTGATAGACAAGCTGACCTTGCTCTTCACCTACATAGCTAAGCTGACCATACTGCACGCCATAGGCCAGTGCAGGGCCTTTGCCACGAATTTCATCGGGTGCCAAACGGATTTTGCCCTCAGGATCAGCGTGTGTTTCAAAGAGACGACCAAGGGCCGCTTCATCACGGATCAGTCGAATTTCGTGGATGTTAGGTAGGAAGCTATTTCGGATAAACATGCGGATTTCACTCCATTGGTTTTAAGCAGATTGTTTTGTTCCTCTCTTTTACCTAAATGAGAATGATTGTCAATTGCGTTTTTCGCGGGAAATAATTGACTTTTTCATAAAATAAAGTTACGTTTTTTGTAAATCATAATGAAAAGCAGGGGGGCAACTTGTCCAAAGGTCTCAAATCTCTGGCAACAGAGATTTTTTCAGCAGCAGTTTGTAAGAACGCACAAGGGCAAATGCGCTTCTCGCCGCTTGGTCAGGATTTGCATGACAATATGGTCGATTTTGTCATTGCCGTTCCCGATTTTAACCAGCGTCTGGCGATGGCGGGTGAAAAGCAGACCGATGCCGCCTATAAACGTGCATTTGATCGGAAAGAAAACGGCGCGATCCGTCTGGCACGCTCCTTTGTCGAAGTGCTTCCCTATCTTGAGGCCCATACGCCGCAATTGGCAGAAGATGTGAAAGACACGCTTGCCGATATCGGATTTCGCTATGTTGCGCCAAAACAGGAGTGTGAAGAAGACGCCGAAGATCTTGGCGGTGATGAGGTGACAGGAGATGTAGGCTTTAGCTTGCCTTCTCCCAAATCTGAAAGCGACATGGCGGCTCTGTCTCCTGGGGCAAATCTGCGGTAAGCTCCCAGCCTTTCCCGTCAAAGGCAAAAAAAGCATCCCCTTCATAGGATTTTTCAACGCGTGTGATGTAGGCACGTGTGACAAGATTTTTGTCCAGCGCCTCGCGGTAAATCTGCGCACCCCCCGTAATCATGATCTCGCCCTCGCAATTTTTGCGGGCAAAATGAATGGCTTCTTCAAGTGAGGGGCAGGTATCCGTTCCCTCGTAAGCATAGCCTGAGCGCGACACAATCACTGTGTGGCGGTTGGGGAGGGGTTTTCCCAAAAAGGCCAGAATGCTCTCGAACGTCTTGCGACCCATGATGCAGGTCTTACCGCTGGTGACTTCCTTGAAATGTTTGAGGTCGGCAGGGATATGCCATATCAGGTCATTATCACGACCGATCACGTCATTGGCTGAAACCGCCACAATGAGGGACACACTCATTTTTTAACCCGACCTGCCTTAAACGGCGACCTCACCCTTGATGTGCGGATGGGATTCATAACCGACCAGCTCGAAATCCTCGAATTTGAAATCAAAGATGTTTTTGACATGCGGATTGAGGTGCATTTCCGGCAGCTTGTAAGGTGTGCGGGAAAGCTGCAATTCCACCTGTTCCAAGTGGTTGCTGTAGAGATGCGCGTCACCGAATGTATGGACGAAGTCGCCGGGTTTCAGACCGCAGACTTGCGCGACCATCATGGTGAGGAGGGCGTAGGAGGCGATATTGAACGGCACGCCCAAGAAGATATCGGCGCTGCGCTGGTAAAGCTGGCAAGACAATCTGCCGTCAGCCACGTAAAACTGGAAGAAACAATGGCAAGGCGGCAGCGCCATTTTTGGAATATCGCCGACATTCCACGCCGAAACAATCAGGCGACGGTCATCTGGGTTTGTTTTGATGCGCTCGATAACATTGCTGATCTGGTCAACCTGACGCCCGTCAGCCGTGTTCCATGAACGCCATTGATGTCCGTAAACGGGGCCTAAATCGCCATTCTCATCTGCCCACTCATTCCAGATGCGCACGCCGTTATCGCTGAGGTAACCGATATTGGTCGAGCCTTTCAAAAACCACAGTAATTCATGAATGATCGACTTTAAATGCAGCTTCTTCGTGGTGACCATCGGGAAACCTTCTTCGAGATTGAAGCGCATCTGATAGCCGAAAACGCTCAAGGTTCCTGTTCCCGTGCGGTCTTCTTTTTTAGTGCCGTTTTCCAGCACATGGCGCATCAGATCATGATATTGCTTCATTTCGCGTGTCCTCTTGGGTCTTTACACATAAATATAGATAGGGGGCTTTGGTTTTTACTCTAGCCCGATTCTCAGCGGTTTGGCGAGAGGCGCGCCTGTCTCTTCCCCAATAAAAACCATTTACATAAGGAAAAGTCTTTGCTATAGAATGCGCCCATGACACAAAACGCCCCCATTGTTTATCTTGATGCTTTTCGCAAAACCGCCTCTCCCTTAATGGAGTGTAACCTCGCGGCGCTGACCCCTGAAATGGAGGAAGAGGTATATCAAGGTATATTGCATGCCTTTCGTGATGTGATCCCCGAAACATGGGAAGGTGTCGCCTTTCAACTGGGGATGCAGGCCTATCAGCCCGATTATCCAATGCATCAGATTGTCTTTGATGTATTTGGCGGGGATGAGACCGGCGTTCCGAAACTTGTGACGCGTGATCTCGACGGAACTATCCGTATCGCCCGCGGCTATGAGGCTTTAATGCAGAAGATTGTCAATCTGCTTGAAAACGGAGCCATCGTCATCCACCACCCTTTCAATAAGCAATTCGGCATGTTTTCAGGTGCCGATCCTCTTTATTCTGATTCCGTGCAGCGCTACGGCATTCCCCATTGCGTGGAATTCAATGTGATTTAAGGGTTTTGACCTTTAAAACCTTGTCCTTTTCGGCTCACATTCTATATAATGAAATTGTGGCAGGCTTGCCTGTCACTATGACGCTACACGCTGTTGCGGAATAAACGTTCGTGGACCCGGGGGCAGTGCCCGGCGGCTCCACCACAAAATCACGGGAAGTACGGTTGCTCATTCGGAGTAACTGTCAAGGTCGAGAGCAGGCCAACTTTTCGTGGTTTTCTGTGGGGCCGAAACAGGATCGACACGCGTAATAAAGGCAATTTGCGGCGTTCGAGATGGTTCCTTCGTTACAGGGCCACGGCTAATAAATGCCAACGATAACTTTGAACCAGTAGCTCTCGCTGCCTAATTTGGTAGTTGCTACAACTCAAAAGAATCCCTGAGTAATTGGTTTTGCTTAGGTGGGGCGTGGGTCGGCCTCGCAACAGAACTGGCCCATTTTCTTTTTCTTTTCCCTGTTTTAAGCCCACTCGACGATTTTGCGACCCAAAAGCGTTTCCAGCTTTTCGACCTCGCCTTTCAACTGGTCTTCAAGCCAAGCCTTGTCGGTTGACGGGATGGCGTTTTTAGCAGCATCGGGTTTTTCGGTGCCGAAGATCAGCTTTTTCATACCCAGTGCTTTGGCAAAATTGATGATCCAGTACATACGTCGCTGTCTGAACCAGTCGGCGGCATGCTGGGCAATCGCTGCCAGTAAGCCAAAGCGCGAGAAGGTCGTGACATTATAACGCTCTTTTGCTTCTTCCGGGGCTTGTTTGAAAGGTAGGTTTAGTGCCTTACAGACATGTTTGATATAGTTTTCCTGGTCGGATTCCAGCGTTTCCTGAAAAACAATTTTGATTTTCTCGAGCGGGTAATGGGCAAGCCAATTGCTCAAATGCTGTGCGTATCTTGAACTTTCAATGATTTGCGGGTTTTGCGCGCAAGCTTCTTGCAAAGAGCCTGAGACAAGCCCGTAGTGCAGATAATGGAGGTAAAGCGAATAAGAGCGCGTGACAGGATGGCGTAAAGGGCAAAGCAGCATGAGGTCCTGCCCGAAAACCTCGGAAACGCGTTTTGGGGCTTCGGCAAAATCAAAGCTGGTTGTCGAAATTTCCATGAGGAGCGTGTGGTTGATCTCTGGCTGGAAATGCGCGGCATAGTGGGCGACCCCGCGCTCGTAGTCACGATCGAAGAAGAACACTTCCTTGACGTCACCGGGCAGACAGATATCGCCTCTTGTGCGTAAATACCGGTCCAGCCAGCTTGTCCCTGCGCGTTGCGGCCCCATAGAGAGCGCAAAAGGACGGTCAAAGATTTTCAGGCGTTTGCTAGCCATAAGAAGGTGAGTATTTTTTGTTTATTCGACGATCAGGGTTGGATGACACGCTTTTGGATCAGACGGGCAAAATTCTTCCAGAAAGCCTGGCGCACAGGAACGAGCTTATCGCTCGTGTAGTCTTGCGCTTTGGCAAAGTTTCGCTTGGCAATCATGGTGAGGTCTTCAGCGTCCTGATCGAGAAGTGCATACAGTTGTGTGGCAAGTCTAACATGGTCGCCCGGTTTGTGAAGCCTCTCCTTTGGGAGTAGTTCGGGAATGCCGCCAGCCGTCGAGCCGAAACATAAAGCCCCGCGAGACAACGCTTCAATCAGCGCACGCGGCAACCCTTCGTGAAAAGAGGGCTGCATATAAACATCAACCTCATCCAGCCATTTTAGAACAGGCTCGCCCGAAGGGAGTGTGCCTTCGAATTTCACCTTATCTTCCAGCTTGTACTGTTTGACGGCTTTTGCGTATCGGGCGGCATTGCCTGGCCCAAGAATTTTGAATGTGAAGGGCTTTTTGGTTTTCTGGTTGTAAACGGCGAGAGCTTTCAATGCGACATCAATGCCTTTGAGTTTGTGATCCAGATGCCCAATCAGACCGAACGTAATCGGGGTTTCCTTATCACCAAACACGGCCTTGATGCGCGAAACGCGTTTTTTTAAGATCGCATCTTCGGGCGGGTCGATGCGCACATTCGAGGCAATGGCTTTCAGCGCAAAACGTCCCGCAGGATAACGGCGCGGCAAAAATTCTTTGGTGACATAGAGAACGGCATCGGCCTTGCGGGCGACTTTTCGTGCGCGTCGCCAACGTATCGGCGCATAGAATTTTGCTGTCCAACTGCCGTGATGCCATGTGTTATCCCATGGACAGCCCGAGAGCTCGTGCGCGATCCGTAATTTCTGGCGACGGGCCTGTTTATAGGTAAGCCAACCGATCTCGCTCATGGCGCGGATGATCACACCGTCCGCATCTTGCAGCAGCATCGCGATCATCAATTCGACTTTGTCGCGATTGCGCAAAAGTTTAAGCGGCGAATTCATGTCGGGTGCGCCTAAGATTTCGACATTGTCGCCGTCGGCCCGCTGGAATTTGCTTAAATCCTCACCTGTCTTTAATTCGCGCATACGCCCGATGACTGTCAATTTGCCGAATGCCTCCAGATAGGGCGACCAATAGCTGTAGGCGAACTGGCCCGCAGAATAGACAGCCCCTTCATGGGAGATATAGACATTATCGTGGGCGTAAACGACTTTCATCGGCTTATGGTGTTTCTCAACAGGGAAAACGTGTTTTGACGGCTGTGGGGATTGCTCTCTCCACCCAAAAAGCATAAGTCTTTTACGCACATGACACAATCCGCATCACAAGAATACAAGCTTCCGCCCTCTTATGCCCAAAAAGGCAATTTGCGGGAAGGCTCGTTGACGCGCCATCTCGTGCGCCTGACATTGCCGATGATCTGGGGTATTGCAGTGATTATCAGCTTCCAGCTCGTTGATATGTATTTTATCGCGCGACTGGGCACGGATGCGCTGGCGGCTGTATCTTTTACCTTTCCCGTCACTTACGCAATTTTGTCCCTCACCATTGCCATGGGCATTGCCATGTCGTCCGTGGTGGCGCGGCGTATCGGCGAGGGCGATCAGGACGGGTTGTGCCGTATTGTCACGCACGGGATCATCCTGACCTGCGGTGTGGCGGCTGTGATTTCACTGGTCGGAATTACGTTACATGATCCGCTTTTTCGACTGATGGGCGCCCCTGACGATTTTATTCCGCTTATTCATGATTACATGCTGATCTGGTTTGCGGGCTCTGCCGTCATCTCGCTGCCGATGGTCGGTAATTCGGCGTTACGCGCCAGCGGCGACACAACAGTGCCCGCTATTATTATGACTGTGGCGGCGCTGGTGAATGTCATTCTTGATCCGATCCTGATTTTCGGATTGTTCGGTTTCCCGCGCATGGAAATTCAGGGGGCGGCGCTGGCAACCGTGATTGGCAATTCCTGTGCGGCAATTGCGGGGCTTTATATTCTTGCGCGTCATAAACATTATCTGAAATTCAAATGGATTAAGGATTTAACCGCGTTTGGCGACACAGCGAAAAAGCTGCTGGTCATTGCGGTGCCTGTCGGACTGACACAATCCATTCAACCGATGGTCAATGCCGTCGTGATTGCGTTACTCGCGGCTATTTCCAAAGAAGCGGTCGCCGCCTACGGTGTGGTCTTACGTGTCGAAGCCTTCGCCTTTATTGTGCTGATGGCTCTCGCCACAGGGATGGCCCCTGTGATCGGTCAGAATTTTGGTGCGAAGAAATTCGACCGCGTCTATCAAACGCTTAAGCTCGTCATTCGCTTTAACGTGCAGTGGTCGTTACTTCTGGCGCTTGTTCTCGGCCTTTATGGTGCCGATATCGCACGGCTCTTTTCCGATGACAGCGAAGTCGTGATGATCGCCCAACTCTTTTTCTGGGTCGTGCCGTTTACCTATGCGTTTTCAAACCTTGTGACGGGGTGGTCGTCGGCCTTTAACGCGATGGGGCAACCCAAGCGCTCTTTCATTATGATTGTCACGAAACTTGTCGTGTTGATGTTGCCCGCCATTTATATCGGGGCGAAATTTGGCGGGATGTACGGCCTTTTTGGGGCAATGGCCCTCGTCAATATAACGGCAGGCCTCTTCTTCCATTTCTGGAGCTGGCACAACGTTAAAAAGGATTGTCCGGCCTCTGCCGCCTGATTAATTCAGCTTGCGCGGCTGATCCAATGCCGCATCAATTGCTGCCATGAAATTCACGACACCTTGCATCGGCCCTTTCGGGTGATGCCAGACATGACGTGACGCATCCAGAAAAGACGCACCAGCACTGACAAAGCCAGCGCAGTTTTCAGGCGTTGCAGGCCCTAGCACCAGACACAGATCGCCCGGATGACGGATCGAAAATTTCAGGATATCGGCAACTTGCGGCAGACGGGCAGGATCGCCTAACAGCGCCGCGTCATAAAGGTCAGGCTGCTCGTCTTTGTAGGGGGTGATGATAATGGCGTCTTCTCCCAGAATGGAGCGTGCTTCATCGGCGCGCGTGATATCGGAAAGGATCACGCCTTCGGCGCCAATCTCTTTGGCAAGTGCTGCATCATCATGGATCAGCATGATCATGCCGCCTGCTTTCACCACCACAGAAAGGGTCTCGGCAATGACGCGGGCTTCATGGTTTTTGTCCGAAAGGCGATAGGCCAAAATATGGGCGTTCTTCTCGTAAATACCCTGATTAATGGCAAAAATCGCCTGCCTAACAGGCAGGATCAAATCGCTTAAGGATTTGTCGGAAGGGATATCCAGATACAGTCCGCAGGGCGGCGCGCCTTTTTTCGTCTCGCTCATCTTGTCCATTATACCAAATTTATAAACAAAAAAGCCGCATCTTTTTTATTGAAGAAGCGGCTTCCTTTAGAGAGGTAGTGATTGTTATGCGAGATGACGAAACTTAAAAGCCGTCTTTTTCTCTGCGTTTGCGATCCATCTTACGTGCACGACGAACGGCTTCAGCCTTTTCGCGTTTTTTCTTTTCAGACGGTTTTTCAAAGTCTTTGCGCATCTTCATTTCACGGAAGATACCCTCGCGCTGCATTTTCTTTTTCAGAACGCGCAGAGCTTGCTCGACATTGTTATCGCGTACATTGACGCTGACCAAGAACAATCACCTCTTTCTTACGGTCGCTAGAAGTTACTTTTAAAACTCGAAATGCATGCCTAAAGCCTTTGTGGGCTGATTGCAAGCACTATCTTTCCTTCGGGTTTCTAAGGGCTTAAGCTGACCAGTATATCATGAAACGCATCTCATTCCTAATTTTACCCCTTTGCCTTTCCCTTGCGCATGTCGCAGTCGCGCAAGATATTACCCGTCCGCAGCCTGAAATCGCAACAGGCTTTGCCGCTGAAACGCAAACAGCGCAAGCCACAAAGGCCATGGCGGTTACCGCTAACCCCTTTGCGACACGTGCCGCGCAGGACGTTTTGAATAAGGGCGGGTCAGCCGCCGATGCGCTGATTGCCGCCCAAGCCGTACTGGGACTGACCGAACCGCAATCCTCGGGTTTAGGGGGAGGGGCGTTTGCTCTTTATTACGATGCCAAAAGCAAAACACTCTCCAGCTATGATGCACGCGAAACCGCTCCGCAGCGTGACGGGCCTGACCTGTTTTTGCGAAAAGACGGCTCACCGCAGGGCTTTTACGAAGGGGTCATCGGCGGGAAATCAGTCGGTGTGCCGGGGACGCCGCGCTTACTTGAAAAGCTCCATGCAGATCATGGCATGCTGGAGTGGAAAGGACTGTTTGATCCTGCCCTTCATCTGGCCCGTGAAGGCTTTCCCGTTTCACCACGACTGGCAGCCATGGTGCGTGAAGCCTTTGCCAATTTAAGAGGCTCGCCTGCTGCCCGCGCTTACTTCGTGCCCGAAGGTAAAATGGTTACGGAAGGGCATATCTTAAAAAATCCTGCCTATGCGGCCTCTATGCAAATTCTCGCTGATCAGGGGGCTGATCCGTTTTATGAGGGCGTGCAGGCAAGAACGCTCGCAACAGCGGTGCAAAGCGCCTACCCCAATCCCGGGTCAATGACGCTTTCCGATCTTGCAGGATATGAGGTGAAGATGCGCGATCCGGTATGTGCGACTTATCGCAGCTATAAAGTTTGCGGAATGGGAGAGCCGTCAAGCGGTGGGCTGACCACCCTCCAAATGTTGAAATTGCTGGAGCAGTTCGATATGGGGCATGCGCCGAGTGCTGCCAACCTCCATCTTTTTGCCGAGGCGCAGCGTCTTGCCTTTGCCGACCGCAATCTCTATATGGCGGACCCCGATTTTGTAAAAACGCCAAACACCGCACTTCTTGATGAAAACTATATTGGTGCGCGTTCTCAACTGATCCGTGAGGGAAGCCGTATGCAAAATGTCGAAGCGGGGACGCCGCCTGACTGGAATGCGCCCCGCGAAGATCCTGTCAGCCCGCCTGAAAAAGGGACATCGCATATGGTGATGGCGGATCGATACGGCAATGTCGCCTCGATGACGACAACCATTGAAACGGCGTTCGGGTCACGTGTGATGGCGAATGGTTATCTTTTGAATAACGAGCTGACCGATTTTTCTTTCCTGCCTGAAAAGGATGGGAAACTGATCGCCAATCGTGTCGAGGGTGGTAAACGCCCCAGATCCTCCATGTCGCCGACAATTGTCTTTAATGCGGCGGGTGAACCTGTCCTCGCTGTAGGTTCTGCGGGAGGGGCAAGGATTATTCCCTTTGTGGCACTCCGTCTCATTGCCTATATCGATTGGAAAATGAATGCGGAGGAGCTCATGCGTCTGCCGAATGTCGTATCCGAAGAAGGCGGGATTGTAACGGAAGAGGGCTTTTCCCGATTTGTTTCCCCTTTAAACCAACTTGGTCACCCTGTAGCGATTGAGGAAATAGGCTCGGGTCTCACAGTTCTGGAGATCGGTAAAGAGGGGCTGACGGGGGCTGCCGATCCGCGCCGTGAAGGGACGGCGGCAGGTGTGAATTAGGCGCTTTTCTTGATTCTTGAGCTTTTGAGTTCAAGAGCAGCAAACATCAGATCTCTCGTGTACTCTTCCTTGGGCTTGTCAAAGACTTGCTCGACAGTTCCGCTTTCCACGACCTTCCCGTTACGCATCACAACGATGTCGTGGGAAAGGGCGCGCACGACCCTTAAGTCATGCGAGATGAACATATAAGTCAGATTGTGTTTGGTTTGAAGTTCACGCAACAAATCGACCACTTCAGCCTGCACCGACATATCTAGCGCTGATGTCGGCTCATCCATCACAATAAATTTCGGCTTCAAGACAAGGGCGCGGGCAATTGAAATACGCTGGCGCTGTCCGCCCGAAAATTCATGCGGGTAACGGTTACGGCTGGCGGGGTCCAGATGCACTTCTTTCAAGGCCTGAATGACACGGGCTTCGCATTCATCTTTACTCAGATGCGGTGCATGGATGGCTAAACCTTCACCGACTATTTGTGCAATCGACATACGCGGTGAGAGCGATCCGAACGGGTCCTGAAAGACAATCTGCATGTCGCCTCTTAAAGGGCGCATAGCGGCGCGGTCGTAATCGGAAATATCCGTTCCGTTAAAGACAATCGTGCCTTGGGATGAGAGGAGCTTCAAAAGGGCAAGGCCCAATGTTGTTTTGCCCGATCCTGACTCTCCGACAATACCGAGTGTCTGGCCTTCGCGAACAGACACGGAGACATCATCGACTGCTTTAACGACTTGCTTAACGCCGCCGAAAAACCCTTTTTTGACGGGGAAATGGACGCAAATATTTTTGGCTTCCAGCAAAGTTTTGGCATTGGTGTTGGCAGCAACCGCGATCCCTTTGGGTTGGGCTGCCAGCAGCATTTTCGTGTAATCGTGAGACGGTTTGGCAAACAAATCCTTGCTGGTTTGTTGTTCAACGATTACCCCATTTTGCATGACGGCAACCTTGTCGACCATCTTTTCAACGACATTCAGATCATGGGTGATCAGGAGAAGCGCCATATCGAGCTTGGTCTTCAATTCATTCAAAAGCTCGAGGATTTGCGCCTGAATCGTCACATCCAGTGCGGTGGTCGGTTCATCGGCAATGAGAAGATCAGGTTCGTTTGCCAAGGCCATGGCAATCATCACGCGCTGACGCTGACCGCCTGACAGTTCGTGCGGATAGGCGTTTAAACGGTTTTTGAGATTGGAAAGGCCGACCAAATCCATCAGCTCATGGATGCGCGCCATCAATGCGTTGCCGCTCAAACCCTTATGGAGTTTCAACATCTCACCGATTTGTTTTTCAACCGTATGAAGCGGATTAAGGGCTGTCAGGGGCTCTTGAAAAATCATGCTGATCTTGTCGCCGCGTATGGCACGCAGCTTTTTCTCAGCCATCCCCATCAGTTCCTGCCCGTCAAAAACAATCGAACCTGATGGATGTGACGCCAGCGGGGAGGGGAGAAGTTGCATGATGGAAAGGGCAGTGATCGATTTACCCGAACCTGACTCGCCAACCAAGGCCATGGTTTCGCCGCGATAAATGTCAAAGCTGACATGTTGAACAGCATGGAAGACACCCGCAGGTGTTTTGAAATCGATCGCGAGATCTTTGATGGCAAGAAGCGGCGTTTTATCCTTGGTCATTTTACTTTTTAGCGGGTAAAGCGGTTTTGACGATACGGCTAAAGTAGGCCACAGCGGCAGGAATTATGCCATCATTAAAATCGTAATGGGGCGAATGCAGCGAATGATTGTGGGCCGATTGCGGATCAGTTTCGGCCTGCCCGATAAAGGCAAAAGCACCTGGTTTATGTTGTAAGAAGGCGCCGAAATCTTCGGCACCCATGACGGGTTCGGTGGTCAGGTCAATATTCTCATCGCCAAAGACATCCGCTGCGGCAATGCCTGCAATTTCAACACCGTCACGCGTGTTGATGGTCGCATCCGTGCCCAGCAATATATCGCATTCAATTTGCGTTCCTGTGGCTTTGGCAACGCCGTCGCAAATATCCTTAAGACGTGTATGCGCCAATTCGCGTGTTTCAGGCGTGAAGCTGCGGATTGTCCCTTTCAGGGTCACGGTGTCGGGAATGACGTTGAATGCCCCTGAGCCGCCATGAAACTGCGTGATCGAAATAACAACAGCTTCCAAAGGGTTCACATTGCGCGACGCGATCATCTGAGCGGCCTGCACAAGCTGCGCACCTGCAACGACCGGATCAGTGCATTCCTGAGGCCAGGCGGCGTGTCCGCCTTTTCCCTGAATGGTGATGTCAAGCTTGTCAGCCGCAGCCATGATCGGCCCCGTGCGCGTTGCCATTTTTCCTTTCGGCAAATAAGGCCAGTTATGAATGCCGAACACCATATCGACTTGCACCTTGTCGAAAAGACCGTCGGCAATCATAGCTTTTGCGCCTTTTGCACCTTCTTCGGCGGGCTGGAAAATAAAATGGAGTGTCCCGTCAAAGTCGGGGTTATCCTTCATATGTTTTAATGTGGTCAATAAAATCGCCGTATGCCCGTCATGTCCGCAGGCATGCATGCAACCCTCATGCTTTGAGGCATGAGGCAGATTGGTTTTCTCATGCATCGGCAGCGCGTCCATATCGGCGCGTAAGGCAATCGCTTTTCCTGATGTGTTGGTTTTTCCTTTGAGGGTTGCAACCAGCCCCGTTGTGCCGAGATTGTCGATATAAGGAACGCCCCATTCATCCAGTTTTGTTTTGATGAGGGTCGACGCATAGGTCTCATCATAGGCCAGTTGCGGATGGGCGTGGAGGTCGCGGCGCCATGCGACCGCCTGCTCGTAAAGGTCAGGAGCAAGATTTTCAGCGGATCGGGACATATTTAAAACCGGATGTTTTAGCGTGGTTGGAAATCATTCTCGCGGGCAAAGACCATCTCTTGTGCCTGCCTATCCCATTTAACACATTTCCAGCCCGATTCAAACAAGTCGCCAATTTCGGCATAGGCATCGGGCTTGACCGAGACCGTGAGGTCGGGATCATAAGTGAAAGGGCGATCAAGGCGGCAAACAGCCATATATTTTTCGCGGATCTCGCCTGTCGAAGCCGATAGCCGCCCGCGTTGGTCCTTGCCGCGACCAACAAGAACCATGCCTTCTTCTAAGAAGCCTTTCCAGCTTCCGATATTGGCGGTTTCGATCTCGGCTGTGGCATATGTGCGGCCCTGTTCTCTTGCATCATCCATCCATGCCGCAACCATCTTATGCATCAGTTTCATTTTGCGGGCAGAAGGGTCAACCAGAACGCTTTGCAAAACGGTCATTTGTGCAAAAGCCGGTTGATCGGGGTCATCAACAACGCTTTTGTACGGCTGTCCGGCAGTGGGTTCGAAAACAATGGACTGCCCGACCAGTTCGCCGCGGTCATCGCGCACGCCAATTGCGCGTCCCTTGTTTCTATAGAAATGTTTGCCTAAAGACAGACCGTCTTTGGGCAGGAAAAAGCTTTTTTGGTCCTCGGGCAGGACACTGGCAACGCGTGCCTGAAGCGCAAGCATGGAGCGTGCATCCTTGACGGTCAGCCACGCGGCTTGCGGATTGGTGATCTGGAGCTGTGTCGGGGAGAATTCAACGGGAAGGGAGACAACGGCACCGTTTTGTCCGTTTGTCGGGAATTGCGCGTGCGTATCAATGTCAGGTGCGCCTATAACCTGATCCTCCCTTTATAAACCGCTTGGGACAGACTATAGCAAAATCTTTAAGGAAATCCTTATGCTTATTTGACGCATCAGATGTTGGTTTTGCGCGGATCAAACGCGTCTCTGACAGCCTCACCAATAAAGGTCAGAAGTGTCAGCATGACAGCAAGAACGATAAAGGCGGTAAAGCCGAGCCATGGGGCCTGAATGTTGTTCTTACCTTGCGCCAGCAATTCACCCAAGGAGGGTGATCCGGGCGGGAGGCCCAGCCCCAGAAAATCAAGGCTCGTGAGTGCTGTGATCGAACCCGTCAAAATAAAGGGCAGGTAAGTCATTGTCGCGACCATCGCATTGGGAAGCACATGGCGCCACATAATAACAGGGTTGGAGACACCCAGTGCGTTGGCTGCGCGCACATAATCGAAATTACGGGCGCGCAGGAATTCGGCACGCACGACATCAACAAGGGATACCCATGAGAACAGCAGCAGTATAAGCAGCAGCGTCCAGAAGCCCGGAGCGAAGAGGGCGGAAAAGATAATCAGGATATAAAGTGAGGGGAGGGACGACCAGATCTCGATAAGGCGTTGCAGAACAAGGTCGGTTTTACCGCCGTAAAAGCCCTGAACGGCTCCCATGAATACGCCGATCAGCGAGCTTGCCAATGTCAACGCCAACCCGAACAGAACCGAAATACGGAAGCCGTATATGATACGTGCCGTCACATCACGACCCTGATCATCTGTGCCCAGCCAGTTTTCGGCAGTCGGGGCGGAGGGGGCAGGGGTTGGCAGGTCGTAATTAATCGTATCGTATGAGAAACGAATGGGAGGCCAGACTGTCCAGCCATGCGCATTGATCAGCTCCTGAACATAAGGGTCGCGATAATCAGTCGCGGTTTCGAAATCACCACCCCATTTTGTCTCAGGGTAGTCATGGAAAACGGGCATATACATACTGCCCTCGAAACGAATGAGGATCGGTTTGTCGTTGGCAAGGAACTCCGCACCCAGACAAACCAACATCAAAAACATGAAAATCCAGAATGACCAAAAGCCGCGTTTATTGGCCTTGAACTGGTGAAGTCGTCGTTTTGTCAGAGGGCTTATGCTCATGATTTTTGCCCTTCGAACGAAATGCGCGGATCAACCAAAACATACACTACGTCACGTATCAAAGTCATCACAAGACCAATTAGAGCATAGATATACAAAGTGCCTAGTACGACAGGATAGTCACGATTGATAATGGATTCATAGCCCAGTAGCCCCAAACCATCGAGCGAGAAAATCACTTCGATGAGCAGTGAACCTGTAAAGAAAATATGCAAGAAGGCAGCGGGAAATCCGGCAATCACAATCAGCATCGCATTGCGGAACACATGTTTGCGCATCACTTCGCGTTCCGACAAACCCTTGGCGCGTGCGGTTAAAACATATTGTTTATTAATTTCATCCAGAAACGAGTTTTTGGTGAGCATCGTCAAAGAGGCAAAACCGCTAATCACCATCGCGGCAATGGGGAGAACCATATGCCATGCGTAATCCAGTATTTGCTTCCAGACCGGAAAATCTTCCCAGCCATCCGAAGTGAGGCCGCGAAGCGGGAAAAGCTCGAAATAGCGTCCGCCCGCAAACAGGATGATCAGCAAAATGGCGAACATGAAGGAGGGGATGGCATAGCCGACAAAAATGACGGCGGATGACCAGATATCAAAGCTTTGTCCGTCTTTGACTGCCTTTTTGATACCGAGCGGAATGGAAATCAGGTAAATGATCAGCGTTGACCATAGGCCCAGCGAAATTGAGACCGGCATTTTTTCAAGGATGAGGTCGAATACATCGATATTGCGGTAGTAACTTTCACCAAGATCAAAGCGCACATAGTTTTTGAGCATCAGCCAGAAACGCTCTGGCGCTGGCTTATCAAAACCGTAGAGCTTTTCCAGTTCCTTGATGAATTCGGGGTCGAGACCTTGCGCGCCGCGATAGCCGCCTTGCTGACCTGTCGCGGCACTTGCACCGCCACCTGCTCCGCCTGCCGCTTCACCGCCGCCGCCCGCAAAGCGTGCTGTCGCGGCGGTCGAGTGACCTTGCATTTCCGCAATCATGCGTTCAACGGGGCCGCCCGGTACAAACTGGACGATTGTAAAGGCAATCAGCAAAATCCCGAGTAAGGTCGGGATCATCAAAAGCAGGCGTTTCAGGATATATTGCAGCATGGTGGTCGGGGCTATTGTGGCCTCAGGCGGTTTTCGCGTCCAGAACCTTTTTGGGGCGGATGTTCCATCCGTCCACAGTCCAGTGCGCATCGCTGTCGATTTTATTCAAGACACATAAGGCACCTGTCGCGATCTTGATGCCGTGCTTTTCTTTGAAGCTGTTAAAGTCACCCGTCAAATAAGGGGCAAAACGGGCAATACCGTTCGAGGTGATAACCAGAACATTCTGGCCCGCAAAATCTTCCTCAATATCGGCAGCGAAATCTGCCCACGACTGAATGATGCCTTCAGGGTGGACAATCCAGCCGTCGGGCACAACAGCATCGAGATCCCATTTTTTCAGAGCGTCCAGACCGAGGCGGGCAATGACTTCTTCTTCGGTTTTGTTTTCATCCGGACCGTAGTCGATTTCGTTGAAAGCGGCTTCGGGGATGATTTCAGGGTCGATATCCAGATCGTCGCAAATGATTTCTGCCATCTGTATGGTGCGCTTCAGATAGGATGTGAAAATAACGTCGGGGATCAGACGAAACTCAGCCAGATAGCGGGCCAGCTCATGGGCCTGATCTTCACCTGTAGGGACCAGATCCAAGTCGGTACGGGCGCCAACGCGTGTCGGGGTTTCTTCGGGGCGAAACGTGTTGCCGTGACGGGCAATCAGAAGGGTGGTTGTCTGGGTCATGGGTCCTTACTCCGCCACTCTCTCATATTCGCGTAAAATGGCTTCAGCTCTCGCCAGATCATCGGGTGTGTCGACACCCGACATGGCAGGCCGCCCCTGATAGTCGACAATGACCGCGCGAATGCGCATGCCATTCTCAAGAAGGCGCAGTTGTTCCAAACCTTCCAGTGCTTCGTATTTGCCTTCATCAAGACTTTCGAATGCTTCCAGGGCTTGGCGCGTATAGGCGTAAAGTCCGATATGGCGATAGACAGGTGACATATCGCTTTTTGAGCGTAACACCTCTTCTTTACGGATCGCGGGGATGATGTTTTTGGAAAACCACAAAGCATTGCGGTGCGCGTCCAAAACGGCAGTTGTGCCCGAGAACGGATTATTGATCTTTTGTTCGCGCAATTTATCCAGTTGCTCCCAGGAAAGGCGCGTGACAGGTGTAATCACATCAATATCGGGATTAGCGCGGTAATCATCAATCACGTCACGAACGAAATCCCATGGGGTAAAGGGCGCATCCCCTTGCAGATTGACGATGAAATCGGGTTTTTCTTTCAATTGTGCCATTGCCGCCATGGCGCGGTCCGTGCCTGTCGCACAATCGGGTGATGTCATCACATGACTCATGCCATGGTCTTCACAATGCTGGGCAATGCGCTCATCGTCAGTTGCGACAACAATCTCGATCCGTCCCAAATGCTCGGAGGCTTTGATGGCGGTTTCATAAACACGGCGCAGCATGGATTTTCCGCCCAGAGCCGCGAGAGGTTTTCCGGGAAAGCGTGTCGAGGCATAGCGCGCCGGAATGATAATGGCGATGTTATTATTCATAGGATTTATTGCTCCTTCACCCACCATGTATCGGTGATGCCGGGGGTCATGTCAGATAGTTTTTCAGGATGGGCGAGCTTTGCCCAGTAAGCCAAGCGCCATGTGTTCGTATACCATTGGGGTACAACCATATATTTCCACAAAAGAACACGGTCGAGCGCATGCGTGCGGGCGACAAGCTCTTCACGTGAGGGGGCTGCGATAATCAGATCAATCAGCGCATCGACGACAGGGTCTTTCAAGCCCATATAGTTGCGCGAGCCCGGAATATCCGCCTTTGATGAGGCCCAGAAATCGCGCTGTTCATTCCCAGGCGAGTCAGACTGCGGGATCGACATGACCGTCATATCATAATCGAAATCATTCATGCGATTTTGATATTGGGCGGAATCCACCGTGCGGAAGGACGCTTCAATGCCGATCCGCTTTAAATTACGGATGAAAGGTAACGACCAACGTTCAAAAGCGGGGTTCACATCAATAATCTCAAAGCGCAAAACCTGCCCGTCTTTTTCACGCAGTCCTTGTTTGTTAAGCGTATAGCCTGCCTCATCAAGAAGGGTGGCGGCTTCTTTCAAATTCTCGCGGTTGCGCCCTGATCCGTCAGTTTTGGGGACTTCAAATTTTTTCGTGAAAAGTTCCGGAGGGAGTTGATCCTTGAATTTTTCGAGGATCTCCAGCTCGCGCCCTTGGGGCAGTCCGCTTGAGGCCAGTTCCGAGTTTTCGAAATAGCTGTGCGTGCGTTTATAGGCGCCGTAGGCAAATTGCTTGTTCGACCATTCGAAATCAAAGGCGAGGCCGATGGCTTCACGGACTTTGGGCTCAGCAAAGACAGGGCGGCGCAAATTGAAGATGTAGCCCTGCATGCCTGCGGGGCGACCGTTCTCAATCTCGTCTTTTATAATGCGTCCGTCCTTAACTGCAGGTGCATCATAGGCGGTGGCCCATAGCTTTGCCGTATTTTCAAGGCGCACATCAAAGGCACCTGCCAAAAAGGCTTCGAGGGCGACATTATCGTCTCTGAAATATTCGTAGCTGATACGGTCAAAATTATAGCGCCCTTTATAAAGCGGAAGGTCTTTTCCCCACCAATCCTCACGCTTTGCGTATGTAATGGCGCGTCCGGGCGAGACAGTGGAGATTGCATAAGGGCCACTCCCCATCGGCGGAGTAAGCGTTGTTGCGGCGAAATCCTTATCCTTCCAGTAGGCTTCAGGCAGGACGGGGAGTTGCGCGACAATCAGTGGCAATTCCGCATTTCCGCCATGACCGAAATGAAAGATAACGCGGCGTTTGGATGTCGCCTTCACATCCTTCACGTCATTGTAATAGGCCTTAAAGAAAGGTGAGCCTTTTTCCATGAGGGTGTTAAAGGTCCAGACAACATCCGAGGCTGTTACGGGGGTGCCATCCGCCCATGCGGCTTTGGGGTTGAGATTAAAGGCGACCCAGTCGCGGGCCTCAGGAATTTCAACCGTTTCGGCAAGCAAGCCATACATTGTGAACGGCTCGTCATTGCTTTGTTCCATCAGGCTTTCAAAAACAAGATTGTTACCAAGGAATGTCAAACCCGCAGCAGGCGTGCCCTTCAAAATATAGGGATTGAGCGAGTCGAATGAGCCTGTGGCAGACAGCTTCAGCGTTCCGCCTTTCGGGGCTTGCGGGTTGGTATATTCGAGATGGGTAAAGCCGGGTTTGTATTTAATCTCGCCATGTAAGGATGCGGCAGGCAGGGCTTGCGCGCTTTGTGCATGAGCAGGAGAACCTGCAAACAAGGAAGATGAGGCGATAAGCGCCGCAAAAAGAAAGGCTTTGATGATGTGCATAACGGGCTTGAGATTAGCATGAAAAAAACCCGGGCGAAAAGCCCGGGTTTTCATCTTTTCCTAAAGGGAAGGCGGGAATTAGGAAAAGTTTTTAGCTCGCCTTTTTGGATTTTGTGCTTGTGGTCGTGTCACCATCATCGGTGTCCATGGCAACAGGCGCATCATCGTCATTCTCAGGGCCGGAGAGAAGGGCATCAGCCACGATTCCGGCATTAGAGCGGATTTCCCCTTCAAGCTTGGCAGCAAGTTCAGGATTATCCTTCATGAATTGTTTGGCATTCTCACGTCCCTGACCGACACGTTGGTCGCCGTAGGAGAACCATGCACCGGCCTTATCAACAAGACCTGCCTGAACGCCAAGGTCCACCAGCTCACCCGTTTTGGAGATACCTTCACCGTACATGATATCGAATTCAACCTGACGGAAAGGAGGGGCCATTTTGTTTTTGACGACTTTGACGCGTGTCTGGTTACCCGTCACTGTTTCGCGATCCTTGATCGCACCGATGCGGCGGATATCAAGGCGCACAGAGGCATAGAATTTCAGCGCGTTACCACCTGTCGTGGTTTCGGGAGATCCGAACATCACACCGATCTTCATACGGATCTGGTTGATGAAGATAACAACCGTACGCGATTTGGAGATTGAGCCTGTCAGTTTACGAAGCGCCTGTGACATGAGACGGGCTTGCAAACCGACGTGAGAATCACCCATATCGCCTTCAAGTTCGGCGCGTGGGACAAGAGCTGCCACCGAGTCGACGACCAGTACGTCAAGCGCACCGGAGCGAACCAGCGTATCGGCAATCTCAAGAGCCTGTTCCCCTGCGTCGGGCTGGGAAATCAGGAGATTGTCGATATCGACACCGAGTTTCTTGGCGTAAGAGGGATCAAGCGCGTGCTCGGCATCCACAATCGCACATGTGCCGCCTGCCTTTTGGGCTTCGGCAATGACGTGCAGTGCGAGGGTGGTTTTACCTGAGCTTTCCGGCCCGTAAATTTCTGTGATACGTCCGCGAGGCAAGCCGCCGATACCAAGACCGATATCAAGGCCCAGAGAGCCTGTTGAGATTGCCTCGACATTGAGCGGATTGTTCTCGCCCGTGAGTTTCATAATGGAGCCCTTACCGAATGCGCGCTCGATTTGTGAGAGAGCGGCATCAAGAGCCTTTTGCTTTTCGCCTGCGGATTTGCTGTCCATAGAATCGCCTTTGAATTGTGTAACAGTCATGATTGTGATGTCCTTCCTTTGTAACGGGTCACCGTGTGATACGGCAAGAGCGGATGCTCCGAATAACCCGTGATGTCCCCATCTGTTACGATGTCCTTGAGAGGTAGAAGAACACGTTTTGTTCTCACTGTAAAGAACAAAAAAAGAACAAAATCAGTTTTTATCGTCCAAGACTTCTTTCACCTTGGCTGCAAGCTGTGTCAGCGTAAAGGGTTTGGGTAGGAACCAGACATTCTTGCCCATATGGTCTTTGAGTTTTTCTTCGGTGTAGCCCGAAATGAAGATGATTTTAAGATCGGGAAACTTCTCGCGAATCTTCTCTGCCATTACGGGGCCGTCCATATCGGGCATGATAACGTCCGTAATAAGAAGGTCGGGGCTTTGTGCGCCCTCGGCGTTGATAATCTCAAGCGCTGCTTCGCCACCATTGGCATCTGTTACGATATAGCCTTTATTTGTTAGCGCCCGCGCCCCGAATGTGCGCACGGCATCCTCGTCTTCGACCAACAAGATGCGCGCCGTTCCCGTCAAATCGGAAACAGGTTTGACTTCGGTTTTGGTTTCTTCCTGCTCTTCTTCCTCTTGGGCTTCGGGCAGATAAATGGAGAAGAGCGTGCCTTTACCGACTTTGCTTTCGACATGGAGAAAGCCGCCCGACTGGCGGATAATCCCGTAAACGGTGGCGAGGCCCAAACCGGTGCCTTGCCCGACATCTTTGGTGGTGA
This sequence comes from Pseudobdellovibrionaceae bacterium, assembly GCA_050251555.1. Lineage (GTDB taxonomy): Bacteria > Pseudomonadota > Alphaproteobacteria > Micavibrionales > Micavibrionaceae > UBA2137. Next base: position 38,956 of record JBFWMN010000004.1, on the reverse strand, counting down.
AGAACGGTTCGAAAATACGTTCCAGTACATCGTCGGGGATACCCGTTCCCGTATCTTCAACATCGATCTGCACCCAAGTGCCCGGGGGCATTGTGTCGTCGCCACGGCTCATCGCCTTTTTGGTGGTGGTCATGTGCGTGGTGATTTTCAGATCCCCGCCGCCTTCCATCGCATCACGGGCATTTACCGCCAAATTGACGAAAACCTGCTCCATCTGGTTTGCATCAACCTTGACGTAGGACAGATCGTCACCATGGGTGAGCTGGAGTTCGATATTCGCGCCAATAAGACGGCGGATGAGGTGAGAGACCTCGGTCAGAATATCGGTGATATCCTGCACCTGCGGACGCAGTGTTTGCTGGCGTGAAAAGGCCAGAAGCTGGCGCACGAGATTGGCGGCACGGTTTGAGTTTTGCTGGATCTGCATGATGTCTTGGAAAGACGGGTCACCCGGCTTATGACGCAGAAGCAGAAGATCACAGAAACCGATAATCGCAGTGAGAAGGTTGTTAAAGTCGTGCGCGACACCGCCTGCAAGCTGTCCCACAGCCTGCATTTTTTGCGATTGAGCAAATTGGGCTTCGAGCGATTTCTGCTGGGTCAGATCAAGGAAGTGGAGCACGATATTCGCACTGCCTTTGAGTTTATGCGCATAGATGCGAACTGGCACCAATATAGCCGTGTCGCCTTTGGTGAGGCGAATCTCAATCGGGTCGGCAAGGTCCTCGCCCGACACAATACGCTCCAGCGCATGCTTGAAGGTATGGCGGTCGGATTTTTCAATGAAGTTTAAAAAGTCCTTGTTGGTGATATCGGCAACGCTCTGCCCTACAATATCCGCCAGCGCCTGATTGGCATCAGCCATGATGTGGTCGGAGGTCAGGAAAGCAATCGCCAACGGGGCTTCTTCAAAGAAACGGCGGAAGCGGTTGCGGCTTTCTTCCAGAGCCTTTTGCATCTCGCGCTCGGCACGTAAATCGGACACAACGGCACGGGTTCTGACCGCCCCGTCATCATATTGCACGACAGTCTGGTTGACTGAGACGAGGAGGGATGTCCCACGCGGACCTTTAAGCTCTACCTCGGAGACCTGCCGTGCACCGCCGCCTGCAATGATATCGTAAGGCGCATCGTCTTCGGGCGGGGCCATCAAGTGGGAATGAAGCTGACTTGCGCCAATCAGGCTTTCGATATTGGTGCCGAGCCAGCGGGCAAAAGTTGCGTTCACAAACACAAAACGTCCGTTTTCGTCAGACGAGAAAAACCCGACAGGGGCATTGTCGGTAAAATCGATCAGTTTCTCGCGCTCTTCGGCGACAGCGCGGCGCTTCAAATGATCTTCGGTAATGTCATCAAGACGCCAGTGAATATAACCGGCCCATCCGGGAACGGGCTGTGCTGTTAGCGCATAGTAAAAGGTCGCTCCGTTTCGCTCGATCGGTAAATCCATCGTGGCGGTTAAGCCCCGTCGCGCATCGTCAGCCAATGTCGTGATATGGGCTTCGGCTTCGGGGTTGCTGGAGAAACAGGCGATCAGAGTTTCATAGGAAGCCTTACCGTAAGGCTTGCAAAACTCGTCGAAATTGACGTTCGAATGCACCGTCAAATTGGCGTCATCTGTCACAAGGCGCGCACCACGGGAACCTTCAATCACCTCTTTTAAAATCTTGAAATATTTTTCACGTGGCGAGAAGCGGCGCAAAATCTCCTGAAACAGAAGCAGCATCAAAAGCGAGAGCAAGATAATGCCGATCCAGAATGTGTCGGACAGTCCCATTTCACGCATCATGCGATAGGAATAGAAATCAAATGTGGCAACGATCAGCGAGGCCAGCAAAAGCGCCAGCAGAATCCATATGCGTGAGCGCTTGTTGCCCGCACCTTCCGGTGTTTCGGGATGATGTTTTTCAATAAAAGGGCGGTGGTCGAGACTCATAGTGGCAACAAAAATGCCATAAAATCCGTGCCCTGCCTATAGCGCCATCCGAACCTTTCCCCGCCTATAAACATTAGTCTGAACAAGGAGATAAAAGTGACCGCCATTTCCGCGCATAAAAACGATAGAAAAAGGCATCAAGGGGTCGTGGCCCGTAACCCCAAAAAAGTCATCGGCCTCACTGTGCTTGTGCTTTTGTTCACCGCCTTGATCGCAGGGCGTCTTTACCTGCCTTATTGGCTGAAAGACTATGTGAATGAGACACTCGACAATATCGACGGCTATAGCGGTTCGGTTAAAGATATTGACGTTCATCTTTATCGCGGCGCTTACCAGATATATGGCCTCACGATCTATAAAGACGGGGTTGCCAAGGTGACACCGCCTTTTGTGGCGGTTGATATGTCCGATCTGTCCATTCAGTGGGCCGCTCTGTTTCATGGAAAAGTGGTCGCCGAGGCCGATCTTTACGGTCCGCGTATCAATTTCGTGACCTATAAGGGACAGCCGGTGCAAACAGGGACAGATACCGACTGGACCAAACCGATCAAGGAGCTGATGCCTGTAGATTTCAACCGTGTCGGCATTCATAACGGACGCGTCGATTACAAGGATTTCTTTACCTCACCCGATATCGATATATTCATCGCCGATATGCAAGGGACGGTGACCAACCTGCGAAATGTCGAAGACAAGTACGCGGCTCTTCCTTCGACATTTACATTGCGCGGCAATTCGATCGGCGGAGGAAGCTTCGCGACGGACGGGCATTTAAATGCGCTGAAAGCAACGCCTGATTTTGATTTGAATGCAAAGCTGGAACATGTCGACCTGACCGCTTTTAATAAGCTTTCCAATGCCGCAATCGGCGTTGATTTCACTAAAGGTAATCTTGATGTTTATGTGGAGCTGGCTGCCAAAGACGGACAGGTGACGGGGTATATCAAACCGCTTATCCGCAATATGAGCATGATCGACATGGCAGAGCAGGATACGAACCCGCTGGATGTCATCTGGGAATCCATTGTGTCGCTTTTTGCCGAAACACTGGAAAACCAGTCACAGGACCAGTTTGCCACCCGCATAGAACTGAGCGGCGATTTAAACGATCCGGATACAAGTGGCTTTTGGACAACGCTGGCAAATATCTTCAAAAACGCCTTTGTGCAGGCCTTTTCAAGAGATACGGACGGAACGGTGCGCTTCTTTGAAAATCGGGAAGAGGGGCAAAGCGCACCTTAACGGCGCTTTACACCGCGTTTTTTGTAAACGAAGGAGATGACCTCGGCGACAGCTTTATACATTTCGAGGGGGATAGGCTCGTCCAGTTCAACCGTATCATAGAGCGACCGTGCTAAAGGCGGGTCGGGGTAAAGAATCACGTCATTCTCGGTGGCGACCTCGCGGATACGAAGGGCAAGCTCGTCAACGCCCTTTGCAATCACGGTCGGCGCACCGCCGCTTTTTTCGGCATCATATTTGAGCGCCACCGAATAATGGGTCGGGTTGGTGATGACGACGTCGGCTTCGGGGACGGCCTGCATCATGCGCTGACGGGCGCGTTGCATACGCAGTTGCTTCAACTTTGCCTTAACATGCGGGTCACCCTCAGTCTGTCGGTATTCGTCTTTGATCTCTTGCTTGGTCATGCGCATCTTTTTGTAATTTTCAAAGCGCTGATAGAGAAGATCAGCAACGGCAATAATCAGGAGAACAATCAAAATCCCGCTCATCATGCGCATGATCAGCGATTTGGTTTCGGGCAGAATTTCCGCGACTTCCAGTGTGATCATATGTTCCAGCGCACCGAAAAACGGCATGAGAAGCAGTGTACCGACCAGTCCGATGGTGAAGAGTTTCAGCAGCCCCTTGATAAATTCGACGATGGAGCGCATCGAAAAAAGGCGCTGCCAGCCTTTAATCAGCGAAATTTTCCCCCAGTCTGGCTTGATGGATTCAGGGGCAAAAAGCGGGCCCACTTGCGCAAACGGCCCGATAAATGCGGCAAACAGCAGTACGACAAAGGGCAGAAACATCACGCTGAACGTGTCTTTAAAAGCATCGCCCAGAATAAAACTTAAGTTGGTCGGGAGAACGGAAACCGAGCCGGCATGCTCAAGATAGGTCCGCATATTTTCAAAGAGTTTGGAAAAGACCGAGCCGAAAATCGCCCCCATCAGAATGGTTGCCGCAAGCAGCATGATGAAATTATTGACCTCACGCGATAAAGCCACCTGACCTTTTTTTCGCGCATCCTCCAGTTTCTTGGCGGTCGGTTCTTCTGTCTTCTGGGAGTCGTCCTGGCTTTCGTCGCTCATAATCCGTCCATTATACCGCGATCAGCCGCTAAAAAAGAAGTTCAATCCGTTTTGATAGAAGCCCAGCCAATAAGCAAGACCTGCACTCATTGTTGCTGCCAAAATCAAAAAGGAGAGGATGAGTTGTACCGAAACCCCCAGCAAGAAGATCTGTAACTGCGGCATGAGGCGCGAGAGAACACCCATACCGATATAAAGAAGCAGCGTAATCACGATAAAAGGGGCGGCAATATGAATGCCCGCATAAAAGGCTGAGGCCACGGCGCGCGTGACAATCTGGGCCATCGAGCCGCTGTCAGGGATCTCGCCAACGGGAAACATCTTGTAAGAATTGACCATCCCCGCAATCAGGAAATGGTGCAAGTCGGTTGCAAAAATCAGCATCACACCTGAAATCAGGAAAAATGTGCCTGTGATCGAGGCTTGCGAGGATAGTTGCGGGTTAAAGATTTGCGCGTTGGCAAGACCTGCCTGCATCGAAATGACCATACCTGCGGTATCCAAAGCTAGTAACAAAATGCGCGAAACAATGCCGATAAAGGCCCCGATCATAAACTCGGCGATAATCAGCATGAAAAAGGCGAATGTGCCCGGGACTTCGGGCGGCATATAGGTTTTCAATGCCGGAAACAACACAAGCGAGATGGCAAGGGCCGTGTAAAGGCGAATATTGGTCGGGGTATAGGTGTCACCGAAGCCGGGAAGCAGCATCAGCGCCGTACCGATCCGCACAAACACCAGCAGGAAGGTATAAACCCCGATATCGAGAAATTGTTGCAGGGTCTGGGTGGATATCGCGTCCATCACGGAAGCCCGATAATCTTGTCAGCCAGTTGTTGCATGAAGGTGATCAGCGTTACTGAAAAGGCCGGCAGGAACAGGAAGATCGCGACGAAAATCGCAAGGATTTTCGGCACGAAAACCAGGGTGATTTCCTGAATTTGCGTCAAGGCCTGAACCAGAGCCACGACCAAGCCGACAGCTAGACCGATCAGCATGATCGGCAAAGACAGTTTAATCGTAATCCAGATCGTTTCCTGAATAAGGGCGATAATGTCGGACTGTTCCATGTTTGTTAGCTTAACGCGATATGCGGGCGGGTGTCGAGAGGGGTTTTTCTCAGGAATTTACTGGACATAAGACGGGTAAGAGGCGTAAGGATTGTTAAAGATATAAAAAAATAAAACAGGCCAAATTGAGGTTTCCATGCTGCGTTTTCTAAACCCCGTCTTTCAAAAGCAGGCTTTGCTTTTCCTGCCGCTTGCGCTGGCTGTGCCCGCATGCTCGGCGCCCTCTTCTGAAGATTATCAGGCGGTACGCGAGATAGAGCGCCAGCAAAAGCGTGAGGCGGTCGCGCAGATGAATGCGTTGGAACGTGAAGAGGCGACAACGCGCCTTATTTACATGGTGCGCAATTTTTGCCGCGATGACAGTTTAACGGAGGATGATATCCGTCAAGCGAATGGCGGTGAGGATATTTTGTTGGCTGACAGTCTGGGGTGCCCAAAGCCTTAAAGAGCCGATTACATCGGCATACGCAAGATTTCCTGCAACGCGCCGACCATTCTGTCGCGAACGGCAACAACAGTTTGCAGGGTAATTTCGGCGGCAGATACAGCCTGAACGACATCATTCAGATCGGCTTCACCCGTGACAGCTTTCGCAGAGGCCACTTCCGACCCTTTCATCGTATCAATGGCGCTTTCGGTGGCCATTTTCAGCATGTCTTCAAAGCTGGAGCCACCCGCAGCGCCGCCCGCTTTTCCAGCGCCGGCACCGATCTTATCACTGTTCCCATAAAGGGCTGTGGCGACCTGACTTGCGATTTTATCGACCATTTTTTTCGTTCCTTACGTTCTTAATATAGCACATTTTGCCTACGCGATCAGCGTAAAACATCAATTGTGCGCATCATCATGTCTCTGGATTGTTCGACCATACCCAGATTGGCCTCATAAGAGCGCTGGGCTTCGCGCATGTCCATCATTTCCACGAGAGAATTGATATTGGGCATGTCGACATAACCTTGCGCATCGGCTGCAGGGTGGTCGGGCATGTATTTTTTGACGAACTGGTCTTTTTTGACCTCGTCAACCTTATCGACTTCGACGAACTTTTGCCCTTGCGTACGATCCAGTTGATTCTTGAAGGTGATGGTTTTTCTGACATAAGCCTCTTCACCGGGCTTTGTGGGGCCCGTGTCAGCGTTGGCCAGGTTTTCCGAGATCACGCGGACACGCTCGGCTTGGGCGCGCATCCCGTGAGAGGAAATACTCATTGTGGTGAACATATCAGCCATGATGTTTTACTCCTTTCCTCATTCCCGCTTATTTGTTTGTACCGATTGCCGTTGAAATCATGGCGAGATTCTTTTTCATCAGATTCATCATCAGATTGTGGTCAATGGCGACTTTATTGGCGTTCAAGAGCTGCTCATCCAGAATGACCGAGTTTTTGCCCGGGGCAATCTCGTAAACATCCTTGGCGGCGCGGTCTTTTGAATTGGGGGCGCGGTTGGCAAGACCGAAATGGCCTGCATCTGTTGCTGCCAGACGCACGCGTTTGTCATGTGTGACATTCTGGACCATTGTGCCGAAATCGGCTTTGGTCATGTCGTGTGCCTTGTAATTGGGGGTATCGGCATTGGCGATGTTTTGCGAGATGACATCCTGACGACGGTCGAGATAGTCGATTTTCGCACCCAGTGCCTGAAACAGTGATATATTCTGAATAGACATGTTATGTGACCCTTTTCCTTTTGCGCCGCTTTTCCGACGCGTTTTTCCTAACCGCTTGTATCTATGCATAAGGCGTGCCAGTTTTGAGAGGGGAGGCGCATCAGCGGTGAAAAATGCCTGATAAAGACTTAAATCCTTTAAATAAAAGCAAAAGTCAGCGTTCCAGCGTTGCCGTTGCCGTAGAATCCGGTGCGACACCCGGCGAAGTGCCGCGCATTACGGCGGCAGGGCGGGGAAAAATTGCCGAGCAGATTGTGCAACTGGCCTTCGAAAAGGGCATCAAAGTGCGCGAGGATAAGGATTTGGCTGAAATTCTGGCGCAAATCGAGCTGGATTCCCCGATTCCATCCGAAGCTTTTTTGGCGGTTGCCGAAATTCTGTCATACGTTTTCCGTGCCAATGGCGAACCCGACCCTTTTAATGCCGTTCTCGCGCGTCTTGATGATTTGTGGAGTGAGGATGCACAAGCCCAATTGGCCCAGAGCCAGATCGATATTGAAAAGGACCCCGTCAAATGATGCCCGATAACCCGTTTGAAAAACCTCTGATAGAGATCAAATCCAAGCTGGTGACGGCACTGGATGCGCTGGATCAGGGGCGGGTGGTCAAATTACCCGCTCTTGATGCAGAGGTCGCAAAGCTGACCCAAGCCATTATCAAAGCCCCGCCCGCGCAGGCGCGCGCGGCAGAACCCTTACTCAGGGACATGGTCTCTTTGCTGGAAACCTACGAGATTCGTTTGAGCGCCCATACGGCTGTCTTGAAAGAACGTCTGAAATAGGGCAGTTTCAGTATCCATGGACACAGCCGAAATTCTCAAACTGGTAATGGCGCTCTCCGTCGTCGTCGCATTGATGGCGGGACTGGCCCTTGTTTTGAAACTGACAAGCGGGACGCGGTTGGGTCGAAAATCCGCGCATAAGCATCTTTCCATTATTGATGTGCATGCGCTGGATGCCAAACGTCGCCTTGTGCTGATCGGGCGTGATGACACGGCCCATCTTGTCATTCTCGGCCCCGAGGGCGATACTGTCATTGAAACGGGGATTCGTTTGGAGGATCTGAGCGGGCCCGCAACAGCCAAAAACATCAAAGGGAACGATGTTGAGCCTCTTTAAAAAGCCAGTTGCCGCATTCTTGTTCCTGATCGTTTTTGCGATTGGTTTTCTGCCCGCCGAAACATGGGCGCAAACACTGTCTCTGGATCTTGGCAGTGATACGCAAGGCACAGTGACAGGCCGTGTCATCCAGATGGTGGCGTTGCTTACCGTTCTCTCGCTGGCCCCCTCGATCCTGATTATGATGACCTCGTTCACACGGATCATTGTTGTCTTGTCTTTCTTAAGAACCGCCATGGGAATTCAGCAAACTCCGCCCAATATTGTCATGGTGTCATTGGCTTTGTTCCTGACATTCTTTATCATGTCGCCGACCTTGGAAGCCGCTTACGACCAAGGTGTAAAGCCGCTTATCAATGAGGAAATTGACGAGATGGAAGCGTTCGAACGCACCGTCCAGCCGTTCCGTGAATTTATGCTGAAACATGTGCGCCCTGCCGATCTTGAGCTGTTTGCGGGCTTAAGCGGCAAAGGCCCGTTTGAGTCTGTTGAGGATGTGCCGCTTACGGTTGTTGTTCCGTCCTTCATGATTTCGGAGCTGCGCCGCGCCTTCGAGATCGGTTTTATGATTTTCCTGCCCTTTCTCATCATCGATATGGTCACAGCCGCGATCCTGATGTCGATGGGGATGATGATGTTGCCGCCGATCCTGATTTCCCTGCCGTTCAAGATTGTATTCTTTGTACTGGTTGACGGGTGGAATCTCTTGGCAGGCACACTGATCCAAAGCTTCAACGGACCGATGTTGCCGCCCGCAGGAACGCCCTAACAGGTACTTTTTCAAAAAAACAAGTTACTGGGGAAGTTGTCCGACTTCGGGTTTTGTCGGGGCAGGGGCTTTGCCATTGCCGCCGGTTGCGGATGCTGACGGCTTATCCATATCATTCATGAAATCCTTGAAGATATCGATATCGGAAATAATACGGTTGATCGTCTCTCTGTCCGCCATAAAGATATTCTGGCGGGGGCGTGTAATCACTTCAAACTCGTCGGCGCGAGATGTGGCTTTCATTCTATCGCCGTAGGTTTCGCGTAAATTCGCAAGCACATAGCGGTTATCTGAAAGGCTGAGAGTGACGGCCCAGTTGAGAAGCAATTCGGCCTGTTCTTGGGTGAGCGGCGTGGTGTCTGAAATATCGCTTAAATTGACGAGCTCTTCCAGTGCTTCGGAAGCCGCATCCCAGCGCTCGGCCCGCCAAGCAACATCGGCCCGCATGCGAACAATCGCAGGGGTTTGGGGAAGACGAGAGAGAACAAGAAGTGCCTGATCAGGCTTCTTTTGCAAGGCATAGGCGCGGGCCTTTAAGAGGGCGGCATCCTCGTTCAGGCCGTCTGCGCGGGCTTTGACCTCCAGCGGGTCTTTTCCCGACATGATCTCTTCATAGAGCGCATCGGATTTTTCGAGAGTTTTGAGGGCGTCAGTCGCCTTTTTATCCTGTAACTGCACACGGGCGATCTGGACGGAGGTCTCAAGCGCGTCCAAAGGCTGCATTTCACCCTTGTTTAAAATGTCCTTTAAGAGATCGGAAGCACGGTCGAAGAGCTCCACATCCGCGAGACGGTCGGCAAGTGAGCGGGAGAGATCGCGTCCTTCTTGACCGGCAGGCATGAGCTCGGAAAAATCGTCATAGAGCGAGACGGCTTCCAACGGACTAAGTTTCGCAAGCTGGTCGGACATAAACGCGTTTTTGTATGCCTCTTCCATCGCATTGGTGATCTCGCCCGTCAGTTCCTTATCAGGTGAGCGCGATGCGCCGATACGCATAAGGGCCAAGCCTTTCAGTACGTTATTCTGGTCGATATAGAGCTGGCCCAGGCGGTAATAAATTTGTGTTTCCAGATCATCACCGCGCCATGCATAGCGTAGGCGCTCCAGACGGTCGATGGCTTCGGACGGTTTGATCTGTTTGTTCTCGTTTTCAAGACGGGTGAGGGCCAGACCCGCTTTGGCACGGTATAGGTCATCCGTTCCTTCGGTGAGCGGCTTCCATACGGTGATCGCCCCGCCAATATCGCCGTTTTGGCGCGCCAGTTCCCCTTCGAGGTAGGTGAGGGCTGCGACCTGCGAGGGGAGAAGCTGTTCTTCGTCACGGCGCACCAGTTTTAAGAGATCCTCGCCCTGATCCTTCTTGCCATTACGCAGGGCCACTTCAGCAAGGCTAAGGGCCAGAATAGGACGAACGGGGGTCGGGTAATTGCTGATCAGGCTGATGTCAGAGGGCAGGGTTTCGGCAGCCTGTTTCCAGTCTTGCAAGCCTGCAAGTGCAAAGGTTTTCCACGCGGCAATTTCGGCATTGTCCTCAAAAACATCATTGTTCAAGAGATCAAACCCACGTGCATATTGTCCGGCTAAAGTTGCTGCAACACCTTTCAAAGCCATGAATTCAGGAGACTCTTGCAAAGCAGGTAAGGCCTCTTCGGCAAGACGCAAATAGCCCAGAGCCTCAGGGCCATAGGCATGGGAGAGTTCAAGCTTGCCGAGTGCCATCAGATTTTCAACACGGGCTTCCTCCTCCTCACGCGATGCAGCAGCCGTTAAGACCTCAACTGTCTCGGAAAAGGCGGGTGTGCCGCCTTTTTGCCAGCGGTCAAAACGCAAAATCTGCCCTGTCGGCATTGACGTATCCGCCAAAGCTTCATCGCTGGGCTGGTCGGGGCTCTGAAAAGAGGCTGTTGCGCCTAAGGAGGTATCGGTGACAGCCAACTGGGTTGAGCCGTCTCCGCTGATCACAACACCTTCGGGAGTGATTTGTGCTTCAATCCCGTCGGCAAGCGGCGTATAGGCAAAGCCCGCTGCCGTTTCATACACCAAAAGCTGCGGATATTCGCGCTCGGGTGCTTGGTATTCTGCGGCCTGTAAGCTGGTAACCGCTTCCATTTTCATGCCGGTCAGCTTGTCTTCGAAATCAATGACTTTTCCTGAGTGCGTGCCGTTCCACAGCAGAGATTTTGCGCCGTTAGTATTAACAGCGCCAAGACGTGCAGGCGTCATGCCGTCGGGTTTTTCACCTCCAAAAATGATGCGCCAGACAAGTCCGCCGCCCTCGGAACGGATCGGGGCATCAACAAAATTGTCAGGCAACTCTGCCGAAAAGATTGTGGCTTCTTCCAGATTTTGTCGTTCAAACCCACCAATGTCTCCACCTTGCGGGCCTGCAGCTTGCGGGGCCAGTGTCACTTCGGGGCGGTCCATCACGATAAACAGGCGATTACCCGCTTTAAAAGCGGTCAGGCCGAAACTTTCCGTTCCTGAAATGGTGATCACGGCAGAAGGCGTGTCGGCAACCTTTTTTGCTTTGGCGGCTTCTTCTCGGGCTGCGGCGGGCGACATTTCCAAAGAATCTTCGGGGGTGGCATTGACCGCGCTCAAAGCGGGTTTTGTTTCACCCTGTTTGTTAATTGCCTCTTTGGCTTCCTCGAGTTTGTCTTCCAAAGGGGCTGTTGCCGCGTGGGTGTCTTCAGCCTTCACCGTTTCTACAGCAGGTTTTTCCTCTGGCTCAATGGCGGGCTTTTCTGCAGGCCTTTCGGGTTCTTCAGCTTGGGCGGGCTTAGCTTCAGGTTCAGGGGCGGGCGAAGCCTTTGCAGCGGTTTCGCCAGCGGCCTGTTCAACCGTTCCGCCATAGACGTCGACAATGATACGGCGTCCTGTTGTAAATTGGCGCAGCTCAGTGGCTTTCGGGGCTTTGAAGGTCAATTTGAGCGTCCCGTCCGTATCGGAGACGGCGATGTCGGCAAGACGTGAAAGAGCTTTAACGGCTGCGGCATCACCCGCAGAGACTTTTTCACTGCTTTTGACGCTTAAGGTAAAACCTCCATCTGCCAGTTTGGAGACTGTGTAATCAGGGTTGCCGCCATCTGTTTCAAGCACGATACGCGAGTAACCTGATTTATCTTCACCGCGCAGCTCCGCGCTGTGTGCGGGCGCAGGCAAACCCAGCCATAAAGCCGTGGTCAAGGTCAGTGTGAAAAGAGCGGAGGCGGGGCGCAACATGTTGTTTCTATTGATGCCAGAAAAGGCGGGGCGGGGCAAGATTGCCTGAGGTTACTCGACCAATTCTATCCCAAGTCTCTTCAGGCGGGAACCATCATCAGGATTGATGACAATATCCACGCGCCGTGACATGCGCATTTTTTCGGACGGGGTCAGGTTGTCACCGTAAATATCGAACTCGGATGAGGCTTGTCCCAATACCAGCATGTTCTTCGTGTAACCTGCACGGCGTAAGGCTTTGGCAACAGACATGGCACGATCAAGCGACAAATCCCAGTTTGAGGCGTAGGCCGTATTAACGTCCCCGATCACCGGGGCGATATCGGTGTGACCGACCAGCTCCACGGAATTTTTAATGCGCTTAAGTAGAGGGGCCAGCGTATCAATCACCACTTGGCCTTGCGGGCTTAAAGACGTTTTCCCTGAGTCAAAGGCAAGCGCTTGCGGCAGGCTGAGGATCAACTGGCGGTTGGCAGGGTCATATTGCAGACGCGGGCGTTCGCCCAGATTGACCTGATCCAGACGGGCATTCAAAAGCGATTGCAGGTAAAGCGGCTTGAGAGCCACTTCCGAGGCCACGCGGTCGAGACTGAATGTGTCATAGTCGCCCTGAAAATTGCGTTGCCCCGTAAATTTATTGAATTCTTCTTGCACTTTGGAGGTCATTTCCTCCCAATCTTCCTGCCGCGGTTCCGACATGGCATAGGTCAAAACAAAGAAGGTCAGCATCAGCGCGATCATATCGGTGAATGTCGTGATCCAGACAGGCTGCGAGGAAATGGTTGTCCGGCGTGACGGCATAAACACATCGACTTGCGATTTATCGAAATCGGCGGGCAGTGTCATTTAGGCAAATCTCCTTCGAGCGGGGAGCTTTGTGCAATGGTCCGCACCAGTAGTAAGACATGGTCTTTTTGCCCCTGTTCGATGCCGATGCTTAAATGTTGTGGTGGAATACCCATATCCTGCATGGTTTCAGCCAATGTTGCGCCTCTGGCGGTCAAAAGCCGCGCATTATCATCAGCCTCTTGCGTATCCTCGCCGATGTCACGGTCTTGCAACATGATCAGATCAACGCGTGCGCCACTGGTCGCCGGCTTCTTGTTTGTCGTCAGCGAGCGCATAAAACTCCAAAACGGGATCGAATTCTCTGAATAGAACCCGCTTTTCAGCTCTTCGACAGACAATTCCGCATAAAAAAGGCCGCGGGCAATATCGACATGCGCATCCGTGATTTCGGGATAGGCAGCGCGAAACAGCTTGTTCAGCTCAAGGGCGGGGGATTGGCCTTGTCCCGCACCTTCTACAGGGTCGGGGGTCATGCTGGGTGCTTTTTCCTCGCGGAAAGCCTTGCCGGCAAAGGAGCTGTCGATGCTCTCCATGACGGGGCTGGTCTTTTGCTCTTCATAGGTGGAAATCGAATTCAAGACGACGAAAAAAGACAGAAGAATAATATACAGCGCCAGAGTTTGGTACATCTGGGACGGCGAAGGCGGGGTAATGATTTTCTTTTTCTCGAACATGTGACCCCGCCATTATATCGCGTGAGGGAAAAGAAAAACAGGCATTAAAAAGAGACGCGCATTTGGGCAGTCTCTTACGCTTATTTACGGGTTACTGCGGTAAATCCATGCCGGGCATGGAGGGCAGTCTTTTTTGTTCGGCTAAAAAGATGGTCACGGAACGGGCACGCTCGGGGTCCATTTCAGCCAGAATGGGTGCGAGTTTTCGTTCCGACATACGGCCCATTACCTCAATCAGGATATCCATGTCGAGTGTATTGAAGATATTGGCGGCATCTTTGGCCTTCATTCCTTCATAGACTTTGACGAGTGAGGTGATGCGTGCGGCTTCCTCGGCGGATTGCTCTTTCAAAAGCCCCTGAATATCGCCTTTCACCTTGTTCATTTCATTGACCTTCATGTCAATTTCCTGCTGGGCGGCTTTCAAGAGGGCTTCGCGCTTATCGAGTTCAGCCTCCCTGGCATCGAGTGCTTTACGGCGGGCAGCGAGCGTTTCAAAAAGCTCGGCACGCACTTCCGAATATTCAAGGTCGGTATCGGTGGAATCGACCCAGGCGGGGCTGTTGCCCAACGTGATTTTCGGTGTTTCGATCTCGGGTTTTGCAGGCGCTTCGGCAGGTGCGGCTTGTGCGTCATCACCCTGTTCGTCTGTTGCGCTTAAGGTCGATTGCGGAGGGGGAGCGGCCTTTTCTTCGGAGGCAGCCATGGCAGCGCCCGAAGACACGGAAAACACCACTTCACCAAAGCGAATGGCAAAGCATGCGCAAGCCACCAGCACAAGGATGGGCAAAAGGCGCAATCTGGAGAGTGTGTTTTCAAACATGGGTCTTGTCTTTACTACGTTGAGATGCAGCAAAATCCTTTTCTTTTGTTATGTCTTTTTACGCATCATAAGGGCGGCGACGTTTCAGGGCCGAGGCCAGTTCGCGTTCGGCGCGGGAGGTGAGGGCTTCGAACTCGCGTTCAATATCCTCGGCCTCAATTGAGCGGGCGCGAGCAGGGCGGGCAGGCTCTTCATCCTCTGCTCCGTCTTCAAATTCACGGTCACGGATCATGAAGCCGCCGGCAAAACCTGCCGATGTGTTGCCAAGTTTGGGGCCTTTGGGCAGACGATTTACCGGTGCTGCCTGCTTTTGCGGGGCGGGTACGGGCTCATCATCCTCATAATCGGCTTCGATATCATCTTCCCAATTGTCATCGACAAGCTCGTCAAAATTATCCTCGGTGAGCATTTGATGTTGGGGGACTGCGGCGGTAACAGGCTTGGCTGGTTTTGTCTCTTTACGCAACAGTTCGGGCTTTTCATCCAAATCATCATTGGCGATTTGCGCGACACGCTTGCCTGTGGCAGCGGCCTCGAGACGGTCGGCAAGATTTTCACCCGCCTCGGTAATCAGTTCCAGCTCATCGGACATGCCGCGAGCTTGTTTGATCGCACCCTGCAAAGTGTCGGAGGCCTCGTTTGCCACATCATGCATTTCCTGAATGGCTTCTTGTGCACGCGTGATATTGATAGCGAGATTGGACACCAGCAATTCAAGCTGGGATTTACTGTCTTTGAGGATTTTGAGCTGGCCTGACAGGCGCATCGCATAAAAGATCGTGGCGGCTAATGTCACCAGGATCACAACATCCATGATAAATCCGAGTGTGAAAATTGACGCAGGCATATGATGTACTCTCTCTTAAAAAAGACTATTCCTTTTTAGGGGAAATATAATTCTCGATACGGACCGCAATCTGGTCTTCTTTTTGTCCCATCGGCCCTTTGAAGATCGGGAAGTCACCGCAGCGCAGCTCAATCTTGTCTTCGGGCTTGGTATTGAAATAGAGCGTTTCACCGATCTTTAAATTCAGCAAATTCGTCAGCGGCACGGAAAGTTCGCCCAAAATGGCTTGCAGATAAACGTCCGTTTTCAAAAGCTCGTGGGTCAAGTGGTTTTCCCAGATGGAGTCACGACCGAATTTTTCACCCATGAACATCTGCAAGAGAAGCTCGCGGATCGGCTCAAGCGTCGCATAAGGAATAATGACTTCGACGCGTCCGCCCCGGTCACCCATATCAATGCGCATACGCGCCAAGACACAGGCGTTGCCGCTTTGTGTGATCGTTGAAAAACGCGGGTTGGTCTCCATTCGGTCCAGATTGAAGGACACGGGAGAGAGAGGGTCAAAGGCGGATGAAAGATCAGCCAGAGCCACATTGACCATGCGCTCAACCAGCTTTGTTTCAATCGTCGTATAGGGGCGGCCTTCAACGCGGATGGCGGGTGTGCCCTTACGACCGCCGAGCAATACATCGACGATGGAGTAAATGAGGGCGGAGTCCGTCACCATCAATCCGTAGTTATCCCATTCCTCGGCCTTAAAAACGGAAAGCATGGCAGGGAGCGGGATGGAGTTCATATAATCGCCAAAGCGCACGGTCGAAACCTGATCAAGTGAGACCTCGACGTTATCGGAGGTCAGGTTTCTTAAGGATGTCGACATCAGACGAACAAGGCGGTCAAAGACGATATCGAGCATCGGCAGACGCTCGTAATTGACGAGGGCCGCATTGATAAGGGCCATAACGCCCGAGCTTTCCTCGATATCGGAAAAATCATCATCAAAGCCGAGGAGCGAGTCAATCTCAGCCTGATTGAGGATACGTGCACCACCGTCATCTACGTCGTCACTACCATCGCCGAAATCATCGCCGCCCTCGGCCATGCTGTCCCATTGTTCGGACATGGCACGGGTGTCGTCGGACATATTCTCGTCGACGAGGGACTCGTTCGTATCTTCGGCTTCAGCGGTTTGTGTGTCGCTCATGGTGTTTTCTGTCGTACCCGTACTGTGACCGCCTTGTTTTTATGAGGGGAGGACGGCCTTACCCCTATTTTATCATATAAGATAAGGAAAAAGCTATTGTATCAGTATTTCCTGAAACAGCACGTCCTTGACCTTCACAGGGTAGGCGGCTGTATTGACGCGGTTTAACAGCTCGATTTGCAGGCGGTAGATGCCTTTAGAGCCTCTGAGGTCTTCCACGCGCAATTCACGCAAATAGGTCTGGAACTGGTCAATGACGCGGGGAAGGACAGCCTCGACTGCGGCGCGGTCGGCTTCGCTTTCCAGCTCAAGCTGTACGCTCAAACGCAAATAGCGGGGTTGTCCGTCATCCGAACTTAAATTGACCAGCATGTCGGGGATCGGCAGGAAGGCAATGCCCGGGACACCCTCGCCATGTTCACCGCCACCGCTTGAGGCTGCGCCGTGTTCGGCGGCAGGTGCGTCCCCGTGTTCACCGCCTGCGGTTTCTTCGGTGGCTTCATCGGTTTTACCCATCACGGAATCAAGCATGCCCGAAAAATAAAGCCCTGTACCGATGGCGGTCAGGAGAATAAGAGCCACAAGCAGGAAGAGAATTTTCTTCTTCGAGCCGCCGTCATCATCCAGAGACTCTGCCTCGCCGTGACCGCCTGCAGCGGCTACGGGTTTGTCGTCATGAGGGGCTTCTTCGTGCTCGGCCATGTGCTCCGGCTCCTTGTTTTGCATGTCATGCGTTATTCTAACGTCTTACACTATAACCTGTTTTTCCCCTGACGATAAAGGCCGCATCTTACCCTCACCCACAAATATTCATGGGCGGAAAAATCTGCCCCGTCTTTCCCTCTTTTGCCCAGAAGATGCTGCGGGCCGCATCGATCATTTTGCCCAGAGAGAAAAGGTAAATTATTGTTTTTCAAAGACTTACAAAACTGGCACGGCATGTGCAAGGTATGGTCTGTCGATTTCCGTTTTCTTTCATATTCGAGAGGGTAAGGGAACAGACAAGAGACGTTTAAGACAAACAAAAAAACAATTTTGATGGTTAGGGACAAACATCATGGAAAATGGTCTTTATATCGGATTGTCGCGCCAGATGGTGTTGAGGACAGGCATGGATCTTGTCGCCAACAACATCGCCAACGCCAATACACCCGGCTTCCGCGCTCAAAATCCGCTCTTCAAAGAATATATTTCGGACCCCAGAGGTGCGCGTGATCCGATCTCAATGGTTGAAGATTACGGTCAGTATGATTTGACCAAACCGGGTCCCTTGCAGCAGACAGGCAGTCCTTTGGATGTCGCTTTAAACGGTCCGGGCTTTATGGGGGTCAGAACGGCAGGTGGTGAAATTCAATACACGCGTGCCGGTAACTTTAATCTCAATAATTTGCGCGAGCTTGTCACGCCCAACGGTTACCGCGTTGCGGATTTGGGCGGCGGAGCCATCGTCGTACCCGAAAATGTCAAGAATATCAGTATCGACCGTCAGGGCCGTGTCTCCACGGATCAGGGAGAAATCGGCACGATTATGGTGCATGAATTTGACAATCCTCAGCTTCTCACCCCGCAAGGGAACGGTCTCTATTCGACTACGGAGGCAGGCCGACCCGCACAAGACACTGTGGTGCTGCAAGGCGAACTTGAAGGCTCGAATGTCTCTCCGATCGTCGAAATGACGAAGATGATCGACATTAGCCGTGAATATCAGGCGATGCAGCGCTTTTTACAAAATGACCACGACCGCCAGAAAGATGCCATCCAGCGTCTTGGGCGACCCGTTTAATACGAATTTGAAACCATAAGGAGACTATCCCATGAGATCACTTGATATCGGCGCAACAGGCATGCTGGCCCAGCAGATGAATGTGGATGTGATATCCAACAACATCGCCAACATGACCACGACAGGCTTTAAACGCCAGCGCATCGAATTTTCGGATTTGATTTACCAGAACATGATCCGCCCCGGTGCGACATCCTCATCGGCTGATACGATCGTGCCTTCGGGCTTGCAGCTCGGGCTTGGTGTCAAACCTGCCGCAACCTACCGTATTCACGAGCAGGGAACGCTGCAACTCACGGAATCCGAACTGGATCTTGCGATTAACGGCCAAGGGTTTTACCAGATCGAATTACCGAATGGCGACACAGCCTATACACGGGCCGGCTCTTTCCAGCTCAATCAGGATGGTGAGATCGTCACCTCGCAAGGTTATCGCGTTTTACCCGGTATTACCGTGCCCGACGATGCGATCAATCTGGAAGTGAATAAGGAAGGTGAAGTGCTTGTTTCCTTACAAGGGCAGGTGAACATGCAAAATCTCGGACAGATCGAGCTTGCCAACTTCATCAATCCCGCCGGACTTGAAGCTGTGGGCGACACAATGTTCATGGAAACGGAAGCCTCGGGGACACCTGTGGTTGATGTTCCGGGAACAGATAATTTCGGAACCATCATTCAGGGCGCTCTTGAGCAATCCAACGTCGATGTTGTGAAAGAGATCACCAACATGATTACGGCACAACGTGCCTATGAAATGAACTCTCAGGTCATTTCGACCTCGGATGAAATGCTCGCCTCTATCTCGCAGTTGAGATAATCCGCCAACTGGCACGGCATTTGCAATGAGTGATCATGTGACAAACAAGAACCATAAATTCCAGTAAAGGAGTTGGGCCAATGAGATCAAGACGTAAACCCATGAGTACCGAGAACGGTCTTCTCGCTATCGGTATTCTCACAGTAAAAAGCTTCATTCTGTCGATTGCATTCGGCATGATGCTCCTGTTTGCGATGTTCCACATCAAAACCGCGATGGCTGCGGATTTGAAGGCCCTTTCCACCGTCAATAATGACCTGCTGCGCGTGGGTGACGTATTCGACAATGTGTCGGGCAAATCCGACATTGTCATCGGTCACGCGCCGGCACCCGGTCACGAGATGCGTTTGAATGCCCGCACATTAATGCGTCTGGCGCACTCTCTCGATATTTCATGGCAGCCGAACTCCGTTCTTGATGAAGTCGTCATTCGTCGCGAAGGCACAATGGTTGCCCCTGATGCGGTGGCTGATGCTCTGAAATCCGAGCTGAAATCCAAAGGGATCGGCGATAATCTGGATATTGTTTATGACTCTGCTGCCCCTCGTCTGACCGTCAGCTCCGAAGAAGACGCGACAGTTGAAATCGGCGGCCTGCACTACAATCCGCAGGATGGTCGTTTTGATGCGATTGCATACGCGCCGTCTATTGCCAACCCGATCCGTCAGGCAAAAATTTCCGGCACGGCTTACAAGATGGTTGATGTGCCTGTCTTCAAACAAAAAATGAATATCGGCGACATTATCAACGCTTCCGACATTACGACACTGCCGATGCGTGAGAAATTCCTGCCGCGTGGCGCTCTGCTGGATGTTGCCGATTTGCAAGGCATGGCTTTGGCCAAACCTGTGAATTCCGAGCAACCGATCCGCAATCTGGATGTGGCGCTGCCACAACTGGTCGAGCGCGGCAATGAGCTGACCATCGTTTACAAGGCAGGGGCCATGAACCTGACTGCCAAGGGGAAAGCCCTGCAAGACGGTGCCAAAGGTGAAATCATCCGTATCCTCAATCTTGCCAGCAATAAAAACCTGCAAGGCATGGTGACGGCAACGGGCGAAGTGACTGTGTATTAAGAAAATTTATAAAAAGCGATAAACGCGACACTTTTTGAAAACCAAGAAAGGTGGG
Organism: Pseudobdellovibrionaceae bacterium; assembly: GCA_050251555.1. GTDB lineage: Bacteria > Pseudomonadota > Alphaproteobacteria > Micavibrionales > Micavibrionaceae > UBA2137. The sequence goes on along the minus strand of JBFWMN010000004.1, from coordinate 18,787 downwards.
TCAACAATGAAACAGACAACTATGAATAAAAGAGCAATGCTTTCGAAAATAGCCTTACTGCTGGCGGCCTCGACAATGTTGAGCGCATGCGGTGCGGTGGATCGTGTTGCCAATATCGGGAAAGCACCCGACCTTGAGCCGATCAGCAATCCGGCGGCCTCGGAAACGGTACAGACCGTCTCGATGCCAATGCCTGCCAAGGCCGTCTCGGTAAAGGAAGCCAACTCGCTGTGGTCGTCGGACAAGAAATCTTTCTTTAAAGATCAGCGTGCTGCCGACGTCGGCGATATTCTGACCGTGATGATTGATATTGATGATGAAGCGGAACTTGAGAATGAAACCGAACGTCGCCGCACTTCATCTGAAGATGCAGGCATGAATAATCTTCTCGGGATTGAAGCGGATCTCGCCAAGGTCTTTCCTGAGGAAGTGGATAACGTCAATCTCGTTGGTCTCGGTGCGACATCCATCTCCCGGGGAACGGGGTCGATTGAGCGTGATGAAGAGGTGCGCCTGAAACTTGCAGCCGTGGTTACGCAAATGCTGCCTAATGGCAACATGGTCATTGTTGGGCGTCAGGAAGTGCGCGTGAATTTTGAAAAACGTATTCTGGAATTTGCCGGTGTGATCCGTCCCGAAGACATCACAATCGAGAATACCATCCCTTACGAAAAAGTGGCTGAAGCCCGCATCTCTTATGGCGGCAAAGGGCAGATTACCGATCTGCAGCAGCCCCGATACGGACAACAGCTTTATGACATCATCTTCCCGTTCTAAGGGCAGGGGAGACATAAGAAGACAGATTTTTTAAAGAATTTACCTGACCGCGCTTCCTCCAAACGCAAAGTCCGGTCAGGTATCACGAGTGACCCAACCACCTACCTTGAAGCGTCGGCTAGATTTTCTAGTCGGCGCCTTTTTTTTTCAAAAAAAAGCCCCGCCAATGAAGGGCAGAGCTTTTAAATAAAATAGAGTGTCGCTTAATCGTCGCGGTGTGTGCGTTCCATGCGCTCGTGGCGTTCTTGCGCCTCGATAGAGAGTGTTGCAATGGGGCGCGCATCCAGACGTCGGACTGAAATCGGGTCGCCTGTTTCTTCACAGTAACCGTATGATCCGTCATCAATGCGCATCAGGGCTTCGTTGATCTTGGAGATCAATTTACGCTCGCGGTCGCGGGTTCTGAGTTCCAGCGCATGGTCGGTTTCAGCCGAGGCGCGGTCTGTCAGATCAGGTTTGTTGAGTTCAACAGCCTGAAGCGTTTCCTTGATTGTTTCAGATGATTCGCGCAAAAGCTCTTCGCGCCAGGCAATCAGCTTCTGGCGGAAATATTCGGTCATCACGGGGTTCATAAATTCTTCATCGTCAGAAGGGGCGTAATCCTGAGGGACGATGGCACTACCGGGATTGGTCATGGGCGTTCTTAATCTCCGTATAAATATAAAAAATGCTTTCCAATAGCGGAAAGCAAAAATAGAAGCGGTATGCTGAAAAAGCAAGATGATTCAGGCTGGTTTCTGTGGCTTGTCCCCTAAAAAGCCTTTTCAAGGGCTACGCGCATTTTGGCGATCTCGACCTGTGCGCGGCAATCAATTTCTGCCAGAACCTGCAATAGACGCGGATCAGAGACTTTTTCCATATGGGCTGTCGCCACATCGGCGAGATTCAAAAGCGTGCCGACATTCATGCGACCTGTGAGCATGGCAAGGCGAGCTTTATCCAGCTCATCCAGAATTTTATCGGCGCGGGCCACCATGCGGCCTCTGGATGCACGCTCGGCGGGGTCTTCGGCGGCTTGCGCGGCAAGCAACGCATCAATACTGGCAACGGAATTGGTCTGGAAGGTCTGGGCGCTGCCTTGCGGACCTTCGGACCCGGATAAAAGCGCACCGAAAGCCCCTGAGGTATCAGCGCTTTTGCTGCTTTTTCCCGTTTTGGAGGTTTCGCGTGATTTATCCGGTCCTGTGATCTTCATAGCTGGCAAGATTCCTTCATTAGGTACCCAGTATATATCATTTTGCCTGCCTTTGCCATGAAAAGCCGGTCAGGCAATTTTTTCCGTGCACCTGTGTGCGGGGCAGAGGGTAAATATCAAAATTATTGAATATCAATAACTTAGTCGTTTTTTGACTTGGCACGATCTTCGCAAGTTACTTCACGAGCAAACAGATCCTTTTCGTGGGTCACATGAAAAGAAAAAGGACGAAAAATGGCTACATATACGAGTTTTGACACGAAACGTAAGATCGACCGTCAAGAGACATTAAGGCAAAATCTGCCCGGACTGATGTTCTGGACGATATTTCTGGTGGCAATCTTGATGTTCACCTTCTCCTTCAAGGCCGAGGCCGCGACAACGCGTATCAAGGATATCGTCGATGTTGAAGGCGTTCGCGACAACATGCTGGTCGGTTACGGTCTGGTTGTCGGCCTGAACGGCACGGGAGATTCCCTAAACAACTCGCCTTTTACGCGTCAGTCACTGACTGCGATGCTGGAACGTCTTGGCGTATCTGTTCGCGATCAGAATTTGAATACAGGCAACATCGCCGCAGTGATGGTGACGGCAACCTTACCGCCCTACACCAATCAGGGTGCACGTATTGATGTGACGACCTCCACCATGGGCGATGCCAGTTCCTTACGCGGCGGGACGTTGCTTGTGACCCCGTTGATGGGTGCCGACGGTCAGGTCTATGCCGTAGCCCAAGGTCCCGTGATGATTAACGGCTTTCAGGCACAAGGTGCTGCGGCCTCTGTCACCGTCAATACGCCGACATCGGGACGTATTCCTGAAGGTGCGATTGTTGAAAAAGAGATCAACTTTAATCTTGCCGATCTGCAATCCATCCGTCTGGCTCTTCGTAACCCTGACTTTACAACAGCGCGTCGCGTGGCCTCTGCCGTGAACGGCTTTATCGCAGGCGGCGTTGCTTCGTCGGATAACCCGGCCTCTGTCACGATCAAAAAACCCGCTGGCTATGCAGGATCTATGGTCGATTTGATTACCGATATTGAGCAATTGCCGATTGAACCCGATCAGGTCGCTAAAGTCGTAATCGACGAAAATACGGGCACGGTTGTAATGGGTTCCGACGTGCGTGTCTCGACGGTGGCGATTGCCCAAGGTTCGCTGACCATCAAGATCACGGAAACACCCCAAGTGTCTCAGCCCAACCCGTTTTCCGATGTCGGTCAGACTGTGACTGTCCCGAGAACCGAGCTTGAGGTCAATCAGGGTGCTGATACACGCCTTGCGGTTCTAGACTCCGGTGTCACGCTGCAAGACCTTGTGACAGGCCTGAACCGCCTCGGTGTCGGCCCGCAGGATATCATTACCATCTTGCAAGCGATCAAAGCGGCAGGTGCCTTACAAGCGGAGATTGTCCTGTTATGAGCATGATGAATTTATCCACCTTATCACCTGAAACCATGCTGGCTGCCAATCGTGCCTCGCAAATCGGGGTCGATAAAGCCGAAGCCTCGGTCAAGAAAGCGGCTAATGACGCTAAAGGCGACGCAGCTCTGACCAAAGCAGCACAGGATTTCGAAGCCGTCTTTTTAACAGAAATGTTGAAACCGATGTTCGAAGGTCTTGAGGTCGACAGTACATTCGGCGGCGGGAAGGGCGAAGAAGTGTTTCGCGGCTTTATGCTGGATGAATACGGTAAGGAATTTGCGCGTCGCGGCGGTGTGGGGCTTGCCTCACATATCAAGGATGCGCTGATCCAGATGCAAAACGGCCCGCAGAAAGTTTCCGATGTGGAAGCCATGGCTGCCGAACGTCAAGCGGCACGCACAGACGGACTGTCCCATATCGGCATCCAGCCGCTTTATGCCAGACAACCCCAAACAGGAGAGGACAAGTAAGAGAGCATGACTATTGGATCACGTGTAAAAGACGCCATTCAGCGCCGTTCGGGCGCAACCGCAACAGGTGCGGGCGCCGCAGCGGCAGCAGGAGGAGATAAATCCGTCCCTTCGCTTTCCGAGCTGGACAAGGCTGTTCGTCATATTGAAGTTCTGGCCCGCCAGCTTAATCATGTCGTTGCGAAAGAAACCGCCTGTCTGGATCGCTCCGACATTGAGGGCTTTAAGGATTTGCAGGCTGAAAAAGTCAGGCTCGCAAAAGATTACGAAATGTTCGCCCAAAAAATCATTTCCGCACGTGAAAAGCTCAAAGAGCTTGATGAAAAGGCGATTGCCGCCCTTCGCGAGGCACAGGAAACCTTTATGGGTACGGCTCGTGAAAATGCGGTGAAATTGCAGCGTCGCCTCGCTAGTACCCGCCGCTTGAACGAACGGATCATGGCATCTGCCAGACGGGCATTGTCAGGTGAGGACGAAGTGCGCTACAGCGCGAATGGCACAAAAACAGCCATTCAGCGCAAAGCACCGCTCTCGACGGGTGTGTCCGACACGGCCTGATCGAGAGAACGGCAAAAAAGCAAAGAGTTAAAGACGAAAAGAAAGAGAACATATGCCTGCACCAATTATCGTCCCACCGGTTCGTGTTTCCGATGCGTCTTCCGCACCGTCTGCCTCCGCGCAAAGCAGAGAGGCGGCACGTGCCGAGAAATCCCGCAACTCAAACGAGATCGAAGAGACGATCCCTGCAGACAAAAAATCCGATAAGGCGAAAAACGATCAGTCACAAGCCAGTTTCATGGCGTTTGTGAATCATCTGATTGCCACAAAGCCCGCTAATGGCGACAAACCTCTGGCCTCCCAGATTTCGGGCGCAGGGCTGAAGCAGATAGCCGTCCCCTCCGATATTCTTGAAAATCTGTATAACGCCGACGGCTCGGTCAACGAAGACGGGCTGAATGCGTTTGCGGCCTTTATTTCCTCACTTTCAAATGAAGAGATGAACCCGACATTCGGGGCTGAAGGGCAGGATATTCTGGCAGGGCAGGCAGGCCAAGACAGTCTTGCCGATGATGTTCAGGCGCAAGTCGCTGCCGCCAATGCTGCCGCGCAGGCGAATAAGGGCGTGATTGACGAAGATGTCATTGATGTTTTTGCAAAACCCGTCGATTTATCCGCCTTTAACGACGATGAAAAAGCCAAGATTGCCGCGGCGCTGAGAGCGATGACGGAAGATGCAGGGATGGATATTATCGAGACACCACGTGTGCCCGCTAACACCGCTGCTGCCGCTGCCGAGGCTGCCGCACAGGCCCGCGCGCAAGCCGCCTCGGTTCAGGGACAGGCCATGGCGTCAACCCAAGCCGGAAGCGTTGTCCCCGCCGAAGTCATGCCTGCCAAATGGTTTGATGTGTCGGGTGCGGATAAACGTATGCATGCCTCAAGTGACGCGTCCGCTAAAGTCTCCGGCAGCGACATTGATGGCGCGGATATCCAGATTTATGTCCGCCATAATGCCAATGCTCAAGGTGGAAACAATGCCAACGGAAACGGTCTGGCAACACCCGCATCGCAGGCGCAAGCCGCAGGTGCGTCAGGGCTGGGCAAACAAGGCTCAGCGGATTTTGCCGCCCTTCTTGAGCAATATGCGGGCGAGGCGGCTTCTTCAGGAACGCTGACTTCTGATGTGGCGGATGATGCGCAAGCGGCTGCCGCTGCGGTTCGCGCCGCCCATATTAGCCCATCGGCACCGGCCTTTGCAGCGGGGCATGTGGTTCCCGCATCCGCTTCGGGTGCGGCTGTTGCTCAACAGGTTGCCTCAGCGATGGGTAAGGCGGGTGTTAAAGATGCAGCACAAAAGATTTCGGTTTCCTTGAACCCCTCGGAACTCGGTAAGGTCATGGTCGATATCAGCATGGATGATGCTCAGAAGGTGAAAGTTGTCTTATCTGCCGAAAAAGCCTCCTCGCTCCATCTTTTGCAAAAAGACAGCTCCGCATTACAACAAGCCATGCAGGATGCCGGATTTGATCTCTCCAATATGGATCTTGAATTTTCCTTTTCAGGTGAAGGCTTTGGCTCGAACGGATCGCATGAGGGACGCTCTGCCGGAATGGATCGCGGCAACCGTATGGCTGCCAATATTCAGGATGTGGCAATGGCGACTGATGAACAGGCCGCACCTCATGGGATATACTATGATCCGGGCAGTGGCGCGGCACGCTATCATGCCGTTGTTTAAATTGAAGAAAACCGTCTAAAAGCCGATCTTTTTGGTAAGACTTCCTTAACTCTTTCTGAGGTATGATAGGGGTGTGTCAATCTGCGCAAAGAGTGCGTGGATGACTCAGCATTATTGTGCTATATTAGGGTACGATAACGTGAATTAAGGGTATAGAAACGACCAACCTAGAAAAGGAAGGCCAGGTGTAAAAGTGTCAGACATTAAACTGACCTCGTCATTGCTACAGCAGAAAGCGGATCTTGCCCGTGCTAAGGGTTTGGACGCTTCCGCTCGTTCTTCCAAGGTCGATGCCCCTTCTTCTTCAGATGAAACATTGAAATCTTCGCCGATCCGCGATTCTGTTTCCATTACGCCATCTGCTCTTCTTGAAAAAGTTTCAGGCTTCCAAGGGCTTCTTGAAAATGTTGAAAATGCAGGTCGCACGCTGGATACGGCGTTGTCGGCGTTGGATACAATTACAGCCAAATTCGAAGAGATCGGCGGTATAGCCATTCAGACTGGACGTGCGTTGGCTGAGGGGCGCTCCGATGATGTTGCAGCCTTCCAAAGCCGTTTTGAGGCTGCCGTGCGTGACATTGATAATTTGGCCAAAAATGCCGGTTTCCCTGGTGAAAACCTGCTGGCTGGTGATGTGATCTCCTTCAAATTCGGGGATGAGCCTGGAGCCCAGCTTCATGTTGAAGGTTTTAAATCAAGTGCGACCGATATGGGTATAGGGAATGTTGTGCTGGCTGATGAAGGTGTCGCCGACGGACTGAAATTGCAGATGCGTCAGGTTCTTGATGAGTTGGGTGCCTTCCGTTCTCAATTAATGGGTGACTCGTTTGAAGTGGAAACCCGCAAGGAATTTGCTCAGTCTTCGATTGATTTGTTTATCGGTGCCGTACAGGCATCTGCCGCGCAAGTGGCCCAACAAGTGCCTGCCAATGATGAAGCGGCGGCCCTTTTGGCGCTCCAGACCCGTCAGATGCTTGAAGAAAGCGGCGGCTCGCTGGCATCGGATGCACAGCGCAGCCTTCTTGAACAGTTTTAAGGTATATGCTTATCCTGAAAGAGGGTGAGACGAGTTTAAAGGACATTTTTTTTCTCTTTCTCTGCGTAAATCATCTCAGCCGCTTTCAAAGCGGTTTTTCACATTCGAAGGAATAGGTAGGACTTCATTTATGGCCCTCGTCATTGACTTGAAACCTGGAGAGAAAATCCTGATCGGCACGGCTGTCATTACCAATGACAAGCAGCGCACGCGTATCCATATTGCCGGTGAAGCTCCCATCTTGCGTGAAAAAGACGTGATACAGGAAGAAGAAGCCGATACACCGTGCAAGAAAATCTATTTCCTTATTCAATGCATGTATCTGGCGCGTAACCCACGTGAGTATCACGCCAAGTATTTTGCCATTTTGAAAGATATTTTGCAGGCAGCGCCCTCAACTGCGCCCGCTTTTGCCGAGATCAACGAGTATATTATTAAGGGGCACTATTATAAGGCCCTGAAGGAGGGTCGAAATTTGATCGACCTTGAAGAGGAAATCCTGAAAAGGGCTTAACTTCGAATATACGAGACTATGTCGCAACACGAAGAACTACAAAAAACACCTGACAAGCAGAACGCGACACACACACAGGACCAAGCACAGCAAGCGCCACAGAAGGAAACTCTGGAGCATCTGTCACAAAGCGAGATCGAGGCGCGTGCTTTGACGCGTCTAGCTGACCGCCTGCAACATGTGATTGATGACTGGAACGGTAAGGCACGGACGGATCTGGTGTCGACATTGCGAGATAATCGCATGGTGTGGGGTGCGTTTTATGATCAGGTTATGGCGGAGCGCAGTGGCGAAAAACCCGCTCATATCCCGCCGCATCTCTCCTCAAACGTCATTAAGCTTGCTAATTTCGTGTTTAAGCGCACGATTCAAGCCGAGGGCGAACCTGCGTCAGATAAAATCTCGGTGCTGGTCACGATCAATAGAGAAATTGCTGCCGGACTTCTCGGGGCAAGCCGGGCGGCACGTTAATATCTTTCCATTTTTTATAAGGAGAAAAGCGGAGCTCAGGCTTCGGTGCTGACCTGTTTTGGCGCGTCGGCCTCGACTTTGACGGGTTCGGGCTGCGGGGCATCGACTTTGACAGCGACTTTCTTGGCAACTTCTCGGCGAATCTGGCGCTCGGTATCGGCATCTACGGACTGACGGACCTCAAGTGGCAGGGCTGCGGGCTGGTCAGCGCTTTGCTGACGCGAATAGGCGCGGATCTGTGCTTCGGTTGGGAATTGCTTTACCGTGCTGCCTGTCGATGTGTCACGGAATTCGATGATCGGGCGCGAGCTTTGTGAAAGAAAGTTCACCTGACGGCTGATATACGGATCAACCTGAATATGACTAGAAACGGAAGAGTCAGCTGTAACGATAGGAGCAGGTGCAAGCTCAGTCTTGGCGACTGCGCTTCTGACAAGTCCTGCACTGGATGCACCGAGCGATACGGTATCGAGCATCATCGTTATCCTAACCTTTTGGCGTATACTCATACTGAATATACATTGACCCAATAATAGAGTAATACAAAAGAGGTATAGCTGTCAAGTTTTTGTAATTATTAACAAAATCTTAATAACCTTTCTTTACGATTTGTTCAGTTTCGTTAAAGAAACGGTATGGTTTTTGCTTATGAACGGGGCGAGGTGAGTGCGCAAAAGCGATGTGGCGGGAAATTGCGTTAACTTTGTGGCAAAAATGGTTAAGACACGATATAATAAAGTCAGAAAAATGATAAAGCCGCCCCGACCACGCCTTTAACGGGGATCCGGCACATGACGATGAATGGGTACATATAGGAATGGATAGCAGTACTTCGGCAGACGATCGCCAATTGGATAATGCGCAAGGCTTTATGGGCACGATGCGTCGTCTCGGCCCCGCACGCCTCAGTATTATGGGGGCGGTCATATTCATGCTGCTCATCTTCTTCGTCTTCGTGTCCGTCCGCGTTTCTTCACCGACGATGAGCCTTCTCTATTCGGATTTGTCCGTTAATGATGCGCGCCAGATTGCGCTTGCGCTGGATAATGCCGGCGTCAAATACCAGACCGCCGAAGACAATACGCAAGTATTGGTGGATGAAGGCGACGTAGCCAAGGCGCGCCTGCTGTTAGCGAAAGAGGGGCTGCCATCCAGCGGTAATTTCGGCTATGAGCTGTTTGACAGCCAGTCAGGCTTCGGTACAACCAATTTTCAGGATCAGATGAACAAGCAGCGCGCCCTTGAAGGGGAGCTGTCGCGTACCATTTCGGCAATTGATCAGGTCAATTCGGCTCGCGTGCACATCGTCTTGCCTGAGCGCGAATTATTCAGTCGTGAGGCGCGTCCGGCTTCAGCCAGTGTTTTCCTGAATTTAAGCGGTAAAGCGGAACTTGGGCGCGAACAGGTTTTGAGTATCCAGTCTCTTGTCTCGTCTGCCGTGCCCGGTATGAAGGCGTCGCAAGTGTCCGTGATGGATAGCGAAGGTAATTTATTGGCGAGAGGCGGCGAAGAGGATGACGCGTTGCAGACGGTCAAAGCTGAGGAGATGCGCAATAAATATGAGCAGCGCCTGACCAGCTCGATTGAAAATCTGCTGGGTCGCACGGTCGGTTTTGGCAAGGTGCGCGCCATGGTCACTGCCGATCTGAATTTTGACCGTATTTCACAAAATGAAGAGATTTATAACCCGGAAGGGCAGGTCGTGCGTTCCTCGCAGACTGTTGAAGAAAATGCACAGGAGCGCCAGCCGCAAGAACAATCCGTCGGCGTGCAAAATAACCTGCCTAATGCCGGTGGTGATCTGTTGTTGGGCGATCAGCCGACCTCGCAAAATAACCGAGTTGAAGAAACCACCAACTACGAGATTTCTAAAACGACCCGTAATACGATCCGCGAAGCGGGCGAGGTCAACCGCTTGTCCATTGCCGTGATGGTGGACGGCACATATACAAAAGATGCCGAAGGGAATGAAATTTACCAGCCGCGCTCGCAGGAAGAGTTGGATAAGCTTGCAGTTCTTGTGCAGTCGGCGGTCGGTTACGATGCTTCACGCGGTGACAGCTTCACGATTGAAAGCATGCAATTTGCCGATATCGATACGGGCGATACGGCCGAAGACACAAAAATTCTCGGGTTTGAGCGCGCCGACCTTCTGGATGCGGCTGAAATCCTGACCGTTGCGATTATGATTATCCTTGTTGTGTTGCTTGTCTTGCAGCCGATGGTGGGCAAGCTGATTGAGACACAGGAGAAAATGGGTGAGAAGGGCGACATGCCCGATATGCTGCCCGGTATGAGTTCTAATCCGGCTTTGACAGGGCCTGGCTATGATGGGTTCCGCCCTGAGGAGGTCGAGGAGGGTTCTGAAGACGGCATGATCGACATGAACCGTGTGCAGGGTCAGGTGAAGGCGTCGTCCTTGAAGAAAGTTGAAGATATCGTTTCCAGCTATCCGGGGGAGACCGTTTCGGTCTTACGAAGCTGGATGGGGCAGGAATAAGGGTTTATAGGGTATGAGCTTACGGGTACGTGAAGATTACAGAACACTGACCGGCGTTGAAAAGGCGGCGATTTTCCTGTTGTCGCTAGGCGAGGAAAACACCGCCAAAATCTTCGAACATATGGATGATGACGAGATCATGGAAATCTCGCAGACCATGGCGAATTTGGGCCGCGTCTCCGCCAACGTTGTGGAGCGCCTTTTTATTGATTTTGCCGAGCAGATGAGCTCGACCAACTCGCTGGTCGGGACGCTGGACAGTACCGAACGCTTGCTGATGAAAGTTCTGGGTGAAGACAAGGTAAGCGCCATCATGGAAGAGATCCGCGGTCCCGCGGGGCGGACCATGTGGGAAAAGCTTGGTAATGTGAACGAGGAAATTCTCTCCTCATTCTTACAAAAAGAATATCCGCAAACTGTTGCCGTCGTATTGTCCAAAATCGCGACCGATCATGCGGCCCGCGTGCTGGCACTTCTGCCCGACAATTTTGCGCTCGAGGTTATCCAGCGCATGTTGCGTATGGAATCGGTGCAAAAAGAGATTTTGGAAGATGTTGAGAAAACACTTCGTACCGAATTTATGACCAACCTTGCCAGAACGCAGCGCCGTGACTCGCACGAACTCATTGCCGATATCTTTAACTCGATGGACCGAAACGCCGAAGGTCGTTTCATGAAGCAGTTGGAAGAAACAGCCCCGGATTCTGCCGAACGCATCCGTTCTCTGATGTTCACCTTCGACGATCTCGTCAAACTGGATACGACAGGCATTCAAACCCTTATCCGTGCGGTGGATAAAGAGAAGCTGCCGATTGCATTGAAGGGGGCAGCCGATACTATCAAGGATATCTTCTTTTCCAATATGTCGGAACGTGCCGGTAAGATTATGAAGGAAGATATGGCTGCCATGGGCCCTGTGCGTTTGAAAGACGTCGAGGAAGCCCAGCAATATATTGTCAATGTTGCCAAAGATCTTGAAGATCGCGGCGAGATCATGATTGCGACAGGCGAAGCCGAAGACGAGCTGATCTATTAAAATGCGTGGCCCCCATGTCGTCGGGGAGTTTCTGCTTACCCACTGGTGTTTGGATGAATAAAAAACCGTTTTTGTTTGATACGCATATTTTTGACAGGCCCGATCCTGAGCCGACCCCTGATGATTACGAAGCCCCGCCTCCTGTTTTTTCCGAAGAGGAGCTAGCCCAAGCTAAGGCGCAAACTTACAAGCAAGGGAAGCAGGACGGTTTTAGGGAGTCAGAGGAAGGCTTTACTCAGCAAATCCATTCGGCTTGCGGGGTGATCAAGGCCAAACTGGATACATTGCTCCTCAATGAAACGGTGCGCGGACGCCACTATCAGGAAGAGTCGATTGCATTGGTCAAAGCCGTTTTGGAAAAGGCATATCCGTCCATGACCAGCCGCGGCGGTCTGGATGAGGTGATGCGGGCTGTGAAGGACGCTATTGAAGAGGCCCGTGCCGACGCAAAACTAGAGGTAACGGTGAATACCGAGCTGCACGCACCTCTGGAAACCTATATTGCCTCGCATCCCGGGCATGAAGGTCGCATTGTTCTGATTGCCGATCCTGAGATGGTTTATGGGGATTGTGCGATCAAATGGGATCAGGGCGGAATGGTGCGCGATATGGCGGCTTTTCAAAAAACATTGGCAAAACAATTGGATCAGGCCCTTGCACACGAGACCGTAAAGCCGCAAGATAGTGAAGAGAATAACTATTAAGGAGTAAGTCCGTCCCATGAGTGATGATCAGACAGACGACACGCAAATGAACGAAGATGGCGAAGGCACTGCCCAAGGCGGTGATGCCGGTGTTGCATCTGCCGCCGAACCTAAGCGTGAGGAATTTTCTTTGGGCGCTATCTCCCCCGAGGGCGAGGCGGAAGAGGAAAACGAATTTGCCGTTGGTGAGCCGATGGCAAAGGACGTGACCGCAATCTACGACATTCCCGTACAAATCTCCGCCGTTCTCGGTCGCTCCACCATGCAGGTCTCGCAACTCCTGAAACTCGGTCGTGGTGCCGTGGTTGAGCTGGACCGTAAAGTCGGTGAAGCCATCGATATCTACGTGAATAACCGCCTTGTTGCCCGTGGCGAGGTTGTGGTTGTGGAAGACAAGCTGGGTGTCTCGATGACCGAGATTGTGAAATCGGACCGCGGCGCGGAATAATCAGGTAACAAAATCACATGGTCAAAAGAGCGGAAGTCACACCGGAGATGAGCAGCGAAGGCGGCGACGAGCACGCAGGCTTTGCGGCGCGCTCCATTCCTATCGATATCCGCGAGCCCAAATATATTCTCGACCTTGTCACCATCGCTGGGCTGACTGTAGCGTTGGCTCTGATTGCGGTTGCCGCCATTTTAGGCCAATCCCAAGCCAACTTTTTCAATCTGCCCTCCGTACTGATGGTGGTGTTCGGCACACTTGCCGTGACAACCGTTTCCTATGCGGGGCCTGAATTTAAAACGCTTTTGAAAACGTTGGAGCGCGTCTTTATCCGTAAAGTGGATAATCATGGGCAAATGGCGGAACAACTGGTCAATCTGGCTGTAATGGCGCGGAAACATACGGTTCTCTCATTATCACGCATGGAAAACGAAATGGCGGCAGAGCCTTTCTTGCTTAAAGCCATGCAGATGGTTGCAGACGGTGCCGACCCCATGCATATCGATATGGTTTTGAAAACGGAATCCGAAACAGATTTTGATAAATATGCATTTGCCGCCTCAGCGCTACGTAAGGCGGGCGAGATTGCCCCTGCGATGGGGTTGATCGGAACATTGGTCGGTTTGGTCCAGATGCTCGCGCAACTGGATGACCCGTCGAAAATCGGCCCGTCAATGGCGATTGCGTTGCTGACCACCTTTTATGGCGCCATTTTGGGAACAATCTTTTTCACGCCGCTGTCGGTTAAAATGGAGCGTATTGCCGATTCCGAGGCCCTGACAACCGCCATGATCCGCATTGCCGCCCAATCCATGGCGAAACAGGAAAACCCGCGTCATCTGGAAACAGCGCTGAATTCGCTTTTGCCTGCACGTGAGCGGATCAGCTTCTTTTAAAAACTTAGGTTAGTAATATCATGCGATTAATGATTGTCGGACAACTTGACGGCTATATGAGCACAGCGGGCAAAATTGCCTTGCAGCGCGGCGCCAAGGTTATCCATTGCGAAGATCTTGTTGAGGCACTCGGCGCCCTTCGTAACGGTAAAGGTGCCGATGTCGCAATGGTCGATATCAAGCTGAAGATTGCCGATTTCATTCAGAATTTAGAGGCCGAGCGTATCCATGTGCCTGTTGTTGCTTGCGGGATAGGCACGGATTCACCTGCTGCTGTCAAAGCCATTCAGGCCGGTGCCAAGGAATATGTGCCGCTGCCCCCCGATACGGATTTAATTGCAGCCATTTTAGAAGCCGTCACCCAAGAAGACACCAAGATGATTGCAGGCGACCCTGCCATGCAGCGTGTTGTTCAGCTTGCCGATAAAATTGCGCCGTCTGATGCAACCGTTATGATCACGGGTGAGTCCGGTACAGGTAAGGAAGTGATGTCGCGCTACATCCATAAAAAATCGCGTCGCAAGGATGGCCCGTTTATTGCCGTCAACTGTGCCGCCATTCCCGAAAACCTGCTGGAATCCGAATTGTTCGGTCACGAAAAGGGCGCTTTTACGGGCGCAACAGGCCGCCGTATCGGGAAATTTGAAGAGGCTTCCAAAGGCACGCTTCTTCTGGATGAGGTTTCCGAAATGCATCCGCTTTTGCAGGCAAAACTCCTGCGGGCCATTCAGGAGAAAGAAATTACGCGGATCGGTTCAAACGATGCCGTGAAGATCGATACGCGCATTGTCGCGACCTCGAACCGCAATCTGGAGGCATCCGTTCAAAAGGGTGAGTTTCGCGAAGATTTGTATTTCCGTTTGAATGTGGTGACAATTGCATTGCCTGCTTTGCGCGAGCGTCCGTCCGATATCGTGCCTTTGGCGAAAATGTTTGCCGACAAATTCGCGGAAGAAAACCATTACCCCAAAAAGCCGCTCTCCCAAGATGCGCAGGATAAGCTGAAAGCCTATCGCTGGCGCGGGAATATCCGCGAACTTGAAAACACGATGCACCGCGCAACGCTCATGTCGCTGGATGAGGAAATTGTTGCTGATGACATTCATCTGGCAGATACCGAATTTAGCAAAACCTCGGCAGGCGATAATGGCGCGGCTGCGACCAAAGCACCTGATCCGGCAGGGGTGTCCTCTGCTGCGAAAGTGGATGAAGTGGTCGAGGTCGCCAACCCCGAAGCCGTTGAAGGCCTTGTCGGGCGCACTATTGCTGACGTTGAGCGTGATATGATCATCAATACACTGGGCACAACACTGGGTAACAGGACGCATGCCGCGAAAATCCTCGGTATTTCGATCCGAACCTTAAGAAATAAGCTGAACCAGTATAAGGATGAGGGAATGGATATTCCCGAAGCATCTTGAAGAAGCCAAGATACCCCGCAAAACCCTTATATCAAGAGGGTTTGCCTTTCCTGATTTTCCAACGTAAACTGACTTTATAAGCGGCTTTTGAGCTGCTCCATCTTCAGGATTACCAACTTCTTTTTCAAGGCCGATGTCCCAAACCAATAGTTTCTCATCTCTTCTCGGACAGGCCCGTACAGGTGCGGGTGGCGTGTTCCGTTCGGATGTGGCGCTTGCACTCGGCATTATTTTCATTCTGATGTTCATGTTGGTGCCGATGCCGACCATCATGCTCGATTTCGGGCTGACGGTTTCGGTGCTCTTTTCCGTACTGATTTTGATGACGACGCTGTTTATTGCGCGTCCTCTGGATTTTTCGACTTTCCCGACGATCCTGCTGATTTCGACAGCCTTACGTCTGGGTTTGAACGTTGCCTCGACACGTCTCATTCTCTCTAACGGTGATCAGGGCGGTGACGCAGCGGGCCGTATTATCGAGGCGTTCGGATCATTTATTATTCAGGATTCCTATGTGGTGGGCGGGATCGTGTTTGCGATCCTCGTCATCATCAACTTTGTCGTGATCACCAAAGGTTCGGGGCGTATCGCCGAGGTTGCCGCACGTTTTACACTGGATGCGATGCCCGGTAAGCAAATGGCGATTGATTCCGATATGTCGGCAGGGCTTATCACTGAAGAAGAAGCGAAGTTGAAACGTGCCGAACTTTCACAGGAAAGCACCTTCTTCGGGGCCATGGACGGTGCGGCAAAATTCGTGCGTGGTGACGCGATTGCCGGCCTTTTGATCACCTTCATCAATATTATCGGCGGTATCATTATCGGCACGACATCTTACGGGATGACGGCAGGCGAAGCGGCTTCGACCTTCACGATTTTGACCATCGGTGATGGTCTGGTTTCACAAATTCCCGCCCTTATCGTTTCCGTATCCGCAGGTCTATTGGTGTCAAAGGCCGGTGTTGAGGGCACGGCGGATAAGGCCATGTTCGCGCAATTCTCGCGTTACCCCAAAGCCATGGCTATGTCGGCGGGCCTCATGTTCACAATCGGGATTATTCCCGGCATTCCGTTTCTGCCCTTTGCTGTTCTGGGCGGTATTAC
This sequence comes from Pseudobdellovibrionaceae bacterium, assembly GCA_050251555.1. Classification (GTDB taxonomy): domain Bacteria; phylum Pseudomonadota; class Alphaproteobacteria; order Micavibrionales; family Micavibrionaceae; genus UBA2137. The sequence continues at coordinate 2,554 of JBFWMN010000004.1, read as the reverse complement.
GGGCGGCCTGTCATATCTTGCCTTCAAGCAGCGCGAGATTGTCGAAGAAAAAGAGCGTCAGGAAATGCTGGCTCTGGAAAAACCTGCCCAAGCTGCCGAAGAACCGATTTCGCAGTCCCTGTCCATGGACATTCTGCGTCTGGAGCTGGGCTATGGTCTCTTGCCGCTGGTGCAGGGGGAAGGCGGCAACAAGCTGACGACACAGGTTAAGGGGTTGCGCCGTCAATTGGCCGAAGATATGGGCTATATCCTGCCTGCCGTGCGTATTCAGGATAATTTGCAGCTTCAGGCCAACCAGTATGTCGTGCGCATCAAGGAGATTGAGGCAGGCAGAGGGGATGTTCGCCCCAATATGCTTCTTTGCATGGACCCGACGGGTGAGGCGATTAAACTGCCCGGTGAAAATACGACCGAGCCGACCTTCGGTCTACCAGCCATGTGGATCGATCAGCGTTACCGCGAGGAAGCTCATTTCAAAGGCTATACGGTTGTCGATGCGCCTACGGTTATCACGACACATCTGACCGAACTGGTTAAAGACCATATGGCGGACCTCCTGTCCTATACCGAAACTCAACGCTTACTGGATGAGTTGTCGGGTGAGTATCAGAAACTGGTTGCCGATGTCATTCCCTCGCAGCTTTCTGTGACAGGCTTGCAGCGTATTTTGCAAAACCTTGTCTCCGAGCGTGTCTCAATCCGTGACTTGCCGACCATTCTGGAGGGCATTTCCGAGGCGGCAACCTATACGAAGAATATTGCGATTATGACCGAGCATGTCAGAGCACGCCTTGCGCGCCAGATTTGCGATCAGAACATCAATGGTCAGGGCATGGTGCCGCTGGTGACACTGACACCCAAATGGGAAAACGCCTTTGCCGAGACACTTGTCGGGGACGGCGAGGAACGCCAGCTTGCGATGCCTCCCTCACAATTGCAGGAATTTATTACGGCGGTCAGAGCAGGGTATGAAAAATTCTCGCAACAAGGCGAAAACCCCGTTCTTTTGACCTCACCCGGTATTCGCCCTTATGTGCGTTCCGTGATTGAGCGTTTCCGCCCGCAAACGGTGGTGATGTCGCAAAATGAAATTCATGCCAAAGCCCGCATTAAAACATTGGGCCAAATATAAAATGACCCCGAGCCGATAGATACGGCAACAGGGTCATTTCTCTCCTAAGCGACTTAAAGCCGCCCGATTTTATTTTTTATTATTCAGGGTGATTTGTGCGGTCATCACTGTCCTGTTGATCGATGGTCGATTTCACCTCGATGTCTTTGTGAGCAGCAAGATAGGCAGCAGCCCATTCTTTGGCATCAACACCCTTGTCATTGTTTTTGTCGGCTTCAAGGAAGCTTTCGTCCAGAAACTCGGCAGGTGACAGACCGTCATTGTCGCCGTCAAAGCGGGCGAGACCCGAGCGCTGATACATCACGTCATATTCAAAGCTGGAAGCTTCGGCAACGCCATCATTGTCAAAGTCGACGAATGTGTATTTTTCAACGTCTACAGGGCGAATTGTGGCAACCTTGGGGTTGTCGAATTCGATATTGTCGATCACTTCATTCCCGTCACCGTCATAGAATTTAAAGAGAGCGGCAGAAACTTCATCCATCGATACGGTCATGTCACGGTTCGTATCCATAGCTTCCAGTGTCAGGGCGGTGGGGACTGTTGTCGTGGCCTCTGTGTGTGTCACAACTGTTTCAGCATGGGCCATACCTGCGCCCAGCATCAGTGTGAGTGCTGCCGTTGCGCCTAAGAGTTTTGTCTTGGTAAACATTCTATTTTTCCTTTCAGTTTTTGGCTGTCTTGATAGGTAAACAGAAAAACCCCGCACATTGTTCCAATGCACGGGGCAGGTAAACCCTATTTTTTGAAAGGAAACGAAGAGAAATAAGGCTTAATTCTGACGGCGCCCCAATTGCGCCCACCAATCCTGAAGCAGAGCTTTTTGCACCAGCATCTCTTTATAGTAACTTTTTAGGTGCGGCATATGTTCGATTTCACTTAAAACGGTTGAAGCTCTTTCCTCGGAAAGTTCGTTATCAATCAGCGCGTCAATATCGCGCTCGGTGATGAAGGACATAACATTGTAGGATGTTTGTACACTCTCAACTAAATACATCTCTTACTCTTCCTTTGTCATTTTTCTTGTCTGTTACATTCCTGTTACAAACGGTAACGGTGGCGAAACAGTTCCTTACGGGAACAAAAAAAATGCATGAAGCGTTTTCAATACAGGAGAATGAGAAATAATAGAAAGGAAAACATCATGTTAGGATGGGCTTTAACATTCCTCGTTGTGGCACTGATTGCCGGTCTTTTAGGCTTTGGCGGCGTGGCTGCAGCATCGGCAGGAATTGCAAAAATCTTGTTTTTTATCTTCCTTGTTCTGTTTGTGGTTGCCATGGCGGTCAACGCACTTCGTGGCAGATCCCCTGCTGAATAAGCCGAAGATATTATAAATTTATCCGCGTCGACTGCCCCATTATGATGGGGCAGTCGACGTTTTGCGTGATTTGTGTATATTAGGCGTTCATGAAAAAGATT